>DASPKW010000413.1:0-9747 GCA_035627895.1 Tepidisphaeraceae bacterium | reverse complement strand
AAGGCCATCCGGCCCATTAACACGTTGGCGCGGTCGCCGAGGTCCGCCCGCCCGATGACCGGGTCCGCGGCGGGCCGTCGAAACGCGGAGATCAGACGCCGGATCCACATGCACACCTCGGGCCGCTTCGACCGCCGGGCCGCACCGCGACACGAGTTGTCCGGTGGGCCGACGGAAGTATAATCGCGGCTGCCCCGATGCACGATTACGCGTCACAGTACCACGCGGTCCAGGTGCTACGCACGCGGCTGCGGAACCTCCTCCCGCAGCCGGACGCCGAGGCGCTCGAGCGACGCTTGGCCGACCTCGCGGCGGGGGCCCAGACCGCCGCCGGGTTCGCCGCCGCGACCGACGCGATGGCCGCGGCCGTGCGGGCGTCGCCGGGGGCCGATTCCGCACTTCACGACCTCCTGCGCGAGGGGTTGGACGACCCCGGCGCCCCGGTCGTGCTCCACGCGTTCGAACTACCGCCGGGCAAGGCCTCGCCGCTCCGCCCGGGGTCCCGCATGGTGTGCCCCGGGGACCCGAAGGGGTGCCCGTCGAACACAAGGTTCCGCATGGCGGGCCAGCCCCTGTTCTGTCCGATCCACAAGCGGGAGTTGGTCTCGCAGGGTCGGTCGGCGAGGCGGCCATGATCGACGACCTGCCCAAGGACCTGGGCGCCGGCCTCCTCAAGGGGTTGACGGCCCCCGACCTGCTCCCGGCCACGGCGTTCTTCGCCACCGGGGCGGTCCTGTACGGGCACGCCCGCCCGCACGAGGTGTGGCTGTTCGTGACGACGGCCAGCCCGACCGCGGTGATCCTGCTGGGCTTGGCCGCGTTCGTCGGGCTGACGTTGGCAACGGTCGCGGTCACTTGGTTCCAGTACCCGGCGCTGCGCCTGATCGAGGGGTACTGGTGGCAGCGCCGGCCGGTCCGGTGGATCCGGGACTGGCGCGTCCGCGCTCAGGCGAAGCGGCTCCGGGACATGGCGCAAGAGTACGACGACCTCGCCGACCGCGTCGAAGCGGGGGCGGCCTCGGCGGGCGACCTGGACCGCTACGTCGAGCTCGAGGAGCGACTGGCGGAACTGCCGCCCCAGCCCCGCCGCCTGCTCCCGACCCTCACGGGGAACCTGCTCCGCAGCGCGGAGGACCACGCCCACCATCGTTACGGCCTTTCGACGCTCGTGACTTGGCCGCACTTGTGGCTGGTAATCCCGGAGCACGCCCGGTCGCAGTTGGTCAGCAGCCGGGCGACCCTCGACAGGAGCGTGCGCGCCGTGGTCTGGTCGTCCCTGTTCCTCCTCTGGACGTACTGGTGGTGGCCCGCCGCGGCCGTCGCGGCCGGGGCATTCGCGCTCTCACTGGCTTCGGTCCGCCGGGCGGCCGCGCTCTACGGGAAACTCATCCGGGCCACGTACGACCTGTATCGCGGCCAGCTGTACGCGGCCACGGCCACGCCGGCGCCGGCCGACGGTCAGGACGAGCGGGCTGCCGGCGAGCGGCTGACCGAGTACCTCCACCGCGGCCAGCGGAGCGGGACGAGGCGGCACAGCGGGTCCGATGCCGCTCTCGGCGCCGCGAGCTGACCCGCGCCCGCTTGGAGGCCTTCTACGTGCCGCTCTCGTGCCGGCGTACCGCGTCAAAGCCCTTTGCGGTCCATCTTCGGCCGGCGTTACCGAATACCGACCGTCCCCGGCGGTGGATGGCTCTCCGCCGCGCCCGCGGACACCGCGACGCGCGAGCGGGTGGGCGCCTTCCAAGTGGGGCGGCATAACCCCCGTGACCGGCCTTGGAGAGTTGAGCCGGAGGCCCGGGTACACGGCGCAGTCGATTCGAATTAGAGTACCCCGTGTGCCCCGCCGCCGCCTCCTCACCCGCGCCCTCGTGGCCCTCGCGCTGCTCGCGTGGCTCGGCCACCTCGGCCTCTGGGCCACGGTGCGCGGCGGGACGCTCTACGGTTACGGGTTCGGCCAGAGCCCGCGCGGCTACGCGGCGCGCAGCATCGACGCCTACGTGTTCCCCGGCTCGATCTGGCTCCAGTACAACGCCGGCTTCTTCCCCGCCGATCCGAGCTTCGGAAGCGTCGGCGGCCTTGCAGGTATCGGCCCGCTCAGCCTTCGGCCGTTCGACTACGACTTCCGCGACGGCCAGGCGTTCGGCGCGGGCCGCCTGTACCGCGTCTCAGTGCCACACTGGTTCGTGTCCGGCGTGCTCGCGCTCCCGTGGGGCGCGTGGCTGATTCGACGGCTTCGGCGCCATCGGCGGGATCGGGTCCGCGGGTTCGAGGTCGAGGTCAAGCCATGACGCGTGAGGAAAGCTGGAATGTGACCGGCCCCACCTTCGCCCTGCTCCGCCGGGTGACGGCGCTTGGCCGCGTCGTCAGCGTCTTCCGAATCCCCGCGTCGATGCTCGGCTCGCAGCCGGCGGCCGTCGAGATGGTCGCGATTGACGTATGCGGGAAACCGCCGACTCGACACGTCGCCCGCGTCATGGCGGACGAACACGCCGACCCGAACCACGCGTGCGCGTGCCTGCTGGCCCAACTCGTCGGGATCAATCGGGAGGGCTAGGGCATGCTCGACATCGCGAAGGTGAAGGCCCGCCGCGAGTTCCTCGGGATGACGTTCGCCGAGGCCGCGGCGCGCGCCGGCTTGGGCAGCCGTCAGGCGTGGGACCGGATCGAGTCGGGCCGCGGGAAGTCGGGTGCGGAGAACCTGAACCTCGCGACGCTCGCCGAGGTCGCAGCGGCGCTGGCGGTGCACCCGTTCAATCTCCTCGTCGGCCCGCCGCCCGGCCGGCCGTGGGTCACGCTACCACCCCCGGGCGCGGTGCCGGTGCTCAATCGTCGGCGGCTGGCCGTACTCCGGCGGCGCGTCCGAATCGAGATCGAGACGGCCGCGGCGCTCGCAGGTGTGGACGCGGGTACGTGGCGAGAGCTTGAGTCGGGCAGGTGGCCGCGCCCGCGGCTGGCCACCGTGTGGCGGATCGCGGCCGTGTTCGGCGTCGATCCGCGGAGCTTGTTGGTCATCCCCCGCCCGTCGTCGGTGGCGGAGGGTTGCACACCGTCCCCGGCGGGCAACTCGCGTAGTGCAGGTGCACGCTCAGCGAGTGAACCTTGTTCCACGCCTCGAACGTCGCCCGGTACGCGGGGTCGTCGAGCCGCCAGCCCCGCCGCTCCATCCGCTCGCGCAGGCGGTTCAGGTACCGGAGCACCCGGCCAACCTGCGCCTTGAGCGCAGCGAGCTGTTCAGGCGTGAGATTCGACGCGTCCACGCGCCGATCGTATCGGGGCGAGGACTGGCGCCGCGACGTTGGCGGCGCGGGGTTGGTTGAGTGATGAACAGACGCGAACGCCTTGCGATTGGAGCGGACCTCGGACGGAACCGCCGCAACACGTTACCGCCCTGCAGATTCCGCGGCACCTAAGCGCCCGTCATCCTTCGCGGACTCCAAATCGGAGCTAGTAATGCGCGGCGCGAGTTCTCGGCGGAGCGAGCGAAGCACGTGTCCCCGCTCTTTCGAATCCATGGTGAATAGGCTCAACTCCGCCCCGCTGACGACCGCCGAATACTTTGACGCGCCAGCCGGGCGCGTCGTGGGTCCGCGGGACGCGGACCGCTCTACGATCAGCGCACCATCCACCACCCGCCAAGTTCCCCGGCTGCTCCACACCATCCCGTGGAGCGGCTGCCCATCGGCGGCGAGCAGTTGCGCGTCCTCAAGGTACACCCCGTCCGCATCGAACTGCACCACTTGGCGGCCGATCAACGGCAGGTCCGCGACTTCCACCGGCCGCTGATCTACCCAGCGCCCGCCAATGTCCTGCCGCAGCAGGTCGTCCCGCCGCGACGACTCCCGGGCGTTCTTGCGCTCCACCTCCGCGGCGCGCCGTACGGCGAACCGGTCTCCCCACCGGAAGCCCGCGTAGCAGGCGATCACGATGGCGACGAGTCCCGCCACGGCTGCGAATGTTCTTCCCACGGGTCACCTCCGGGTTACGGCACGCTCCCCGCGGGTGCGAGAGAGCGCGTAAACGCCAGCCCAGGTGCCGAGCGTCAATGCGGCGACAGCGAAACAGACGCTCGATCGCCGCGATTCATCGATTTCGACCGAGTAGGCCAGCGCGTCGTTCTTCTTCCGCGGGGGGCTCCACACCCAAGCGCTGGCCAGATGCTCGACATTGATTGTCGAGGCCCCGGGCATCCGCAAGACTTCCTTCCACGGCGGTCGCAGCAGCGCAATGCCCAATATCGCGCACCCGATCACCGGTACGCACCAATGCCATAGGTATTTGCTTCCGCCCACGCCGTCCATCCCTTCCGGCCGCCAGGCAGCGACCATCAGTCACCATCGCAGCGAATTGCCTGTGTGAAGTATGCTTCACAGACGCGGCGTTCGTCAATAACTAGCCTCCACGCCGTGGTGGGCGACGAACTCCGAAAGACCCGATTGGCCGCCGGTCTGACCCAAGAGCAGGTCGCGGTTCGCGCCAAGGTCTCGCGGGAGTACGTCAGCCAGATCGAGCGGGGCAAGTATCGGGTGACGGTGGACGTTCTGGTGCGACTGTGCGCCGCAATGGGGACTCAAGGGTGGAAAGTGCTCCGGCAGGTCGAGGAACGCTGAAGCTGCCTTCCTGGCGCTCGCAGGAACACCCCTAAACTGTCGAGTGAAAATCTGGCAGCCGCGTGCTACGGTGGGGGCAACGGGTCTGCGTCGCCGGCCAGCGGCGTAGATGAAATCTCGTGGGAGGGGTGCTGGACGATCTACCCCGGCGCCCTTCCCGCGGTCCCGGAAAGGTAGATCCCCCATGTCCACCGTCGAAGTGCCGGCACTGCTCGCCGACGTTCTCAAAGACATCAAGGCCCGACCGGCCGCCTACGAAGCTGGGCGGCAGTTGCTCGCCCGGTGCTACCCCGTGCCCACCCCGGACAAGGCGCAGTTGTCGCGGTGGGAGAAGTCCGCGCGCCGCTGGGCCGCGCAACAGGTGCGTGAGGCGAAGTGGGAAGGCGGCAGGCCGGCCAAGACCGATCGCGAGCAGTGGGTGCACGATCGACTCGAACGATTGCAGCGAATGGACTCTATCCGCGCCTTCGACTCCGCCGTCACCGAGTTACCCAGAATCTACGCAGAGGAGCACACCGACGCCCGCGCGCAGGCCATGCTCATCTTGGGGGTCATGGTGTGGGACCTCGACGCGGAGACCCGTTCGCCGGTGCTCCAGTCGTTCGGGGAATGGGGGAACGACGAAGACGCGAGGGAGTTCCGGCACCTGCGGAAATCGATACCCCGGTACCACGTCGGCCCCGAGTTCTACGGGCTCGTTCGCGCGGCGTGGGCGACGGTCAGCAGTTCGGATCCCATCGGCCCTGAAAAGGAGTCCGAGCGCGACTCCGGCACGTTGGGGCCAATTGGCCCCAAACGGGAATCGGGGGAACGATTAGGTACAGAAGTACCCAATCCCGACTTTGAACCCGAAGGCGGCGCGTGGCGGGTTAGCTACCGCGCCGGCGACGTGCTCGAATCCCGCGTGCTCGGATCATCCAAAGGCTTGGGGCACATTGCCCGATTGCTCCAGTCCCCCCACCGTCCGATTGAGCCTCGAGAGTTTGAACCGCCGACGGCCGAGCTGGCCACGGTCGCCGAAGTGACCGACGAGATGGTCGTGGATCGAGTCGTGCCGACCGGGATGGATTTCGAGGCGAAGCGAGCGTTGTACCGCGAGCGAGGTCTACTGCGCGACCAGATCGAACAACTCGAACGCGACATCGAAGAGCACCAGAGGATGGACGAGACCGAGGCGGCTCGCGCGGCCGCCCATCGTCTGGCCCACAAGGAATCGGAACTAATGAAGATCGAGCAGCACCTCAACGGCAAGCTTGTACCGGAGGCTCGCTCGTCCCAACACAAGCTCAAGGCGGCTGTGTGGGGGGCCCTCACGCGGGCATTCGACCGTCTGGAACAGTCCGACCTTCCACGACTCGCCGAATACCTGCGGGACACCGTGAGGCAGGACAGCGGCCGGATCGTTTATCGACCGCCCGTCATGGCGCCCGCGGGGCAGACGGTTGACGGGTAACGCGCCGCGTGACCACCAGTCACGCGCGGCGTGACTCCTTATGGGCAGAGGACGACAAGTCCCCCGCTCAAAGGAGTAAGCCGCGATGGATCAACCATTAGAACTCACCATCCGGGAGGTGACTCGGGAGTGTCCCGAGTACACCATCCACCAGGTCAAGTACGCGATCGCCGAGTACGACATCCAGCCGCGACGGCGGGTCGGCATCATTCGGCTCTGGGGTCGCGACCAGCTCCCGACCATCCGATCGACCCTCGCCCGAATCGCCGGTCGGCGGGAGGTGTTCCACCATGCCCGGTGACACCCCCTCAGCCGTTCGACTCACCACGCCCGACGGCGTGCCCTACGCCGACCTCTTCCCCTGGCGGGACGTGACCAAGCACCTCCCCCGCCGTGGCGGGAACACCATCGGTCACAACACGATTCGCCGCTGGATGAACGAGGGGTGCGGCGGCACGATTCTCCGGACGGTGCACGTCGGCGTCGCGCGATACACGTGCGCCAAGTGGCTCGGCGAGTTTCTCGCCGCCATTAACCGCCCCTCCACCCACCAGCAAGCCAAAGCTGAAAACCGCAGCCAACACGAGCAAGCCGTGCGCGAGCTCGAAGCGGCTGGGATCTGACCCCTCGCGTCTCTTGTTTTACTTGCGCCGCCGGGGTGCCTCGAAAACCCCCCGACGGCGCGGAGGTTTGCTCCGTGTCCCACTCTACCGCCTCGTTCCGTCCGTGTCATCGCTTTTCCCGCCCGCCCTACCGCCGGAGCCCCGACCTCGCGGGCTTCCGCCCCGACGTTCGCAACGCAATCCGCGGCGCGCTCACGTCCCCGCCTGCCGACTTCCACGCCTACGAGGGGGTCAAGCGCCGGCTGTCGGCCGTGTGCGGCTACGACGCGCCGGACGGCCGGCGCTCGGACGCCGAGTACGCCCGCGCCATGTTCGTCATCACCGAGCACTCCCGCCTGTGAGACCCCAATGAGAGATTACGGCAAGATCATCCCCGCCTTCTGGACGGGCGAGACCGGCAAGAGCCTTCGCGCCTGCCGGGATACCCAGGTCGTCGCCCTGTACCTGTGCACGAGCCCGCACGCCAACATGATCGGGCTCTACTACCTGCCCGTCCCGTACCTCTGTCACGAGGTCGGCTGCACTCCGCAAGGGGCTTTGAAGGCCCTTCGAAGCCTCTCCGAAGGGGGCTTTGCCCACTACGACGAGGGCACGGAAACCGTGTGGGTCGTCCAAATGGCGCGGATCCAAGTCGGCGACACGCTGGCGACCAAGGACAACCGCTGGAAGGCGATGGTGAAGGTGCTGCACGGCGTCTCAAAATCCCCGCATTTGCCGGGCTTTATCGAGATGTACCGGGACGCGTTCAACCTCCACGACTTCAAGCCCCTTCAAAGCCCCTCGGAAGCCCCTTCGAAGCCCCTTCGAAGCCAGAAGCAGGAGCAGGATCAGAAACAGGAGCAAGAGCAGGACGCTCCCGCGGGCCCGACCGACGAGGAAATCTATCAGGCGTACCCCAAGCACACCGCCAAGGCCGACGCCCTGAAGGCGATCGCCAAGGCCGTGAAGATCGTCACGCGCCGCGAAGGGATGACCGACCCCCGCGCCTGGCTCCTCGCCCGCGTCCGGACGTACGCCGCCGCCCGCACCGCCGCCTACGCCGCCGACCCCGGCGAGAAGAAGTACACGCCCGACCCGGCGACATGGTTCAACCGCGGTCGCTACGACGACGACGACGGCGAATGGACCGCCCCCCCGCCCAAGCCCAGGAACGGCGACCCCGCGCCCCTCGCGCCCGCCGGCAAGAGCATCACCGCCCCCGTCCTCCACGGAGACTGACCCATGCACGCAGACAATCCCATCGCCAGCCCCTTCGACCGCCTCCCGCCCAACTCCATCGAATCGGAGATGTGCTACCTCGCCTCGCTCATGCTGTGCACGGACCGTGGTACCGCCCGCATCCTGCGGCACGCCCTGCGGCCCGAGGACTTCTTTCAGACGGACCACCGCATCATCTTCGAGGCCGCCGCCGCCCTACTGGACCGAGGCAAGCCGCTCGACGCCATGCTCTTGCGGGCAGAGCTCGACCGCCGCCAGATGCTCAATGAGGTCGGCGGGGTCGAGTACCTCGCGCAGATCCTCAACGGGGTGCCGAACCACGCGAACGGCGATCACTATGCCGCCGTCGTCCGCGAGAAGGCATCGCTCCGCGCCCTCATCACCCTGGCGAACGACACGATCCGCGGGGCGTACGCGCCGGCGACCGACGACAAGGCGGCACAACTGGCGATGCAGCTCGCCTCCCAGGCCACCCGCGTCGCGACGACCGGCACGGCGACCCGCGTGTGGAAGCTGGGCGACATCGCCGCCGAGGTGTACGCGGCCATGGAGGGCGGCACGTCCAACCGCGTCCCGACCGGCTTCCGCGACTTCGACGCCGCGACGGGCGGACTCCGGCGGGGCAGCAAGACGATCGTGGCCGGCAAGCCGGGCATGGGCAAGAGCGTGTTCATCAAGCAGCTCGCACTCAACGCCGTTCGGCAGGGCATCCCGTTCGGCCTGGTCACCGTGGAAGAGAGCCGCCACAAGGTCGCCGAGAACGCGCTAGCGAACGTGAGCGGGATCAATAATCACCGGATTTCGAGCAACCAGCTCACGCCCGAGGATTGGGGACCGCTCGCGCAGGGCCTGGCACGGGTG
Organism: Tepidisphaeraceae bacterium; assembly: GCA_035627895.1. Classification (GTDB taxonomy): domain Bacteria; phylum Planctomycetota; class Phycisphaerae; order Tepidisphaerales; family Tepidisphaeraceae; genus DASPKW01. The sequence goes on along the minus strand of DASPKW010000413.1, from coordinate 985 downwards.
GGCGACCTGCCGTACTTCGTCGTGGACACCGCCCGCCGCGTCAGCGACATCGTCGCGGTCGTCCACAAGTTGGTCGCCGAGCACGGGTGCCAGATAGTCGCCGTCGATCACCTGCACATCATCGATAGTGAGTGCGACGAGAACCGCGAGCGACAGGTCAGCAAGATCAGCGCCGAGCTCAAGTGGGTATGGAAGGACCTGAACGTCGTCGGCATCGAGGCCGCCCAACTCAACCGCGCCGGCGGGTGCGAACGACCGGGCCTGCACAACCTCCGCGACTCGGGCTCACTGGAGCAGGACGGCGACGTGGTGCTCTTCCTCCACCGGGAGGACTACTACCGCCACCAGAAGAACCGGGCGGAAATGGACAACATTGTGGAAGTGATCATCGCCAAGCAGAAGGACGGGCGGACCGGCGTCGTGCCCATGGCCTACGACGGTGCCCACCAGCGAATCACCGACCTAGACCCGAATGACCCCCTCGCCCTCGAAGGTCCGGGCCACGAAGGGGGCGATCAATGATCGACGACCTGCCGTTCGCGCCCCCGCCCGGCTCCCCCCCCGACGAAGGCTTCGTGGATGGGCCAGCGGCTGAATCAGCGTAGGCCGGGGCCATTCCCTCCAACATGGTCACGGATCACGCTAGACGTTCACCGCCTTTTCCGCCTGTTCTCAGGGCCGATTCCGGATGATCATGTGCGACGCGTCCGGGTCACATTTGCCGTCCGGTGCAGTCACCTCAAACCCGCGGCGCGTGTACCAACCAAGAAGTTCGGGATTCCGACCGAGGTCCACGGCAGTCACGCTTCCCCACACCTGGGCGACGCCGGCCGCGTCGGCCTCCTCCAGGAACCGCCGGAGCAGCCCGGTCCCGATGCCCCGGCGCCTCAACGTCGTCCCGAACTCGCGCACCATCCCTTCCGAGAGGTTGGAATCACGGACGCGGATGTCTCCCAGCAACATTCGTGCGCCGGTTCGCAGCCCC
>DASPKW010000412.1:0-2328 GCA_035627895.1 Tepidisphaeraceae bacterium | reverse complement strand
CAGTCGCGGCCGACCTCCTCCCGCTTCCGATCCCCCTGGTCGAGCGACAGCACCTGGATGAAGTCGTACTCGCCCAGCGTCTTGCCGGAGTACCACGCGCCCGCCGCGCGCTTCCCTCCCGCCGTGATCGGCTCGTTCATCAGGTCGTAGCAGAAGACCGCATTGCTCTTGGCCCCCACCTTCGCCACCGCCCGCCAGAAGACCGCCTGCGCCGCCCACCGGTCGGCCTCCGCGAGCGAATCGTACCACGCCGGCAGGTCCGCCTTGCGGTAACACGCCAGGCCCGTGACGTCCACGTAGATCCCGACCTTCTCCGACAGCGCCAACAGTTTCGCCAGCATGGCCAGCGACTTCTCGTTGGGCCGGTCGGCCGACTCCATGAACTTCCCGAACTGCAGGTGCACGCGCACCACGTTCGCGCCCATCGCCTTCATCTCGGCCCAGTCGCCCTCGACCGTCGCCCACTCGGCTTCCCAGAAGTCCTCGATCAGCCGGTGATTGTTCCCGTAGTTCAGCCCCCACGGCACGAACGCCTTCCCCGACGGCGCGAGCACGAAGCCCTTGGCGTCCTTCGCGACCTCCACGCGCTCCAGCGCCGCAGCGTTCATACCCAATACGACGCACGCGATCAGCAGCACCCATCGCATCGCAAACCTCCTGGCAGTACCCACGCCGGAAAACCATAGCACTCACTAACTCTACCACCGCCCTAATCAGGTCACACGTGAAAAACTTCTTGACAATCCAAACAGACGTTTTAACCTATCATTTCAAACGGACGTTTAAATTATGACGATTGTTCCATCCGACATCACCACTCGCGACCGACTGGTCGAGGCCGCCGGCGAGGTCTTCGCCGAACTCGGCTTCCGCGCCGCCACGATCCGCGACATCTCCACCCGCGCCGGCGCCAACGTCGCCGCCGTCAACTACCACTTCGGCGACAAACAGGCCCTCTACACCGCCGTGCTCCGCTACGCCCACGGCTGCGCCATCGAAAAGTACCCGCCGGACATGGGCCTGCCGCCCACCGCCCCGGCCGCCAAGCGATTAGAAGCGTTCGTCCGCTCGTTCCTCCTCCGCCTGCTCGACACCGGCCGCCCCGCCTGGCACGCCCGCCTGATGGCCCGCGAATTGGCAGAGCCCACGTCCGCCCTCGACGTCCTGGTGCACGAGCACATCCAGCCGCACTTCCTCGGCCTGATGGGGATCGTCCGCCAACTCATGGGCGACAAGTCCGCCGCCGCCGCGCCTGCCCCCGGCACCCCGCCGCCCCCAGCCCTCCGCGCCGTCTGTTCCTCGATCGTCGGCCAGTGCCTCTTCTACCACTTCGGCGCCCCCATCACCGCCCGCCTGTTCCCCAACCAGCCCCACACCGCCGCCGACGTCGACACGCTCGCCGCCCACATCACGCGCTTCTCCCTCGCGGGGATCAGGGCGACCGCCACGAAGGTCTCCGCGGCGGCCGCTCCCGTCCGCAAGCGCGCACGACGCATGAAGACCTGACCGGCGGCCCAGAGCTCTCTCTCTTCATGTTTCATGTCTTCATGTTTCACGTTTCCCCCCTCCCATGAACTCCATCGCCCTCAAAATGCTCATCGGCGACCGGGCCAAGTACCTCGGCATCATCATGGGGATCACGTTCGCCTCCCTCCTGATCACCCAACAGCTCGCGATCTTCTTCGGCCTGCTCTCCCGCACCTACGGCGCCGTCACCGACCTCGCCCTTCCCGACATCTGGGTCATGGACCCCAAGGTCCAGTTCATCGACGACCTCAAGCCCCTCCAGGACACCACGCTGATCCGCGTCCGCGGGATCGACGGCGTCGAGTGGGCCGTCCCGCTCTACAAGGGCCTGATCAAGGCGCGCCTGGAGTCCGGCGAGTTCCAGACGTGCAACGTCTTCGGCCTCGACGACGCCACACTCATCGGCGGCCCGCCCACCATGATCACCGGCCAGCTCGCCGACCTCCGCCGTGCCGACGGTGTGATCGTCGACGACGTCGGCGCGGCCACCAAGCTCGCCAAGCCCGGCCCCAACGGCACCAAGATCCCGCTCAAGATCGGCGACACGCTCGAGCTCAACGACAACCGCGCGATCGTCGTCGGCACCTGCCGGGTCTCCCGCACGTTCCAGTCGCAGCCGGTCGTCTACACCACCTACAACCGCGCCACCCGCTTCGCCCCGCGCGAGCGCAAGCTCCTCTCGTTCGTGCTCGTTCGTGCCAAGCCCGGCGTCGCCCACGCCGCGCTCTGCGACCGCATTTTCCGGCAGACCGGCCTGACCGCCCTGACCGCCGCCGAGTTCAAGGAGAAGACCGTCTGGTA
>DASPKW010000411.1:0-24328 GCA_035627895.1 Tepidisphaeraceae bacterium | reverse complement strand
TGCCTGGTCTACCCGGGGTGGAAGGTGGGGACGCTGGACGTGGCGAGCGTGCCGAAGGACGTGCCGCCGACGTTTCTGGTGACGGCCGGGACGGACGACGTGTTCCACGCGCGGCAGACGGTGGAGTTTTACACCGCGCTGTTCGAGGTGGGCGTCAAGCAGAAGCCCAAGCCGCTGAATCTGGAGATGCACATCTACGGCCGCGGCGGCCACGGCGGGAGCATCGGGCCACGGAAGGGGATCCCGTTCGGGACCTGGCCGCAGCGGTTCGTCGAGTGGGCGGGGGACGCGGGGGTGATGGGCGGGGCGGCGGCGACGAAGTAATGGACGAATCTCGTAGGGCACGCGTAGGGTGGGTGTACTCGCCCACCTTTCGCGCCCCGCGCGGCCGCGCCGTCTCAGGCCGAAGGTTCATGAGATAGGACTGCCGTGCGCAACACGGGCGGCCGCCCCCGCCGCACGCCGGGACGAGGGGCGGGTGTTCGGAAGGGCCTCGCCGGGCGTGCGGCGGGGTCGTTCCGGTGGACGAACGACGGGCCGTGCGCGAGGGGGCTGCCGGGGCAGAGCGGGGTGTTGCGTGGTACGATCGCCATTGCGATGAGCGATCCGATGTCCGCGCCTCCTGCCTTGGATTACGCCCGGCCCGCGCGGCGGCGCTTACTGCGCCGCGCGGCGCGGCTCTGGCCGGCCTGGCTGCTCCTGCTCGTCGGCGGGCTGGCCGTCGCGTACGGCCCGCGGGCGTGGCGGCACTACCGGCTGATGCGGCTCCAGGCCGCGTGTCTGTCGGCGGAGTTGCCGCAGGACCGGCCGGCGTGGGAGGAGGACCGCGCCGCGGCCGCGGCGCTGGTGGCGGCGTGGCCGGCGGAGTACGTGCTCGACGCGGACGGGGCTGCGATGCGGGCCGATCGGCGGTGGGCGGCGCTGGCGGGCGAGCTGGGCGTGGGGCCGGTGTCGAATTACCCGCCGGGGTGGCTGCTGCCGACCCTGTTCTGCCATGAGCGGCATACGCCGGGCGGACGGCGGCGGCTGGTCGTGGTCGAGGGGTGGGGGTGGCGGGCCGCCACGGTCATCGAGCCGGGCGGGTGGACGGGGCGTCGGCCCCGGGTGGCGTGGCGCGATTTGGCGGACTCGGATGCGGCGACCGCCGAGGCGCTCGCCGCGGTCCTCGCCCTGCAGGGTCCTGACCGCCTCGGCGCCGGTGCCCCCGATCCGGCCGACCGGTCGCGGTGGACGGTGCCGGTCGTGTTCCGCGGCGTGCCCGGGACGCTCGAGTACCAGTTGAACGACGACGACACCGTCACGGTCCGCCTGCTCGACCCGGCCGGGTTCCGGGCGAAAGCGGCGGCGGCGGCGGCGCGGTAGCGGGCGGGGGCTCTTGTGGCTCGATGCCGGATTGATCGCGCGGGGCCGACGGACGTCCGCACGGCGTATCGGCCTACGCGGCCGATCGTCGCTGCGCGACGGGGCGGAAGCGGGCTGCGCCCGGCGGGCGTGTTGTGCTCCCCTCCGACCGCGGCCCGGAGACGGCCCGACCCGCCAGCCCGCGGTGACCGCATTCGTCACACCAGCGTCGCCCCGGCCAGAAGAACGTCGGTCAGATTATGCAAGGCGGTCTTCCGGGGGGGAGAGCCTTTCACCGCCGGGCGCAGCCCGTCCGGGGTCCTCTGCGGTCGCGCGGGCCGGGAGGGGAGGCGTGCGCCGCGGCGGGGCGGGCGTGCGCCAGAGCAGTGCACGGCAGCGCCAGACCGCTGCAAGGCCGCGCCAGCCTGGCGCACGGCAGCGCCAGAGCGCTGCACGGCAGCGCCAGAGCGGGGAAGGGCATTCCCGGAGCGTCAGAAGGGGGAAAACGCGCGAATTCGCGGAATTCCGCGGCCGCGGGTGAAGTCGCCCCGGCGGCGCGTCGAAACCATCTGTGTGCGACGTTCGTAGACGTCGCCGGCGGAGGGCCGGTCGGCACGGGGCAGGCGAGCGCCGCGTCGGAGATGGTCACGTGCACCTTCGGGGCGACCGCTACGTCCGTTTTTCCCGGGGCCGGGCGGGGCGCGGGGGCGGCGGGGCGGAGCGGGCGCCCTTCAATGCCAGGTTGTATTCGTCCTCCGTGATCAGGCCGGCCTCCAAGAGGAAGCGGCTGGGCACCGTGGGCTTGAAGCGGGCGGTGGGGCCGCGGCTGAACGAGTCCTGGCGCTTTTCGCACCAGGTGACGCGGAGGATCTTGCGGGCCCGCGTGAAGCCGACATAGCAGAGGCGGCGTTCTTCGTCGAGGCCCTTTTCGGCGCGGTCCTGCACGGCCTTCTCGTGCGGGAGGATGCCCTTCTCGACGCCGATCATGTAGACGGCGTCGAACTCCAGGCCCTTCGACGCGTGCAGGGACATCAGGCGGACGGCGTCGTCGGTCTTGTTGTCGTCGCCGGTCGTGTAGAGGGAGATCGACTGCAAGTAGTCGGCGATGCTCGCGCGCGGGCTCGTGCGGCAGAACTCGGCGATCGCGTTGACCAGCTCGTTCACGTTCCGCTTGCGGTTCTCGTACTCCTCCTTCTCCTCGTACTTGTCTTTCAACCAGTCGTCATATTTGGAGCGGTCGAGGACGGCGTTGGCGATCTCGGCGACGGTGTGGCCATCCGTCGGGACGTCGAAGACGTGGCGCGTGGCCCGGCAAGCCTTGAACGCACCGTCGGACAGCGGCTTGTCGTTCTCGTCGCGGATGTGGGGGAGGACGGCCTCGCTCATCGCGTGCATGAGGTCGATCTTGTGGCGCTCGGCGAAGGCCTCGAGCCGGCCGACGAGGGCGTCGCCCATGCCGCGGGCGGGCTTGTTGGCGACGCGGGCGAACGAGATGCCGTCCTTCGGGTTGCAGAGGAAGCGGAGCATCGACAGGACATCTTTGACTTCCATGCGGTCGTAGTAGCTGCCGCTGCCGACGACCTTGTACGGGATCTGCCGCTTGGCGAGCGACTGCTCGACGAGGCGGCTCATGTCGTTGGTGCGGTAGAAGACGGCGATCTCGCGCGGGTGCGTGCCGGACTTCATGACCGCCTCGATGTTCATCGCGACGACGTTGGCCTCGTCCTCCGGCGTCGGGAGCTTGGCGCACTTGACCGGCTCCCCGTCCTTGTGCACGGTCGTGAACTCGACGGGGATGCGGTCGGCGCAGTGGCGAATGAGCTTGTCGGCGACCGCGACGACCTGCGGCGTGCTGCGGTAGTTGGTGCCGAGCTTCACGACCTTGCACTGGCCGGTCTTCCGCTTCCCGGCCTCGATGAAGTTGGGGATCGCGTCGGGGCTGGCGCCGCGCCAGGCGTAGATGGACTGGTCGCCGTCGCCGACGGCCAGCACGTTGTCCTCCGGGCCGGTGATCAGCTCGACCATCGCGATCTGCGCGACGTTGGTGTCCTGGAACTCGTCGACCTGGATGAAGCGGAACTTCTTCTGCAGCTTCTCGCGGACGTCGGGGAAGTCGCGCAAAAGGCGGACGGTCTCGGAGAGCAGGCCGGAGAAGTCGCACTGGTTGCGCTCGCGGAGCGTGGAGACGTAGCGCTCGATCACCCGGAGCTCGGCCTCGGACAGCTTGCCGCGCGAGACGCGGACCAAATCGTCGGCGTCGCCGAGGTTCTCGCGCCAGTCGTTGCAGACGAAGGCGAGGTTCTTGGCGGCGGGCTTGGTCAGCTCGAGCCCGCGCTTGCGGGCGACCTGGGCGATCAAATCGTACTGGTCGTCCTGGTCGATCACCGTCAGGCGGTCGGTGTAGCCCATCGGCTGGGCGAGCCGGCGGAGGATCATGCCGCACAAACCGTGGAAGTTGGAGATGAAGACCTTCTTGGCCGCCTCGCCGAACGCGTGGGTGATGCGGTCGCGCATCTCGTCGCGCGCCTTGTTGGTGAACGTGAGGCAGAGGAGGGAGGCGGGATTGGCGCCGCCGCGAATCAGGCGTCCGGTGCGCTCCGTGAGCGTGCGCGTCTTCCCCGACCCCGGCCCGGCGAGCGTGAGGATCCGCCCGAGCGTGTGGCTGGCGACGAGTTCTTGTTCGGGGTTGAGCTTCAAGGGCGGCGGAAGGGTATAGGGGATGGGGAATAGGGTATAGGGGGAGAATACCCGTTCGGGTGTGGTCGAGGGGGAGCCGCGGAGCGGCGGCAAAAAGTAGCCCGGGGCGTGAGCCCTGGGACCGTCAGGGGCGATCGTGATACGTCCGCGATTCCATTCAAAGCCCCGGAGGGGCGGCAGAGTGTGCACGGGTAGGAGGATGTGGGCGGCGCGCGCACAACGCCCTATCTGTCGCCCCTTCGGGGCTTGTGCTCGTGCTGCGATGCTTACCCAGGGCTTGCGCCCTGGGCTACTTTTTGTCGCCGCTTCGCGGCTTTACAGGCACCGGATCGCGATGAGCGTCTCGTCGTCGGCGGGCGGGGCGTCGGCGGAGAAGCGGGCGACGGCGGCTCGGATGCGGTCGACACACGCTTGCGCGGAATCGCCGGCGGCGGCGGACTCGATTAGCAGGGCGTCGAGGGCCTCGGTGCCGAGGAGGTTGTGGGCGGCGAGGCCGGGCAGCAAGGGGGCCTTGGCCTCGGTGATGCCGTCGGTGTAGAGGAGGAGGTAGTCGCCGGGCTCGATCGCGCAGGTGGCCTGGCCGTAGGATTGGTCGGGGTCGATGCCGAGTGGGATGCCGGCGACGCCCTGATCGAGGGGGATGGCGCGGCCGCGGCGGGCGAGGCGCGGGGGGTTGTGGCCGGCGCGGGCGTAGGTGAGCGTGCGGGCGGCCGGGTCGAGGACGGCGTAGAACGCGGTGACGAACGTCCCGGCGTGCGTGTACGAGCGGGCGAGGCGGTCGTTGATCGTCGACAGCAGGACGGCGGGCGGGGTGTGGGCCCGCGGGTCGGCGTGGGCGATCGCGTGGGTGATCGCCATGATGACCGCGGCGGGGGTGCCGTGGCCGGAGACGTCGGCGATGAAGATGCCCCACTTGTCGGGCGGGGGGACGTGGTCAGCGGAGCTGACCACGCCGCTTCGGATTGGGAAGAAGTCGTAGTAGTCTCCACCCGCTCGGGCGCTGGTGCGGTAGTGGGAGGCGAGCTCGAAGCCGGGGATCTGCGGGAGGGTTTCGGGGAGGAGGGACTTCTGGATCTGGCCGACGGATTGGAGTTCGCGGTCGAGGGAGGCGAGGGCCTTGGAGAGCTCGTTGCGGAGCACGAGGTTCTGCGTGCCGCGGCCGAACAGGCCGCCCTGCCAGACGATCGTGGGGATGAGCGAGTAGTCGAACTCGTGGCCGGGCTCGAGGAGTAGGGCGGTCACGTTGAGGCTCTGGCCGTTGTCGTACTGCGGGTTGGCGATCAGGGTCTGGTAGCCCTGGAGGTAGAATTGGGCCGGGTCGTCGGGGGCGAGGCGGGCGGGCAGGTCCTCGATCATGACGGGCTGGTTGGCGTAGGCGATCTCGGCGAGCAGGCCGCCCGAGAGCAGGGGGAGGCGGTCGCGCTGAGTCCACGGGTTGATGTCCTCCGTGAAGCGCGACGAGCGCGTGATGCGGTAGCGCGGGTGTTCGAGCTCGCGCCGGGAGACGGAGACGAAGTCGTGGATCGGCATGAGCTGGCCGATGTTTTCCCAGTAAATCTGGACGAGCTGCTCGGGGTCCGAGACGCGGGAGATGGCCCGCATGGTGCGGTCGACGATCGCGAGTTCTTCTTGCCAGGGGAGGCGGGTCATGGGGAGAGGGGTGGGGTTAGATTCGGGCGGCCCTGAGCGTAACGATTAACGAGTAATGCTTAAGGGGGGGCGGCGCTTAAGCATTAATCGTTAATCGTTACGCCGTCACGTGCCGCGCTTGTTGCCCCAGATGAGGACGTGGAGGCGGGGGCTGAGGCGCCAGCCGGTTTGTTTGCAGAGGTCGGCGAGCCAGAGGGAGCGTTGGCTGAGGGTGGGGGTGTCGGTGCCTTCGGGCATGACTTGGACGTCGGTGTTTTTTACGTTTCGGAGCTGGGGCAGCAGGACGTCTATCTCGGTGACGTCCTGCGGGGTGCTGACGACGAACTTGAGCTGGAACTCGGGGGTGGTGTCGATGAACTTCTGGATCGTGTCGACGTTGATCCGCTGGCGGTCGTGGGCGGCGGCGAACTTGCCGCCCTCGCGGTGGTGAGGGGTCGAATTGGAGAGTTTCGGCGACAGGGACGCCAGGTCGATCGCGAGGGGCTTGTAGACGGTGGCGGCGGTCTCGAGTGTGATGTGGTAGCCGAGGGATTTGAGGGCCGCACAAAGGGGCTCGGCGTCGGGCATGATGGCGGGCTCGCCGCCGGTGAACACGACGTGGCGGCAGGCGTCGCCGGCGAGGGCGCGGACTTTGTCGACGATGGCTCCGACGGGGAGGTCTTCGCCTTGCGGGTCCCAGGAGGCGTAGGGGGTGTCGCACCAGGAGCAGCGGAGGTTGCAGCCGGAGGCGCGGACGAAGACGGAGGGGACGCCGAGGAGTTTGCCCTCGCCTTGGACGGAGTAGAAGAGTTCGGAGACCTTCATCGGTGGCTGGGGGATTGTACGCGCGGGAGAGGGGAAGCGAAGGGTGGTAAGCGAAGGGTGGGCTCTGCCCATCGAGGGCGTGCCGCGTCCGGCCGTCTCGCGAACCGCCGACGGGCGGTTGTCAGGGTCGTCGGGGCTCGGTGGGCCAAGCGTCGTCCGGCCCGCGTTGTTCGCCCGATCCCTCGATCGCCCACCAGAGCTGTGGCGGCGCGTTCGCTGCCAGGGGGCGAGCCCAGACGGGGCCGACCAGGTACTGCGCGTACCGCGCGTTGTCGGGGACGAACAGGAAGGAACGGAAATCGCGGCGGAAGAAGAGGCATCGCCCGCCGGCCACGCGCGTCACGCGACCCCGACCACCGCTGACCGGCCCTTCGTAGTCGAGGTAGATCGGCCGGTGGTTCGGTAGGCGGGTGGCGGGCGTGACGGCAATTTCGGTCGGGATGTAGGGGCACCGCCAGGTATACAGGGGGCCACCGGGCTTCGACTCGATCATGAAATCGAAGTGCGGTTCCGGGACACCGAAGTGATGGAGTACGACGTATCGGATTGTCGGCAAGTCGTCGTCCATGGGAGAAGACTGCGGACGCGGGCCCGGGACGGATCCGGGGCGGCGCTTCGGGCGGAGCCCGTGCGACTCTGCCCCGGCTTGTTTCGGGCGGGTGCGCCGGAGCGGGAGTCACCACCGCCTTCCGCCGCGGAGGATTCGGCGGACGGTGTCTTCGCCGTGTTCGCCGAGGGTGGTGTACGGCGGCGGGCCGATGAGTTTGGCGAAGGTGCCGGTGGGGAGGACGGCGGCGGCGGTGGTGGGGGCACCGGCGAGGACGAGGACGCCGCCAATGAGGTAGAGGAGCATGGGGGCGGGGCGGCGCTTGTAACGGGGGACGGGCTGGGCGGCGTTGGGGTGGTCGCGGGCGATCTGGGCGCGGTTTTCGATGGAGATGTCGTAGGCCTTGGCGAGCGTCTTCCAGCCGCCGAAGAGGAGGGCGAGGCCGACGATGCCGAGGGCGCTGCGGCCGACGATTTCGTTTTGGGTCTTGGTCATGTCGTGGAAGTGTTCACCACGGAGGCACGGAGGAAGGGAATACGAGGATGGAAGATGGACGTCGCGTTACGAGAGACTTCTCGGCATCTTCGTGTTTGGTCTCCCTCCGTGTCTCCGTGCCTCCGTGGTTAACCGTTTCGTTAGAGCTTGATCCGCCGCGGCCACTGCTGGTTGGCTTCCCAGTAGGTCTTTTTGTTTTTGATTTCGGGGTCGTCGGGGGTGGGTTGGACTTTACCCTTCGCGTCGGTGGCGCGGGAGGTGAGGGTGTGTTCGCCGGGCTTGGGGTCTTTGATGGTGTGGGTCCAGAAGCGCCAGGTGCGGGGCTCGGGGCGCTGGAGGATCTCGGCGGGCTGCCAGTCGGCGTCGTCGATTTTGAGCTCGACGGACTTGATCGGGTGCTCGGCCCAGGCGGCGCCGGTGACGCGGAGGCTGCCGTCCTTTTGTTTGGTGACACGGGCGACGACGGACTTGACGTTGATCGGGCCGACGAGGGTTTCCTCCCAGACCGTCTTGCCGTCGACCTCGCGGCCGCGGAGGGTGACGTAGTCCTTGGCCATGAAGCGGGTGCGCAGGGGGCGCTCGCGGGCCTCGATGCGGTTGAGCCACTTGACCCAGGCGACGCCGAACCACCCGGGGACGACCAGGCGGAGGGGGAAACCGTGGCCGGGGGTAAGGGGCTGGCCGTTCATCTCGTAGCAGAGCAGGACGTCATCACGCATCGCCATGGCGGGCGACAGGCTGCGGGCGAAGTGCTGCTCGTACTCGCCGCCGCGGATCTTTTCCTTGCCCTTGTCGGCGCCCCAGAACGCGATCTCGACGGCGTCGGGGGAGACGCCGGCTTCTTTGAGGACGGGGCCGAGCGGGGTGCCGGCCCACTTGACGTTGGCGACGGCGCCGCGGAAGGAGGGGGACATGCCGTTGCCGCCGCACTCGAGGGTGGCGACAACCTCGGCGCGGGGGCGATTCCTGATGTCGGCGACGGAGAGGGTGAGCGGCTTGTCGACCAGGCCGGAGATCGAGAGGGAGTGGGCGGCCTCGTCGAGCTTGGGGTCGGGCTTGTAGTGGGAGACGTGGTAGACGCTGGGCGTGGGGGTGATCCAGTCGGCGTCGACGTTGAGCTTGTCCCAGTGGAGCATCGTGCGGGCGGGGTCGGACGGCTGGGGCTCGAGGAAGGGGACGACGTCGTCGGCGTCGGTGGCGGCGGGGTCGGCGGCGAGGGCGCGGGGCGAGCGGCCGAGGGCGAGGACGGCGGCGGCGACGGAGGTGCCGAGGAAGGCGCGGCGGGAGGGAGTGCGGGGCATGCGCGGGGCTCCTTGGGAGATGACGGGCGGACGTACGAGACGCGGACGCGGGCGGACGTGTGGGTCGGGCACGAGAGGTGAAATCGCGTTACGGTCTTTCGCCCCTCCGGGGCTCTATGTCGCGTTGCGCTCGTTACCCACGACTTACGTCGTGGGCTATTGGCTGTCGCCCCTCCGGGGCTGCGAAACGGCTTACCGCGACTGTCTGCGGATCGTCATGTCGAAGTTCTTGACCATGGACTTGTACATGCCCCAGACGACGAGGGTGTACGCGCCGGTGGCGGCCCAGCCGAAGATGAAGACGATCAGGCGGGCGGGGCCCATGTTTGAGGGGTCGCCGCCGTACCCGAACGCCTCGGCGGCGAACTGGCGCGGGTTGACCAGGACGGTGACGAGGGTGAACGGGCTGAAGGAGCCGAAGACGAGGCCGAGCTGGCCGGTGGCGCGGCTGTCGACGATCTGGAGGCCGCACAGGCCGAGGCCGACGCAGATGCCCAGGACGATGCCGACGCTGCCCATGACGGCGATGACGGTCTTTCGGCAGCGGAGGGACATCTGCATGCCGAGGATGGCGGCGAAGGCGACGACGACGACGATCGTGCCGGGGAGGATGAGGGCGGCCTCGGGGAAGACGATCCAGTCGCCGTCGGCGCGCGTGCGGAAGAGGTCGTAGAGGACGAAGATGACGATGCTGAGAATGGGGATGGCGGCGAGCGGGAGGACGTAGGAGACGAGGCCGCGGAGCTTGCCCCAGATGTAGTAGCGCGACGTGATCGGGGTGGCGAGGAGGAGGTCGAGGGTGCCGTCTTCCTTTTCGCGGGTGACGGTGGAGGCGGCGGCGTTGGTGACGATGAGGAGGATGACGGCGAACTCGATGACGATCAGGCCGAGGAGGGCGTAGCGGACGTTGGGGGCGGAGAGGCGGCGGTCGAACGGGGCGAAGGTGATCGAGGTGATGACCTTGCCGGACGGGTCGTAGGCGGGTTGGCCGACGACCTGGAGGTTGGCGCCGTTGTAGTCCTGGACGAGTTGGTAGGCGCTCTTCTCCTGGAGGTGTTCGGCGGCGGCGTCCTCCTTGACGAGGATCCTGGCGTTGGGGGCGAGCGCGACGGTCGACTCGGTGGTGCCGAAGAACGTGAGCGTGCGGGACTTGGGTCGGCCTTGGCCGCCGCCGGGCGATTCCATCTCGGGGCCGACGTAGGAGTCGGGGAGGCGGACGAAGCGGGCGGGCTCGCGCGTGGTGGCGAAGAGGACGACGAGGGTGATGGCGCCGCCGATGCCGGCGATGATGAAGCCGTAGCGGAGGACGGTGGCGCGGGCGGCGGACGCCTTGGTCTTGGCCTCGCGCCAGGCGATCGGGTTGCTCCAGACGGACCGGGGCTTGCGCGTCTTGTCGCCGGTCGAGACGCGGAGGAACTTGAGCAGGCGCCCGCGGAGCGAGGTGGTCGACTGGGCGAGCCGGCGGAGCAGGCCGATCGACGGGACGACCAGCACGAAGCTCAGGAAGAACATGAACCCGGTGTAGAAGCTCGACGGGTTGGTGAAGTACCACGCCCATGGCCAGGCGCGGAGGGTGGCCTTGGCGTCGCGGCGGCCGGCGTTGGCGGCGCCAGCGCCCGCGTCGGCGGCCTGATCGGGGCGGTCCTGAAGGCTGTCGAACTGCGGCGGGATGTAGTCCTTCTCGTTGAAGATCGTCCGCAGGGCGAGGAACGGGTTGATGCCGGTGAGCCAGCTCGTCTTGGTGCGGGTGACGGTGGACGCGATGCCGTTGAACCCGGCGGCCTGGTCCTGCGGTGTGAGCTCGGTCTTGGTGGCGGCGCGGCGGGTGACGTAGGAGACCGAGTCGAGATTGTCGACCTTTTCGGCCTTGGCGCCGGCCTTGGCGATGTCCTCCTGGGAGAGGACGACCTTTTCCTCGGAGTAGTCCAGCACGGGGTGGAAGACCTCGAGCTGGTCGAGCATGAACGTGCCGATCAGGTAGACCGTGACGAACAGGTAGAAGCTGAAGATGGTGCGGCGGGTGCCGACCTTGAAGACGGCGATCGCCATGGCGATCGAGCCGAAGAGGAAGGCGGTGGCGGTGGCGATGCCGAAGGAGACGACGATCGAGTGGATGGCGACGCCGCCGAAGATCTGGGTGATGGCGAAGACGGGGACGCCGGAGATCAGGAGGGCGACGACGAAGAAGAGGCGGGAGAGGAGCGAGCCCAGGACGATCTGGGCGTTGGTCATGGGGGTGGTGAGGAGGATGTCGTAGGTCTGGGAGTCCTTTTCCTGGGTGATGGCGCCGGCGGTGAAGATCGGGGCGAGGAAGGCGACGAGGCCGAGCTGCCAGTAGGAGGCGGTGCGGAAGAGCTGGGAGGAGACCTTGGCGAGGTCGGCGAGGGACATGCCGCCGAACGAGCCGGTGGCGGACAGGAGGGAGAAGATGACGACGCCGATGAGGAAGCCGAGGTAACCGCAGCGGATGAAGAGGTCGCGGCGGCGTTTGCCGCCGGATTCGACGACGCGGAGGAGGATGGGGTTGGCGGGGATCAACCGCCAGAGATAGTCAGCAATTCCGAGCATCGAATCTCGCGGTCTGTAGGGCACGCTTTAGCGTGCGGGACGTCGTACGGTGAAGGACGCTTCGCGGCGGCGAGAGGTTGCGCACGCTGAAGCGTGCCCTACGTGAGCCTACTGGACCAGGCCTTTCGTGAGCCGCATGAACGCCGTTTCCAGGTTCACTTCTTCTTCCCGGATCATGGTGAGCCTGAACCCGGCGGTGACGAGTTGGTGGGGGACGAAGGAGTAGTCGTCCACGCCGGGCTTGAGGGCGACTTCCATGAAGCCGTTGTTGTGGTTGACGGTTTCGACGTTGGGGTCTTGAGCGAGGAGGGCGCCGGCGGCGGCGGGGTTGTCGGCGACCATGACGTGGAGGACCATGCCGCCGCGGGCCTTGTTGACGATGTCGGTCCAGGGGCCGGAGTAGATCAGCTCGCCCTGCTCGATGATGCCGACGGTGTTACACAGGTCCTGGAGCTCGGGGAGGATGTGGGACGAGATGAGGATCGTCTTTTTCATCCGGCGGAGCTCCTTGAGAAGCTCGCGGAGCTCGATGCGGGCGCGGGGGTCGAGGTTGCCGGCGGGCTCGTCCAGCAGTAGCAGCTTGGGGTCGTGCAACAGCACGCGGGCGATCGACAGGCGCTGCTTCATGCCGCGGGACAGGCCGTCGACGAGCGAGTCGCGCTTGTAGCCGAGGTCGGTCAGCTCCAGGACGTCGTTGACGATCTTGGTGCGGTTGGGGCCGTTAATGTTGTAGCAGGCGGCGAAAAACTCGAGGTATTCCTGGACGACCATGTCCTCGTAGGCGCCGAAGTAGTCGGGGACGTAGCCGATCATCGGGCGGATCTGGCGGGACTGGTATCCGACGACGTAGTCGCAGATGCGGGCCTCGCCCCAGGTGGGCTGGAGGAGGGTGGCGAGGATCTTGATGGTGGTGGACTTGCCGGCGCCGTTGGGCCCGATGAAGCCGAAGCAGTCGCCCTCGGCGATCTCGAGGTTGAGGTTGGACAAGGCCACGAGCGTCCCGTAGCGCTTGGTCAGATTGACGGTCTTGATGACGGGCACGGACATGGTGGGGTGCTCGCGGTTGGGGTGGCCGGACGGGATCGTTCGGGGGGCTCGGGGCGGTCAGCCCGCGACTTTGGACGACAGGCGGGGGAACGGCCCCGGCACCTTATCGCGGAGGATGATCTTCTGCCGTTGGGGGTCGCCGGCGTCGGTACTGGAAGGGGCCGCGGGCGCGGCGGGGACGACCGGCGCGGTGGCTGGCTTGGGGGGTTGGGGTTTGAGGGTGGAGCGGTCGACGGGGAGGACGAACTGGTGGTAGACGACGCCCTTGGCGGAGTCGGAGACCTTGTCGCCGTCGACGATCAGGGGGAAGGGGAGGGGCTCGTTCCTGGAGTCGGAGACGGCGATGATGGCGATGCCGCCGGCGGAGACGGCGGCGGACATGTCGAGGTGGCGGACGCCGCGGCGGAGGACGTCGACGCGGTCGCGGTCCATGTTTCGGTTGGTGCTGGGGTTGTTGAAGCCGCCGGGGATGTGGTTCTTGGACGGCGGGATGCGGTCGAAGAAGCTGAGGATCGGGAACGCCTTGGGGTTGAGCGGGTCGTCGTCGACGATGTCCTTGTCGGTGTAGCCGCTGGAGCGGAGGGAGCGGTACCAGACTTCGGTCCAACTTGTGCCCACGTTGCTGAGCTGGCCGCGGAGGCCGCGATCGGGTGGGAGCGCGCCGCGGAGCCGTTTGGTGCCGATGGCGGAGTCCGGCGCTACCTGCTCGAAATTGAACTTGTTGTCCTGGGGATTTCGTGCTTCGAGGCGGACGTCGGAGCCGTTGGGCCAGTGGGGGACGTAGAGCACCCAATCGGTTGGGTCGGTCACCGAACCGTCGGCCCGGTCAATGAACCCGGGATGGTGGAACGCGAGGTAGACGTGGCGGAGATCCTTGCCGGTGCGGTTGGAGAGCCGGCCGGTGATGCCGCCGATGTCCGGGAGCAATCGCACGGGCTCGGCGGCGTATACCCCCTGGTTTTGGAGGTCGCCGGTCCACTGTGCCTGGAGCTTTTTGAGCGTGCTGCGGTAGGGGACGCGGATGATTTTCGGGTCGAGGTTTTCCTTGGCCTTGTCCTTTTCGACGACGGACTTGACCGGGACGTGGTAGTCCTGCTTGGCGGGGAAGTCGGTGTCGGACTCGACGAAGCCGGGGTGGACGTTGAAGGCGGTGACGAAGCTGGTGCGGTCGGGGGCGGCGCCGGCGACCTCGATCTTTTGCGCGCCGTCGCGCGGGATGTACAGGCCGAACTGGGTGCGGGCGACGGCCGGCTCGCCGGGCACGTGGCGGACGTAGGTGATGTGCTGGAGCTTGGCCTCGCCGCGGAGGACGAGCTTGACGATGAGGTAGGTCATCGCGGTGCCGGCGATCGCGAGGACGCCGAACGCGAACCAGCTCAGGTGCGTCTTCTTCTTCTTGGCGAGCACGAGGAAGGACCCCGGCCCAGCGGCGACCCAGTAGACGATGAAGAAGAGCACGGCGATGCCGATCAGGGCGGCGCTGGTGCTGGGCAGGTCCATGTACTGGAGCGAGGCCTTGCCGGTCTCGACGTTGACGTGGGGGTTGAAGAGGTCTTTGACCTTCGGGTCCGTGTTTGGGGTCATGTAGACGGGCTCGTTGGGCCAGTCCATCACCGCGTCCCAGACGTTGACCCAACCGACGGTGGGGAAGCGGCCACCCTGGAGGGGCTTGTCGGCTAGATTCTGGGCGACCCAGGTGACGCAGCCCGCGCCGTAGGGGGCGCGGACGATGAAGGGGAGGCCGTCGGACGGGTCGGCCTTTGCGACGACGGCGCCGGGCTTGACGGAGCAGGTGGCCTTTTTGAACGGTCCTTGGATTTGGTTCCAATTGATTCGGGCGGGCGGGTAGTACTCTGTTTCTAGAGGCTTTTTGACCGCCGTTTGCCCGCGGGCGCGCCACCACTCCAGCATGTCCTTGTAGGCGTTGTCCCGGGCTTCGGCGGCAGATCGCGCGTCGGCGGCATATCGGCCGACGGTCGGGTCGACGTCGATCTTGGCGAGCACGCGCAGCGCCGTCGGCCTGTCTTTTTCCTCGACGACGCCGGTGACGGTGACGGGCATCAGGTCGGCGAAGACCTTGTTGTTGCGGAGGGTCTGGTTCGGCTGGGTGTCCTGGAGGATGACCAGCCGGCCGCCGCGGCGGACGTACTCCTGGAGCGCGGTGAGCTGGGCGGGGTTGAGGTTGAGCTCTTCGGGGTTGGCGTCCGACCAGACGACGGCGTCGATGGCCTCGTAGCCGATGACGTCATCCGGCAGGCCCTTGGCGAGGTCGCCGACGGTGACGGCGGCGACGTCTTCGGTCAGGCCGAGCAGGCCCTGGTACTCGTCGAAGCGGGGGAAGTGTTCCTTGCCGACGGTGAGGACGATTTTCTGCCCCTTGGCGCTGCTGCGGCCGAGCGGGTCGGCGAGGGTGACGGCCTGGGTGATGGGGATCTTGGCGAGCTCTTTGCCGGACTCGGCGGTCAGGCGGACCTTGATGATCTTGTTCAGCTCGTCGCGCGTGGTGGACGAGTTGATGACGGCGCGCTCGCCGCGGTTGGGCTGGGGGATGAAGTACATCCAGAAGGTCTGGGCCTTGTCGCCGGAGGAGGCGGTGTTGCCCTGGAGGACGATCTGGCGGGTGAAGATGACGTTGTCGCGGTCGAGGTCTTCCTGGACGACCTCGATGCGGCCCTCGAAGATGTTGCCGGTGGTCGGGGTGAGGCGGACGACCATGGGCGTCCAACACCCGGGGCGGACGAGCCCCCCGAACCCGATGCTCTCGACCTCCCCGCGGGCCTGGCCGAGCGCGACGACGGGCATGAGCAGCAGCGACAGGATCCCCGCTATGGTGAAACGCATTGAGGGATGAATTTAAGTGGGGGGGGGTGGGGCGTCAATGAGATTGCGGGTTGCCGATTGCCGATTGCCGATTGCCCATTGCCCATTGCCCTCCCATTGTGTGGCGAGGGGATGAGTCAATGGGCAATCGGAAATGGGCAATCGGCAATCTCGCTCACTTGTGGCCTTCGGGGCGGTCCTCGCCGAGGTACTTTTTGGCGACGGCGTCGGCGAGGTCGACGTCGGTGATGTTGGCGAGGGTGCAGAGCCAGGCGATGACGTCGGCGAATTCTTCCTGGAGGTTGGCGAGGTGCTCGGGAGTGCGCGACTCGGCGGCGAGGGCGGTGGCGAGCTCGCCGACCTCTTCGATGAAGAACGCGAAGGTCTTCGCCCACCCGCGGGCGCGGTCGACGGTCTCGTAGCGGGACGAGATGTGGTGCTGGAAGGCGGCGAGGGTGATGGACTGGGGGTCGGGGGAGGACATGGGGGGGGTTATACGAGTGGGGCGGGGGGTGACCAAGTGGTGGGGGCGAATACGGGAATGACGAATGACCAAATTCGAATGACGAATCAATGACGAAGGACCAATGACGAATGACGAAACGGGGGAGGGCGCATCGCGCGTGTCGACGTTCGTTTCGTCATTCGAATTTCGACATTTGTCATTGATTCGTCATTCGTCATTTCACTCGCCCTCACCCCGGGTTCGTGGCGCGGTCGCCTTCCTTGGTGCCGGATTTCGCGTAGTCCTCGAGGATCTTGAGGGTGTTGCGCTCGCGGGCGGCGCCGGCGGGGTTGTTGGCCTTGTCGTAGAGGTCGGCCAGGAGCTCGTGGGCGTCGACGTCGTAGGGGTCGATGTAGACGGCCTGGAGGCCGTACTCGGCGGCCTTGGTGAAGTCCTTCGTGTCGCGGTAGAGGCGGGCGATGCGCTTGGCCCAGCGGTTGTCGTGGAGCTCGACCTTGTGCAGCCGCACGAGGTGCTCGACGGCCTTGGCAGGCTGGTTCACTTCCTTCGTAAGATAGAGGCCTGCCAGGCGCTGGTGGGGCAGGGCGTCCATCGGGCGGATCTCGACGATCTGCAGGAAGACCTTCAGGGCCTCGGGGTACTTGCGGGCCTTGATCAGGGCCTCGCCGTCGGCGGCGAGCTTCTTGTACTTCTCGCTGGTCTTCGGGTCGTAGCCCCAGGTGGCGACCTGCTTGTCGGTCCACTCGAAGAAGTCCTTCTGGAACTCCGAGAGGCTCTTGCCGAGGATGCGGGGGAAGACGTCCTGCTGTTCTTCGCCCTTGCGGAACTCGGCGAGCATGGCGAGGAGCTTGTCGTGGCCGAACGTGTCCTCGATGTACTGGCAGATCCAGTAGGACTGGGCGTAGGCGAGCTGGCGGTCGGACGGCTTCTTGGGGCGGACGAAGCCCCACGTCAGGTTCTCCATCGTGAAGAGCTGTTTCTTGGAGACGGCGTTGTAGAGCATCGGGACCCACTCCCAGCGGAGGGGCGAGCGTTCTTCGACGACGGCGAGGCCCTCGGTCATCCAGTGGGCGATGCGGTTGTCGGTGGCGCTGAGCGTGACGGTGTGGGTGAACTCGTGGCGGAGGACCTGGGCCCAGTTGTAGGTGCCCATGGTGTTCTTGCCCTTGCGGGGGCTGACCATGGCGATCACGCGGCCGGTGCTGGCGCCGACGGTGCCGATCCACGGGGAGCCGGTGGTGCGGACGCTGAACGCGTCGTGGGTCGGGAATATCTCGATGAGCGTCTTGTCGGGCGGCTCGTGCTTGAAGTTGCCGGTGACGTCCTTGTAGATGCTCTCGAGGTAGTCGGTGAAGTACTCGGGGATGACCGGGTCGATCTTGGCGTCGTAGTAGAGGATGAAGTGGGCGGTCTCCTTCCGGGCGTAGCCGCGGAAGTCGTCGAGGAGCTTGAGGTAGTTGGTGGTGGCGAAGTTGAACGGGTCGAACAGGCGGGCCTTCTCGAGGGTCTGGTAGGCCTTGTCCTCCTCGCCCCACTGGGTGTAGAGCAGGCCCAGGCCGTTCATGGCGTGCGTCCACCACGGGGCGCGGTCGATGGCGACCTGGTACTTGGCGGCCGAGCGGGGGTACTGGCGCATGGAGCCGAGCTGCTCGGCGACCTCGAAGTAGGCGGTGGCGTTGTCGGGGTCGAGCTGCTCGACGCGCTTGAGCACGTCGTTCATCTCCGGCTCCTTGAGCTGGAGCGCGTAGACGGCGGCGAGCAGGCCCATGGCCTCGACGTTCTTGGGCTGGCGGGCGACGACGCGCGAGATGACGCGGTGGGCGTCCTTGGGGCGGCGCTGCTGGAGGAGGTTGCGGGTCTCGAGGACGTCGCCCTCGACGGCGTCGGGGTCGACCTTGCGGATCATGTCGATCGCCTTCTCGGCCCCGTCGAAGTTGAAGCTGTCGACGGCGAGCAGGCCCATCGTGTAGAGGCTGCGGAGGTCGTTCGGGTTCTGCTCGAGGACGGCCTTGAGCAGGCCGCCGGCCTTTTTCTGGTCGTCGCGGGCGATGAAGAACTCGGCGGCGGCGGCCTTGGCGGGCCAGTACTCGCGGTCGACGCGGGTTGCGGCGGTGAACGTCTTGTCGAGCAGCTGCTGGTGCAGGCCGACCTTGTCCTTGTAGACCATGTTGATCGTGGCCCAACGGTCGATGCCGCGGCCGATCAGGGTCAGGGCCTCGGCGCTGTCGAGCTCCTGGGCGTGGAGCTTGTCGACCCAGGCCTCGAAGAAGCCGTAGGCCTTTCGGGCGGCGTCCATGTCGCCGCGGCGCTCGTTGATCTCGCCGAGGTAGTAATGGGCGGCGACGGAATCCTTGTCCTTGGCGCGCACCTTCTCGAGGGCGGTGACGGCCTCGTCGTATCGGGTGAGGTCGGACAGGATGCGGGCCCGGAGGACGAGACAGGCGGCGTCGTCGGCGGCGGGGCCGGCGGAGAGGGTTTCCAAGGCCTGTTGCTTGCGGCCGATGGCGGCGAGGCTGGTGGCCTTCACGTGGGCGACGCGTGCGGGCTCGGCGTCGGCGGGCTTGACCTTGGCGAGCGTGAGGAGCGACAGCTTGTACCGCCCGGTCTCCGACTCCATCTTCGCCTTGTCGAAGTCCTTGAAGTAGGCGGGGTACTCGAGCTTTTCGAGGTCCTCGGGGACGAGGGGGTTGATCCACTTGCCGGGGATGGTCTCGCGGACGAAGTCGTCGGCGCGGGCGGCGGCCGGTGCGATGAACGTCCCGAGCCCGAGGGTGGCGAGGAGCAGGGTGGTGTGTCGCATAGGGTGCAGTGTCGGCAGAAGGACGACCGGGCGGGCGCGCGCGAGGCGCGTCCGTCAGTTTGGATGCGCGGCCCGAAGCGAAGTTGCGGGCGTGAATTATACGCGCGGGGTTGGGCGGCGTGCTCGGGAGAAATGCGATGCGTTCTTGTAGCCGCCCCCCTTGCGGGGCGCGCGTCTAACGGCGTTCGCGGTCCGAAGCCGTTCCGACGAGGGGCGCACTTGGACGCGCCCCGCAAGCGGGGCGGCTACAAGAGGGAATTCGCGTTTACGCGAGGATGTCTTTGACGACTTTGCCGTGGACGTCGGTGAGGCGGAAGTCGCGGCCGGCGTGGCGGTAGGTGAGCTTGGTGTGGTCGAGGCCGAGGAGGTGGAGGAGGGTGGCGTGGAAGTCGTGGAGGTGGACAGGGTTTTCGGCGGGGAGGTAGCCGTAGTCGTCGGACGTGCCGTAGGTGATGCCGGGTTTGACGCCGCCGCCGGCGATCCAGGAGCTGAAGACGTCGGGGTGGTGGGATCGGCCGGTGGGGGCGTCGGTGTGGGGGGTTCGGCCGAACTCGGTGGTCCAGACGACGAGCGTGTCGTCGAGCATGCCGCGGGACTTGAGGTCTTTGATCAGGCCGGCGATGGCTTGGTCGACGGCCTTGGCGCGGGGGACGTGTTCCTTCATGCCGGAGTGGGCGTCCCAATTTTTGGAGGAGCCCGAGTCGATGAGTTCGACGAAGCGGACGCCGCGCTCGGCCATCCGGCGGGCGACGAGACACTGCCAGCCGAAGCCCTCGGGCTTGCCGCGCTCGACGCCGTAGAGGGCGAGGGTGGCATCGGTCTCGTGCGTGAGGTCAAGCACGTCGGGCATCGCCGATTGCATCCCAAAGGCGGTCTCAAAAGATTTGATGCGCCCCGCGAGCAGGGGGTCGGATTGACGGCTCGACTGGTGCCGGCGGTTGAACCGCGCGAGCAGGTCGAGCTCGGCGGCCTGGTCCGATTCGGTCGCCCGGCGGCGGAGGTCCTGTACGGGCTCGGGGCCGGGGATCACGCGCGTGCCCTGGTGGCTGACGGGCAGGAAGTCGCTCGACCAGACCTGTGTGCCGGCGTAGGGCAGGTACGGCGCGAGGACGACGAAGCTGGGGAGGTTGTGGTTCTCGGTGCCCAGGCCGTAGGAGACCCACGAGCCGATGGAGGGGCGTTTGACGGTGAGCGAGCCGGTGTGGACGCCGAGGGTCGCTTGGAAGTGTTCGAAGTGGGAGCCGGTGAGGGATTTGATGACGCAGAGCTCGTCGGCGACGGACGCAACGTGCGGGAACAGCTCGGAGACTTGCGTGCCGCACTTACCGGCCGGCGCGAACTTGAACTGGGGGGCTAGGAGGGTCTTGCCGTTGGTGTGCTTCTTACCGGCGTCGCGGGCGAGGATCGGTTTGGGGTCGAACGACTCGAGGTGGGAGACGCCGCCGGTCATGAAGAGGTAGATGACGCGCTTGGCCTTGGGGGCGTAATGGGTGGGGCGCGGGGCAAGGGGGTCGGATGCGGCGATCAACTCGGAGACGGCGGCGGGGAGCAGGAGGGAGCCGGCGGCCATCGACTGGACGACTTGGCGGCGGGAGAGGTTGAAGGGTAGCGTGGGCATTTCGTTGTGGCACGGGCATCCTGCCCGTGCGGGCGGTCCAGAAGTTCAGCTGACGCCGATCGTACTTTGAAATTGACCTGCATGGGCAAGATGCCCATGCCACAAGGACGCCTATTCGACGAACACGAACTCGTTCGAACTTAAGAGCACTCGGAAAAGACTCGGCCAGTTGTTTCGCTCGCGGACGAAGGCGACGGCTTCCTCGACTTCCTCTTGCGTCGCCGGGCGGCCGAGGGAGAGCAGGTAGGCCCGGCGGACGCGGTCGGCGGGGTCGGAGGATTCTTTCTCGAGGCGCTGGGCGAGTCGGTCGGCCTGCTTGTGGATCAGGGCGCTGTTGAGCATGAACAGGGCCTGCTGGGGGGTCGTGTCGGAGCGGCGCAGGCCGGTGACGGCGTTCGTGTCGGCGCCGTCGAACGTGCCGAGGAACGGCTGGAAGCGGATCCGCTGCTGCATCATGTAGACGCTGCGGCGGTCGGTGGGGAAGTCGTCGACGAAGGGGTTGTGCTGGCTGTAGCGCCAGTTGAGTTCGGGCTTGAACGGGTGGGGGCCGCCGGGCGTGGGGTCGAGGGCGCCGCTGACGAGCAGCATCGAGTCGCGGATCTCCTCCGCGCTGAGGCGGCGGCGGTTATAGGTCCAGAGCGATTCGTTCTGCGGGTCGCGCTTCGCGTAGTCGGTGTTTTCGATGGCGGCCTGCTGGTAGGCGCGGGAGAGCATGATCTGGCGGTGCATCGGCTTGAATCGCCATCCGCTGGCTATGAAGTGTTTGGCGAGGTGGTCGAGGAGTTCGGGGTGAGTCGGCGGTGCCCCGCGGGTGCCGAAGTCGTCGGGCGTGCGGACCAGGCCCCGGCCGCCGAAGTGGTGGAGCCAGATTCGGTTGACGATGACGCGGGCGGTGAGCGGGTTGGCGGGGTCGGTGATCCAGTTGGCGAGGTGGAGTCGGCCGGAGCCCTTCTCGTCGGCGGGGACCTTTTGGCCGCCGAGGATCTGGAGGAAGCCGCGCGGGACTTCGGGGCCGGGCTTGGTCACGTCGCCCTTCAGGTGGACGCGGGCGTTGGCGGGCTTGCCCTCGTACGCGGCGTAGGCGGTGGGGTATTCGGGGAGGGTCTTGAGCAGGGCGTCGCGGGCCTCCTGCACCTTGCGGAACTTGGCCTTGCGGGCGCCCTTTTCTTTGGTGTCGAGCAGTTCGACGCCGTCGTAATGGAGGAACATCTCGGCGTCCTGGTCGCGCATCTTGGCGAGCAGGGGGTGGAGGTCGCCGCCGGGCTCGGTGCGGGATTTGGGAACCAGGGGCGTGAGGTGCTGGCGATGGCGGTAGATCTCGGTGCCGGGGAAGGCGTAGGTGGTGGACTGGAAGATGCCGTAGAGGGCGTAGTAGTCGGCCTGGGGAATCGGGTCGAACTTGTGATCGTGGCAGCGCGAACAGGAGAGGGTCAGGCCGAGGAAGGCTTTGGAGAAATTGTCGAGGGTGTCGTCGAGCGTGAGGTGGAACTCCTCGGCGACGGAGGAGAACCGCCGGCTGATCGGGAGGTAGCCGGTGGCGATGATCTGCTGATGCCGCTGCTCTTCGGAATCGGCGGGCAGGAGGTCGCCGGCGAGTTGCTCGCGGATGAAGCGGTCGTAGGGCTTGTCGGCGTTGAACGAGTCGATGACGTAGTTGCGGTAGCGCCAGGCATCGGGCACGGGGACGTCGGCGTTGCAGCCGGCGGTGTCGGCGTAGCGGACGAGGTCGAGCCAGTGGCGGCCCCAGCGCTCGCCATAGGCTTTGGAGGCGAGGAGGCGGTCGACGACGGAGGCGAAGGCGGTGGGGGACTCGTCGGCGAGGAAGGCGTCGACCTCGGCGGGCGTGGGGGGCAGGCCGGTGAGGTCGAAGGTGGCCCGGCGGATGAGCGTGCGCTTGTCGGCGGGCGGCGCGGGGCGCATGCGCTGCGATTCGAGTTTGGCGAGGACGAAGCGGTCGGTGTCGGTCGCGGGCCAACTTGTGTCGCGGACGGCGGGTGGCTTGGGGTCGGCGACGGGTTGGAACGACCACCACTTGCGATGCTCGTCGGTGATGGCGGGTTTGGCGGTGACGAGGGTGGCCGCGGCGCCGTCGCGCGGGTCGGGGGCGCCGATGCGGACCCATTCGGTGAGCGCGTCGATCTCGCGCTTGGAGAGTTTCTCCTCCGGCATTTGGAGGAGCGGGTCGGTGTGGCGGACGGCGCGGATGATGAGGCTCTTATCGGGGTCGCCGGGGACGAGGGCGGGACCGGTGTCGCCGCCCTTGAGGAGGCCGGCGCGGGTGTCGAGCAGAAGGCCGCCTTTGGCCTTCTTGGCGTCGGCGGAGTGGCACGAGTAGCAGTGCTTGATCAGGAGGGGGCGGACGTCTTTTTCGAAGAAGGCGAGATGGGCGGGGGGGATGTCCGCGGCGCGCGCGGGGGGCGCGATGAAGGCGATCGCGCAGAGGATGGGGAGGAGACGGTGCATGAGTACGAGCGCCGTGACGGTTGCAATATACCCGATTGCGCAGATTGGTATTCAAAGTGCGCACGCGCCCGAATCGGCGCCGTTGGTCTCCGTCCCGCGACAAGTCGCTGGGCTCCCATTTTGTTACTGCGGGCGCTCGGACTCGGGGATGTGGATGCAGGTGATGCCGGTGCAGTCCCAGGCCTTGGTGCCGCGGCTGACGTTCCAGGTAACGTAGAGCTTGTCGCCGGCGGGGTCGACGGCGGTCGAGTAGGTGCCCTTGAGGGTGAAGCCGTACTTGTCCTGGTAGTAGGGGTGGAGGAAGGCGATGACCTTCTTGGTGTTGGTCTTGGTGTCGTACTGAATGACGGCGGAGTTGTCGCGCTCGGAGCCGCCGTGGGCGCCGGGGATGTAGTAGAGGTAGCGGCCGGTGGGGTCGGCGTCGATGGAGGCGACGTAGGTGTTGGTGCCGACGGCGACGGGGCCCAGGGCCTTGGTGGTCTCGGTCTTGACGTCGAACGCGTAGAGGGTGGATTCGGACGCGCCGGCGCCCTTGCCCTGGGACGACGTGTAGACAATGCCCTGGGGCGTTTCCTGGGTGGCGGCGCGGACGCCGATCTCGGTGTTGGGGACGGGCGTGGGCTTGCCGGGCGACTTGGGGTCGAAGCGGAGGAGTTGGCCGACCGCGTTGCCGGGGACGTAGTAGAGGCGGCCGGTGGATTTGGCGAAAATCATGTAGCGCGACGGCCCGTCGCCGCCGGAGTAGAGGAGCTTTTTGTTTTTGACGTCCCAGGCGAAGAACTGGATGTCCTTGTCTTCGCCGTCGGTTTGGCCGGCCGCGGTGCCGCCGTAGAAGATGAGGTTGTCGGGGTCGAGGACGGAGTTGGGGATGCAGTGCTTGGGGACGGGGCCGTGGGCGACGACCTCGGTCTTGGCGGTCTTGGGGTCGGTGCGGAGGACCCAGTCGCCCTTGTAATGGTTGGCGTCGGTCGTGGCCTTGGGGGAGCCGCGGTGGGTGGAGTAGTAGAGCCAGCCGTCGGCGCCGATGTCGACGCGGCTGTGGATCTTGGCGGGGGCGTAGTGGCCCTCGGGCAGGTTGAGGGTCTTCTTGACGTCGACGAGCTGGCGGAGGGACTTGGCGATCGGGTCGTATTCGAAGACGAACGCGTTGCCGGCGGGGGCGAGGTGGTCGCCGATGGCCGAGTAGTACTTGCCGTTGGCGGCGACGCCGTCGCCCCAGTTGGACCAGGGCTTGCCGGGGTAGTCCTGGCCGGGGAAGAACATGAAGTCGACGGTGGGGGCGGTCTTGGCGACGGTGACGCCGGGGCGGAGCGTCTCGGGGGCTTTGAGGAAGTCGGGCGAGGTATCGGTGAGGACGGTCTTGCCGTCGGGGAGCGTCGGGGGGTAGGGGACGTCCTTTTCGGTCTTGGGGCGGGGCTTGGCGGGTTTGGCTTCGGCCTTGGCGGTGTCGGCTTTGGCTTCCTTGGCGGGCTTCTTGGGTTTCTCGTCCGCGGCGTAGGCGGGGATCGAGAGGGCGAGGGCGGCGATGGCGGCGAGGAGGGTGGTGCGGGTGCGGTGGGTCATGGTTGTTTCTCGTGGCGACTCGTGCAATGCGTGCATCTCGTGACGTAGGTATGGCGGTGAGGTCTTACACGCGGGTTCTGCTATCAACGCTCGACGCGCTCGCCTTCGGGCGGCGCTGCGCTTGCCCTTCGGGTCGCGGCTAAACGTG
>DASPKW010000410.1:0-4170 GCA_035627895.1 Tepidisphaeraceae bacterium | reverse complement strand
CTCCCCGGCCTGAGCCGCGGGCAGACGATCGTCCATTCGTTCGACGACCCCATCAAGCGCGACGGCCACATCCGCATCCTCCGCGGCAACCTCGCACCGGAAGGCGCGGTGGCGAAGATCACCGGCAAGGAGGGCCTGCAGTTCACCGGCCCCGCGCGCGTGTTCGACTCCGAAGAGGACATGCTCCGCGGCCTGGAGCAGAAGAAGATCGGCAAGGGCGACGTGATCATCATCCGGTACGAGGGCCCCAAGGGCGGCCCCGGCATGCCCGAGATGCTCACCCCCACCTCCGCCCTCGCCGGCTACGGCATCCTCAACGACGTCGCCCTGATCACCGACGGCCGCTTCTCCGGCGGCAGCCACGGGTTCATCATCGGCCACGTCACCCCCGAGGCCATCGACGGCGGCCCGATCGCCTTGGCGCGCGACGGCGACACGGTCGTCATCGACGCCGTCAAAAACAGCATCGACCTGCTCGTCCCGCCCTCGGAATTGCAGACGCGCAAGGCGTCGTGGAAAAAGCCCCCCTACAAGGTCACCCGCGGCACGCTCTACAAGTACATCAAGAACGTGAAGAGCGCGAGCGAAGGGTGCGTGACGGACGAGTGATCCCCGGCGCGGATCGCGCCACATCCCGAGAATTCGTGCCTCACTAAGTGAGCACGCCGGTGTCGCGCGCTCTTCCTTCGCGCCTTCGCGTCTTTGCGACCCTCCCCCTCTTAGAACAAGTGAATCGCCTCGCGCGGGTCCGGCGCCGTCTTAAACAACGACCCCGTCTTCGAGATCCGCAGGAGCTCCTCGATGTTCTCCGGGTGCGAGATCACCAGCCGCCCACCCGCCTCTTTGATCTTCTTGTTGACCGCGATCAGCATCCCCAGCCCGCCGCTGCCACAGTGCTGGACGTGCTTGAAGCAGACGACCAGCTTTTTCACGCCCTGATCGACCATCGCTTTGAGCTCGTCGGAGATCCGGTTGACCTCCAGCGCCCCGGTCAAATTCGGCCCCTTGAGCCGGACGACGGTCACTGTCCCCATCTCGCGCACCTTGTAGTCGTCCGACTCGTAATCCACTGTTCGTCGCTCCCGTCTTTAACCCCCCGCCGATCCGTTCCCACGGTCAGCCACGTTACTCGAACCCGTTCCGACCGTCGACTTGTCCGCCGTTCCGAGCGGCAATCGCACGCGGATGGTCGTCCCCCTGCTCGACGTATCGACCAGAACGCCCCCGTCTTGCAGTTCGACGAACCGTTTGACCACGCTCAGGCCCAGGCCCATCCCCCGGCTCATGTACTGGTAGTCGCCGCTCGAGTGGCGGTTGACGTCGGCGCCGGTGAAGAACGGCTGGAACAGGTGGGGCACGTCGTCGGGCGGGATGCCCGGGCCGGTGTCGCTGACCGCGACCTCAACCGCTTCCCCGCGGTGCGTCGTGACCCGCGCGGTGCGGACGCCCACGACCCCGCCGTCGGGCGAGAACCGGATCGCGTTGCTGATCAAATTCGACAAAATGTCGCGCACCTTGTCCCCGTCCGCCCGCACGCGCGATGCGTCATCGGCCACGCCCACGAGGTACGACTGCTTCCGCTCCTTCAGGAACGGCTCGTGCTCCCGGCAGACCAGGT
Organism: Tepidisphaeraceae bacterium; assembly: GCA_035627895.1. Lineage (GTDB taxonomy): Bacteria > Planctomycetota > Phycisphaerae > Tepidisphaerales > Tepidisphaeraceae > DASPKW01. The sequence goes on along the minus strand of DASPKW010000410.1, from coordinate 2,552 downwards.
CGATCATCGCCCGCAGGTCCACGTCCTCGGGCACGACGCCCGGCTGTTTCTCGAACCGGTCGGCCGCCAGCAGCTTGAACATGTTCTCGATGATCCGGTTCAGCCGCTGGGCCTTGCTCGAGATCCGCTCGGCCAGCTTCGGGTCCGCGTTCCCGTCCTGCCGCTGGGCGAGTTGGGCCGCCCCGAGGATGTACGTGACCGGCGTGCGCAGCTCGTGGCTCGCCAAATCGATGAACTGCCGCTTGACCGCGTCGGCCTCCTCGATCCGCTTGATCTGCCGCTCGAGGTGACTCGCCATCAGGTTGAAGTCGCGCGCGAGCTGGCCGATCTCGTCGTCGCGGAAGACTTGCCGCCCGCCGCGCCGCTCGCTCAGGCGGTACCCGCGGTGCCCGGCCTTGATGCGGTCGACCGCGTCGCGCAGCGCGAGCACCGGGCGGATGATCTCGCGCCGGGCAATGATCAGCCCCGCCGCGAAGCTGACGAGGATCATCGCCAAGCCCATCAGGGCGATCAGCCAGGTCATCCGGTAGACCGGGCCGAGCACCGACGCCTTGTCCGTCGCGACGACGACGAACCACCGCCGCCCGCCCTCGGCCACCAAATGCGCCTGGTCCACCGCGGCGAACGCGATCACCTCGTGCCCGGGCAACTCGTCGTCGATCACCCAACCCTCGCCCCCGCCCGACAGCGCGCCCAGCGACTTGGCCGGCAGCCGCTTGGCCGGCGCCGACGTCACGTCCCCGAGCAGCGACTCCCCGTTCTCGTTCACCAGCCACGCCGCCCGCGGCAGCTCGGCCACGTGGCCCGTCGTCTCGATCTGCCGCAGCACCCAGCTCGCGTCGACCGACAGCTTGGCGATCCCGATCAGCTTGCGCGTCGCGCCGCCCGCCTTTTCCGGTTTGTCGTAGATCGGCAGGCACAGCCCGGCGACCAGCGTCCCCTGTTTGCCCTCCGGACTCGTCGCCGACTCGTCCGTCGCGATCCCCGTGACGATCGCCCGCCCCTTCCCGCCGGCGTAGCACGCCTTCCACCAGGCCTCGTCCGCCTGGAAGTAATCGCTCGTCTTGTTCGTCGCCGCGACCAGGCGGCCCGACAGGTCGGTGATCAGCACCTCGCTGAACCGCGGCTCGCGGGCGCGCACGGACCGCCACTGCGCCGACAACGGGCTCTTGAGGATCCCCCCGAGCAGTCCCTTCTCGCTGTTGGCGTCAATCCCCGGCCAGCCCGCCTCGATCTTGTCGACCTGCTCCTGGGTCAGCGGGGGCACCGTGTTGGCGCGCTCCAGCGCGTCGATGGACCCCGGCAGGCCGTTGACCGCGTCCCCCAGTTCGATCTGGCTCTTGAGCACCCACGCGAGGTGGCGCGCCTGCTGCTCGGCCAGCGCGTTGTACGTCCGCCCCTTGCTCTGGACGCGCAGGCCCGTCACCCCGATCAGGACCACGCCAATGGTCAGCACCAGCGGGAGCAGTCCCGCCAGCAGTAACGTCCCGACGAGCTTGGCGCGGATCCCCAGACGCATCGCCGCCTCGCCTCGCGCCCCCGGGGGGTCAACCGTCTCTCGTCACCCGCGCCCACGGCGGGCGCGAACGAAAGCCCGCGCAGTTCGCTGCGCGGGAGTGCGACGCCGACCTGTCCGGACCGCCGATCAGACCACCTGCACGCGACGCCCGGCGCGGCGCTTGCGGTTGATCATCTGGCGGCCCTTCTTCGTCCGCATCCGCGAGCGAAACCCGACGGCGCGGGCCCGCTTCACCTTGCTGATCTTGTGAGGATAATGCATCGGTCGATTCCTTCTCGGCTCTGTCTCTGCTTATAAGCTGTTGGGCAGCCACCGCTTACCCATTCCCGCGGCGGCCCGGTGCCCGGTTCGTCCTCGCGCGGACCGCCGATCCTACCCGAAGCCGGGCGGGGTTACCAGTGTTCGGGGCGCGCGTCCATTTTGGGAGGGCGAGGCTCCGTCCGGGCCGTTCCGATGATTCGCGCGGGGTGCCCCCGCGGCTCGGACAGAGCCTCGCCCTCCCGAGCCGCCACACACGGACAATCGTTGACACACTTACACTTCACCGCTAGTTTCGGCGCAGGCGGGGCTGGTGAGTGCCGGGCGAGATGGGTTCGTCGCCCGATCACCAATCCCGCTGCCGTTCGAACGGCCGGCCGCGCTTTGATGCGCCGCGGGTCGCGCGCACGTGGTTATCGGTCTTGCGCCTGGCTGGGTTTGGTCACCCGACACCGCCCGTCTCCCCGAATCCGCGCCTCGCCGATCAGCCCGCCGCCTTCGCTGATCGTCGAGACCCGGGTTTAGTCTGATCCGCCCGCGGCGTCCGGTTCCCAGGGGGGCCCCTCCATTCTCTCGGCCGGTCCCGTTTGCGCCCGTCCGCGTCACGCGCCCCCTCGCGCGTCTGGCCTGGCCGTTCCCAACCACCAGGAACCGCACCTGTGACCCCAGAGCTCCGCGACAAAGCCCAGGCCATCCTCCAATACACGTTCGCCAACCCGGACCTGCTCACCGAGTCGCTCACCCACGCCTCGATCGCCAACACCCGCCTGCTCTC
>DASPKW010000409.1:0-18472 GCA_035627895.1 Tepidisphaeraceae bacterium | reverse complement strand
GGGCCGGACGCGCATTCGCCGGAGGAGTTCAATTTGATCGAGGCGGGGCGGCACTACGGGTTTCCGTTCCAGTTTTCGGACTGGGATCGGAAGCCGTACAAGCACACGCCGGAGCCGCCGGCGGGGGTGACGTTCACGCGGCCGTTCGTGAACGTGGGGCCGGACGCGATCAGCGGGGAGGACGATTCGCCGGGGGCGGCGAGGCCGAAGACGTCGTCGACGTTCGACGCGCACTCGAGCCCGGCGGGGGTGGTATATTTGGACAAGACGTGGCCGGCGCCGCTGGGGGATTCGTTTCTGGTGGCGCGGTTCGGAAATCTGCTGGCGCGGAAGGTGGACGTGGGCTTTGACGTGTTGCAGGTGAGGCCGGATTTTGGGAGGCGGACAGTGACGGTGCGGAAGTTTTTGGCGCCGATGTCGCGGCCGATCGATCTGGTGAAGTTGCCGGGGAAGCGGTTGGTGATCGCGGAGTTTACGACGGGGACGACGCTGGCGGCGGGGCTGGGGACGCCGGGGAGGTTGGTGGTGTTGGAGCCGGTGAAGTGAAGGGCGCGGGATGGGGTGTGAAAGGAGCCCAGCGACTTGTCGCGGGACGGGGTCGAGGGGCGTTGACTGCGCGACAGCGAGCGTCGCGAACGATACGGGGAAACCGATTGTGCGAATCCGCACTTGGCAACTCCGTCCCGCGACAAGTCGCTGGGCTCCCTTTTTGGTTTTCGCAACAACGGGGGCGCGTCACGCGTAATCCTCGTTATGCAGCGGTATTCGCGGAAGCCGGCGGTGGTGGTGGTGCTCGTGTCGACCGTGTTGGCGGCGGGGTACCTCGTGGCGGCGGGGCCGATCGAGCGGTATTTGAAGGGGCACGGGCACGGGGGGTCGATCGAGGCGATGGAGAAGACGATCGCGGAGGGGAAGGCGGACGGAAAGATGTGGTTCGCTTATGGCGACGCGCTGGCGGATGCGGGGCGGCACTCGGGGGCGGCGGACGCGTTTCGGGAGGCGCTGGCGCAGAACACGGGGAGCGCGGACGCGAAGTTTCGGCTGGGCGTGTCGCTGGCGCAGGCGGGGCGGGGGGACGAGTTGTTCGGGTGGCTGAAGGAACTCGTGTCGGGGGACGCGAAGGTCGCAGTGCGGCTGTTCGAGCACCCGGCGGTGCAGCGGTACGCGGGGGAGGAGCGGTTTGCGGCGCTCTCGAAAGAGGCGACGGGGCAGGCGATGGATTGAGGGGGATTGCCGATTGCCCATTGCCGATTGCCGATTGATGGCAGCAATCAGGGTTTTGGGGTGCGGTCGCGGAGGGCGGGGAAGTCGGTGCGCCATTGGCGGACGAGGGCGGGGTCGAGGTCGGTGGTGAGGACAGATTCACTGATGCCGGCGTCGGCGCGGGTGACGCCGTGGGGGTCGACGAGGATCGAGCGGCCGCCGTAGGTGAACTTGGGGTCGGCGCCGGCGCGGTTGACGCCGAGGACGTAGGCCTGGTTTTCGATGGCGCGGGCGGCGAGGAGGGTGAGCCAGTGGTTCTCGCGCTTGATGGGCCAGTTGGCGATGACGAGGAAGAACTCTGCGCCCGCGTCGACGCCGGCGCGGAACTGTTCGGGGAAGCGGAGGTCGTAGCAGACGGCGGGGCAGACGGTGAGGCCGGCCCATTGGAAGGTGCGGATCGATCGGCCGGGGGCGTAGTGCTGGTCTTCCGAGCCGAGGCTGAAGGGGTGGAGCTTGTCGAAGCGGCAGATCTCCTGGCCTTCGGGGGAGAAGACGAGGGCCTGGTTGAGGGCTTTGCCGGCGGGGCCGTCGTGGACGACGCCGCCGACGACTGTGGCGCGGTAGCGGGTGGCGAGGGATTGGAGGTAGCGCTCGGCGGGTTTTTCGGCGCCCTCACGGATGGCGGGGACGTTCATCGAGAAGCCGGTCGAGAACATCTCGGGGAGGACGATGAGGGAGTTGGGCTGGGGGTGGGCTTGCGCGAGGAGGCGGTCGATCCGCGCGAAGGTGGCGGGCTTGTCTTCCCAGGCGATGTCGAGTTGGACGGCGTGGAGAGTGGGCATGTTTGATGAACCACGGAGGGCACGGAGTTCACGGAGAGTATAGGGGGAGTTGCTGGGGAGGAGAACCGGATCGATCGGTCGACCCGGGGGCGCGCGAGAGTTGTGAGGGGTGCGCCGCGACGACGCCAAGCGACCGCGGGGCGGGCGTCCGCGGTCGGACAGGTCTGGTCGTCTTGAAGACCGGGTTGGGTGGACTGAGATGTTTGCCCCACGGACGCGGGTGCCGTCAGGGTGTTCGGTGTGAGCCGGCGCGGGCGATGAGGGCGTCCATCCATTCTTTGGGTATTTGGCGGCCTCGGGCGGAGCCGAGGGGGATGTCTTTTTTGTTGTGGCCGTGGAAGTCGGAGCCGCCGGTGGGGAGGAGGTTGAAGCGGCGGGCGAGGGCGGTGTAGGTGTCGGTGAGGTCGGGGGTGTGGTCGGAGTGGAGGACTTCGATGCCTTCGAGGCCCAGGTCGGCGAGGTCTTTGATGGTTTGGGTGAGTTGGGCGAGGTTGGTGGTGCGGAGTTGGACGGGGTGGGCGAGGACGGCGACGCCGGCGGATTGGCGGATGCAGTCGATGGCGGCGCGGGGGGCGAGGCGCTCCTTGTCGACCCAGGCTTGGCCGGTCTGGCCGAGGTAGTCGTCGAAGGCCTTTTTGATGGTGGGGACGATGTTTTTTCGAACGAGGACGGCGGCGATGTGGGGGCGGCCGATCACGGGCAACTGTGCGGGCAACGGATCCGGGGCGGCGCTTCGGGCGGAGCCCGCGTGCTCTGCCCCGGCGTGTTGGGCGTTGCGCGCGTGGTCGAGGACTTCTTCGAGCGTGATGTCGATTCCAAGTTCGCGGAGGCGGGCGACGATGCGGGGGTTGCGGTGGTCGCGGGCTTCGATGAGGGCGCGGGTCATGTCGGCGAGGGCGGGGGAGGCGGGATCGACGCCGTAGCCGAGGATGTGGAGGGTGCCGTTGGGCGTCGGGGCGATGGCGGAGATTTCGATGCCGGGGAGGAAGGCCAGGCCCAGGCGGTGGGCTTCGGCGGCGCACTCGGGGACGCCGGCGACGGTGTCGTGGTCGGTCAGGGCGAGGCCGACGAGGCCGGCGTCGTGGGCGAGGCGCGCGACGGCGGCGGGGGCGAAGGTGCCGTCGGAGGCGGTCGAGTGAGAATGGAGGTCGACGGACTCGGGCATTCAGAAGAGAGGAGTTTCACGAATGAACACGAATGGGCACGAATGAATTGGGTCAGCGAACGTAGCGATGCCAGTCGAGGCGGACCGGGTCGCCGTAGTTGATGAGGAGGCCGACGCGGAGGCCGGTGGCGCGGGGGTAGTAGAGGACCTGAGATTCCTCTCGTTTGCCGAGCACCGGGATGACCTTGAGTTCGACGAGCAGTGTTCCGAAGCAGAGGAGGTCGGCCACGTAATGTGATTTGAGGCGACGGCCTTTGTAGAACACGGGAAGTGGCTTCTGCGCCTCGAACGGAATCCCTCGCAATTCCAATTCGATCTCCATGCTCTCCTGATAGATGTTCTCGGAGTACGAGGAGGCCAGTTGGTTGTGCACCTCCATGGATGCGCCCACCACGGCGTAAACCTCGTCCTTCAAGAGCAGATCATTTCGAACGTCGCGATCAGGATTATTCGTGTCCATTCGTGCTCAATCGTGAAAACCATTCTTCCTACTACTCCGCCGCGACGGCCTTTTGGCCCCAGGCGATGTGGAGGCCGCACTCGCGCTTTTCGTCGGCTTTGGCGGGGTCGAAGTAGTCCCACTCGACGGGGAGGTCGTGCTGCTTGCAGTAGGCGTCCATCTGGGGGTCGGTCCAGTTGAGGACCGGGCTGACCTTGAGGGTGCGGAAGCCGGGGTCGTCGCTGACGAGTTCCATGCCGGCGCGGTTGGGGTTCTGGACCTTGCGGAGGGCCGTGAGCCAGACGGACGGGGCGAGCTCGCGCATGCCGCGCTGGAAGGGCTCGAGCTTCATGACGGTGCTGAAGGCCTTGATGCGGTCCTCGTTTTCGGCGGTCGGCTCGGGGGCGCCGCCGCGGGTCGCGTCGTAGTGGGCGGCGGTCATCTTCGGGACGTACAGCTTGACGTTGAGCTTGAGGCGCTTGATCAGGTCTTCGGCGTGGACGTAGGTGGCGGGCTTGTTGTAGCCGTGGTCGACCCAGAGGACGGTGACGTCGGGCTGGACTTGCGTGGCGAGGTGGAGGATGACGGCCTCGTAGGGGCGGAAGTTGGTGGAGACGAGGGCCCGGCCGTTGGCGCGGGCGATGGCCCAGCGGACGACGTCGAGGGGGGATTGGGTGGCGAGGGTGGCGTTGGCGGATTGGAGGTCGGTGGGGGTCATGGGGAGGGATTGTATGCGGCGACTCGTGTGCGCGAAGAATCCGGGGCGGCGCTTCGGGCGAAGCCCGTGTGCTCTGCCCCGGCTTGTTCGGCGTCGGTCGAAGACGAGAGGCGGTCGCGCGAGCGGTGGGCAGAGCCCACCCTACAGGTTTTGGGTCATCGGCGCGGGCGGACGCCGGCGGGAGCATGCATGCCCCACTAAAGTGGGCAAGCCGGTAGCGGATCGCGCAACGTCGGTAGGTTCGTCACGTCAGGGCGGTTACGCTTCGTCCTCGAACAACGGCGTGCTCAGGTAGCGTTCGCCGAAGCTGCACATGACGGTGACGATCAGCTTGCCCTTGTTTTCGGGGCGGGCGGCGACCTTGGCGGCGGCGGCGACGTTTCCGCCGGAGCTGATGCCGCCGAAGATGCCCTCCTCCTTGGCGAGGCGGCGGGCCCACTCGAAGGCCTCGTCGTCGGTGATCTGAATGACCTCGTCGACGACGGGGATGTGGAGGTTGCCGGGGACGAAGCCGGCGCCGACGCCCTGGATCTTGTGGCGGCCGGGCTTGGGGGTTTCGCCCTTCATCGTCTGGGTGATGACGGGGGAGGCGGTGGGCTCGACGGCGATCGCGCGGAAGGAGGGCTTGCGGGGCTTGATGACCTCGGAGACGCCGGTGATGGTGCCGCCGGTGCCGACGCCGGCGACGAGGATGTCGACCTTGCCGTCGGTGTCGGCCCAGATTTCCTCCGCGGTCGTGAGCTTGTGGATCTCGGGGTTGGCGGGGTTCTCGAACTGCATCGGCATGTAGGAGTTGGGGTTCTCCTTGAGGATCTCGTTGGCCTTGTTGATGGCGCCGCGCATGCCGTCGGCGGCGGGGGTGAGCTCGACGCGCGCCCCGAGGGCCTTGAGGAGCCGGCGGCGCTCGATCGACATGCTCTCGGGCATGGTCAGGACGAGCTTGTACCCGCGGGCGGCGCAGACGAAGGCGAGCGCGATGCCGGTGTTGCCGGAGGTGGGCTCGACGATGACGGTGTCCTTGTTGATCTTGCCGGCCTTGACGCCGGCGTCGATCATGGCGACGCCGATGCGGTCCTTGACGGACGAGAGCGGGTTGAAGAACTCGCACTTGGCCAGGACGATGCCGCCGCCGGGGGGGATGATGCGGTTGAGGCGGACCAGGGGCGTGCCGCCGATGGTCTCGGTGATGTCGTTGAAGATCCGGCCTTGGGGTTTGATGGGCATAGGCTTTTCGGGGGGACGGGGTTGGGAGCCGCAAAGACGCGAAGGTCGCGAAGATCAGAAGGGAAGAACAGGTGTTAGTCGAGTGGCCTGATCGGGGCAACCTCGCTCAGACTTCGAAGAACTCGGCCGGGTCGACGACGCCCGACGATTGGAAGGAGGTCACGGCGTCGCCGTCGATGAACTCCAGTTGTCCGGTCGGCAGCATCACCCACAGCCCCAATCCGCCCTGGTGCACGATCGCCGTCTCTGGATGCGTGATCCGGAAGCGGCGCTGGTCGGAAAGGTAGATGTCAAAGGGCTTGAAGGTTCGCGCGAACAGGAAGCGGAGAAGTGGGGGAAGCTGCATCAGGTCACGCGGAGGTTTTCACGGACGGCGGCAGCACGTCGACGTCGGCCACGTCGTCGGGAAATAGGTGGTGCGCGTCCGGGCCGTCCGAGCAGACCATCATGTGACTGAGGTCGACGGACACGCCCACGTGGTAGGGCTTTTCGACGAACAAGCGACGCCCGTCGGCCAGCAACACGTAGAACGGCCTGAAGGGGTTGGCAAGTCTCAGCTTCCGAATGATCTCGAGGTTCATCGACACCTCCCGACTCTATTCTACCACCACCGGCGTTTGGACAAACTGCTCCGTGTCCTCGTCGAGGTACCAGCAGGTGAGGTCGGCGGGTTGGCGGTCGACGATCGAGACGATCACCTGGCTGTAGAAGGCGAACGGGGGCATGTGCTGGCGATCGTACTCGCTGGGTTTGGCCGGGTGGTTGGGGTGGCTGTGGTAGTAGCCCAGAACGGACTTTCCCTCGGCGTCGGCGGATTTCTCGGCTTGGATCTGGGCCCTGGGGTCGACGGTGAAGCGGTGGTACTGCTCGGCGGGGTCGAACGTGTTGGCCATGGGGACCAGGCGGTCGACGACGCGGCGGCCGCCCGGGAGGTCGCGGCCGATGAGGATGCCGCAGCACTCGTTGGGGAAGGCGCGGACGCCCTCGGCGTCGATCTGTTGTTTGATCGCGGCGGGGAGGTGGAGGGTGACGGGGGACATAGATTGTGGCACGGGCGGCCCGCCCGTGTCTTCTGGGCCATTCTGCCCCCCTTCTCATCATGGGCGGGCCGCCCATGCCACGCTGATCACGGCCAGTTGGCGGCTTCGGAGTCCATTTCGGTCCAGAAGCTTTCGGACAGGTACTTGGCGGCGGAGTCGCAGAAGATGGTGACAACGACGGCGTCGGTCTGGCCGGCGGCCTTGAGGCGCTTGCCGACCTCGAGGGCGGCGTGGAGGTTGGCGCCGGAGGAGACGCCGATCAGGAGGCCTTCGTCGCGGGCGGCGCGGAGGACGGTGCGGTGGGCGTCTTCGGTGCCGACCTCGACCTGTTCGTCGGCGACGGCGGGCTTATAGATGCCGGGGACGAGGGCGGAGGCCATGTGCTTCATGCCCTCGAGCCCGTGGAGCGGGTGGTCGGGCTGCATGCAGATGCACTTGATAGCGGGGTTCAGCTCTTTAAGGCGACGGGTGACGCCCATGAACGTGCCGGAGGTTCCGACGCCGGCGACGAAATGGGTGACGCGGCCGTCGGTCTGCCGCCAGATCTCCATGGCGGTGGTCTCGTAGTGGGCGCGCCAGTTGGCGTCGTTGTTGTACTGGTCGGGGTAGAAGTAGCGGTCGGGGTTGTGGGCGACGAGGTCCTTGACGTAGCGCTGTGCACCGTCGGTGCCCTCGCCGGGGTCGGTGAGGACGAGTTCGGCGCCGTAGGCGAGGAGGGACTGCTTGCGCTCGGCGGAGGCGTTCTTGGGGAGGGCGAGCTTGACCCGGTAGCCGCGCTCGGCGCCGATCATGGCGTAGGCGATGCCGGTGTTGCCGCTGGTGGCGTCGACGAGTGTCTTGCCGGGGTGGAGCAGGCCCCGGCGCTCGCCGTCGAGGATCATGGACATGGCGGCGCGGTCCTTGACGGAGCCGCCGGGGTTGTACCATTCGGCCTTGGCGAGGACGCGGACGGCGGGTTGAAGCTCTCGGCCGAGGCGTTTGAAGGAGAGGAGGGGCGTGTTGCCGATGAGGTCGAGAACGGACTGGGGGCCGGGGGGGGTCACGGGGCGATCGGGCGGGCTCGCGGGCGAGGGGGATTTGACGGCGGAGTTCAAGCGTGGGTCATGCTAGGGGCGGGTGCGTGATAGTCAAGAATCCGCCTTGGGACCGGCGTGCTTTCGCCGGTGGGACGCGTCTCGTACGATCGCCGGGATGTCTTACTGGTCGTGGGTCGTGGCGGTCGCGATGGTGGCGTCGGCCGGGTGGGTTGGGGCGGCGGAGCCGGCGTCGACGGCCGACCCGGTGTGGAAGACGGCGTACGTGAAGCGGACGTTCATGGGGAACTTCCAGGCGCCGTGGGCGGACCCGAAGGCGGGCGATGGGCAAGGGGCGCACGGGGCAGTGCGGATGCGGACGCCGCTGGCGGTCGGCGGGGCGCGCGCGAAGGTGTTCGTGCAGGGGTCGTTCGAGAAGCGGGTGGAGGTCGTGCGGATGTCGCTGGTGCGTGGGGCGGACGAGATGGGGAAGGCGGCGGGGGACGAGTTGCCGGTGACGTTCGGCGGGCAGCGCGGGCTCGTGCTCGAGGCGCGCGCCAACCCGCGGACGAGCGATGTGGTCGTGGGGCCGCTGACGGCCGGGACGTGGTACGTGGAGGACGCGTACGCGAGCGCGACGGTGCCGTACGCGTACGAGGTGGATTACGGGTGGTGGCGGACGGGCGGCGAGGGAGCGCCGGGGACCAAGACGCAGGTTCGACTGGGGGTCGTTCGGCGGGTGGACGTGCTGACGGCGGACCGGCGGCCGCTGGTGGCGTGTTTTGGTGATTCGATCACGGCGGGACTGGGGTCGACGCCGAACGCGGGGCGGCGGTACACGGACGTGCTGGCGAAGCTGGCGGACCGGCCTGTGCTGAATTTGGGGACGAACGGCGACACGATGGCGGCCAATGGGGCGTTGTGGAATGCGGTCGGCGGGCTGGCGGGTGTCGAGGTGGCGGTCGTGCTGCTGGGGACGAACGACGTGGCGGTGGGGAAGTCGATGAAGTCCGCGGAGGATTACGCGAAGCTGGCGAAGGGGAATGTTGCGGAGTTGCAGCGGCGGAAAATCAAGGTGGTGTGGGGGACGGTGCCGCCGTGCGGGGGGTTTAAGGCGTTTGATGCGGATCCGGCGCGGGAGGCGCTGCGGCAGGCGATTAACGGGTGGATTCGGTCGGGGTCGGGTGCGGATGCGGTGGTGGATTTTGATGCGGCGCTGCGCGACCCGGCGGCGCCGGCGCGGATGAAGGTGGAGTATCACAACGGGGATTGGATTCACCCGAGTGATGCGGGGTATCAGAGGATGGGGGAGGTGGCGGCGGAGGCGGTGGGGAAGATCTGATGGGGATGGGGTGGCGGGAAATGAAGGCGATTGCCGATTGCCGATTGCCGATTGCCGATTGCCGATTGAACTCGCGAGGGGCGTCCTTGTTGTCATCCCGAGGAGCGAGGGACCTGGCCGGGGCGGCGGGGCCGATTCGACTTTGGCAATTGGTGTTCGGGGACGGCGCGGCCAGGTCGGACGGGCCTTGACGTTCGGGGCCAGATCCCTCGGAGTACCTCGGGATGACAGGTGGGACGCTCCGATGCGTCGTGAGCCGCCATCGGCGATCACGAGCCGATGACGACGCGCTGGAAGGTGGGGGGGAGTTCGTGGAGGTCGCAGGTGGCGAAGCCGGCGGCGGTGTACATGCGGTGGAGGTCGGCGAAGGTGTAGGCGTCGCCGGCGGGGGTGGTGGCGAGCATGATGAGGGCGAAGGCGGCGCTGTCGGGCGGGGTGGTGCGGTCGGGGTCGGGGATGAACTCGAGGGCGACGGCGCGGCCGGCGGGGGCGAGGGCGGCCTTGGCACGTTTGAGAAGCGTGACGCAGCCGGGCTCGTCGAAGTGGTGCAGGAAGTTGGTCAGGAGGACGACGTCGTAGTTCGTGCCCCAGTCGACGTCGAAGGCGCTGCCGGGGAGTTGGCGGAAGCGGTCGCCGAGGTTGGCGGCGGTGGCGTTGTCTTGGGCGACGGCGAGGACGTTGGGCCAGTCGAGGCAGGTGACGGTGGACTGGGGGTGGAGCTTGGCGAGGGCGATGCCGAAGAGGCCGTGACCGCCGGCGACGTCGAGGATGCGCAGCGGGCGCTTTGCGCCGGCGTCGACGAGGTTGGCGAGGATCTGGGCGGGCATGGCCATGAGGCCGGCCATGCTGCGGGCGAAGTCGACCCAGACGGGGTGGTCGGGGGCGACGGTGCCGCCGGGCGGGAGGGCGGTGCGGCCGGTGCGGACGGCGTCGGTGAGGCGGTCGAAGGCCCCGGTGAGGGACGGGGTGAGGAGGAAGCCGATGACGCCGCCGGCGTAGGCGGGGGAGCGCTTGTCGAGGAAGACGGAGGAGTCCTGGGTGAGGGCGTAGCCGGCGGCGTCCTTGGTGAGGAAGCCGAAGATCACGAGGGAGTCGCAGAGGATGCGGACGCCGCGCTCGGCGGCGCTGGCGCGCGCGGCGATGTCGGTGGGGGTGCGGTTGCCCTCGGCGATGGCGGTGAAGACGTCGAGTTCGACGGCGGCGCGGATGGCGGCGGTGCGCTGGTAGGCGTTGACGGTTTGGAAGAGGAGGGCGGGGGAGGGGTGGGACATGGGATTCCTATTGAAGAAGGTTCACGCAGAGGCGCAGAGGTCGCAGAGGGAAAACGTGAAACATGAAGACATGAAACATGAAGAGGGATCATGTCCTTGCCAACCGTCGGGCGGCATTGGTTCGCGAACACGCGCTCGCCTTCGGGCGGCGCTGTCGCTTGCCCTTCGGGTCGCGGCTAAACGTGAAGACTACGATTGTTCGCGGACGCTGAATTCGAGTTTCCAGCGTTGGTTGGCGGCTTGGGAGAGGCACCAGAGTTCGAAGACGCCGAGTTCGGTCAGCTTGGATTGGAAGCGTACGGGGACGTAGCCTTCTTCGGCGTTTTCGGCGCTGGGGAGGTTGGCTTCGAGGGAGTCGGTTTCCTGGATTTCGTCTTCCTTCCACTGTTCGATGAGGTCGCCGGGCTTGTCGGTTCGGCGGGTGGCGGAGGAGAAGAAGCGGAAGGTGGCGGGCTCGCCGACGACCAGGCCGATGTCGCCGGAGGGGACGTCGGTTTGCGTGCCCTCCTCCATGCCCTGGGGGACGACGCAGAGGGCGCGGAGGGGGCGGGGCGCGCCGGGGATGGCGAGGCCGGCGGTTTCGATTCCGACGTAGTAGGCGCGGGCGGCGCCGCCGCGGATTCGGACGCCGCGGCCGGTCTTGGCGGCGGCGTAGTAGGCGGCGCCGCGGGCGACGGCGAAGTCGAGGTCTTCGGTGGCACCAAGGACGGTGGGCGATTCCTTCTTGGCGAACCAGGAGGAGAGGACTTCGAGCAGGCGGTCGCGCAGGGCGGGGGCTTTGAAGACGCCCCCGTTGAAGAGGACGTGGGTCGGGCGAACGGCGTCTGACTTCTGGCTACTGGCTTCTGGCTTCTCCCCTGTCGCGTTGACAGTGAGGAACGCGGCGAGGTGTTTGGTGACGGCGGCGTCGGTCTCGTAGGGGAGGCCGATCTCGCGGAAGCCGCTGGCGGGGCGGCGGGCGGGTTTGTCGCTAATCGCGCATTGGGGGAAGAAGCCGTCGAGGAGGAGGTCGCGGACGGTCTTGGCGTCGAGGTCGACGCTGACGGTGCCGCCGACGAGCTTGGAGCCGCGACCGAGGACGGTCACGGGGTGCTTCTTGGGCGGGTCGGTGCCGAGGAGGGCTTCCTTGGCCTGACGGCAGGAGTGCCAGAGGGCAACGGACTGCCAGGGGTTGAGGTTCGTGCCCTTGGCGGCGAAGGCCGTGGTGGCGTGGTGGGCGAGGGCCAGGTCCATGTTGTCCCCGCCGACGAGCGTGTGGTTGCCGACGGCGAGGCGGCGGAGGGTGAGTTGGCCGTCCTCTTCGGCGACGGAGATGAGGGTGAAGTCGGTGGTGCCGCCGCCGACGTCGCAGACGAGGAGCGTGTCGCCGATCTTGAGCTGCTTGCGCCAGTTCTTGCCCTGGTCGGCGAGCCAGGAATACAACGCGGCCTGGGGCTCTTCGAGGAGGGTGAAGTCGTCGGGGAGGCCGGCGGCGATGGCGGCCTCGCGCGTGAGGTCGCGGGCGGCGGCGTCGAAGCTGGCGGGGACGGTCAGGACGACCTGCTGATCTTTCAGCGGCGCATCGGGATGCGCGGCGTTCCAGGTGGCGACGAGGTGCTCGATGTACCGGCGGCTGGCCTCGACGGGCGAGACTTTGACGACGTCGGCCGGCGCGTTCCACGGGAGGATGGGCGTGCGGCGGTCGACCTTCGGATACGCCAGCCAGCTCTTGGCGCCGGCGACGGTGCGCGTGGGGACGTCGGCGGACTGTTTTTGCGCGAGGTGGCCGACGGCGTAGTCGCGGGCCTTGGCCCAGGGGAGGTCGTAGGCCTTGCCGGTCTTCTCGGCGTCGGAGGCGAGGTAGAGGAAGGATGGGAGCGTGCTGCGGCTCTCGACGGTGGCGGCGGCGACCAGCTGGGGGGTCGGGAGGACCTCGGGCCGGCCGGGCTCGACGCCGTCGGCGGGGAGGGGCGCGTAGGCGATCACGCTGTTGGTGGTGCCGAGGTCGATGCCGACGGCGAAACGGGCGGCGGGCTTGGTCATGGGTGCGTCATCCTGCGCGAGCTCCTGCGGAGTCGGATTCGCACCGGGGGTGCGAGAAATGCAAGGAATACCGGATGGGGTGGGCGGTGTCCAAAGTGTCGCGCGTGAGTATGGGAGGGCGAGGCTCCGCCCGAGCCGTTCGTGGATGCGCGGGGTGCCCCCGCGGCTCGGACGGAGCCTCGCCCTCCCGGGGACACGTGGGCGCGCGAGCGAAGCCCGCGGGAAGGTTCCCGCAGGCTTTCGATGGCTGACTGACGGACAACCGACGGATCAGTTGTGCTTGCGGTAACCGTGGTCCTTGGCGTCGGCGGAGTCGGGCATGGCGCGGAGGCCGGCGTCGCCGCCGATGGTGCCGCCGGTGTTGGCGGGGAGCTTGCGGGCGTTGACCTTGCGGGGGTCGGTGTCGACGTGGTCGCGGCCGCCGTCGGGGAGGTCGGAGGCTTCGACGCCCTGGATGGAGGTGGGGCCGGTGGGGTGGGCGCGGTGGTCGACCTGGGGCATGGCGGTGTTACCGGGCTCGGGGGTGCGGTCGGGGTCGTTCATGTCGGAGGATTGTTGTGGGTTCTGCATGGGGCTCCTTTGAGTGGGGTTCGTGTGGGAGGGTGCAAGGTGCGTGCCCCGGACGCGTCTGGGTGTCCGTCCCGCGACAATTCGCTGGGCTCCCTCGGAGCTCGCGCGGGACTGTGCGCCTTGCCATTCCCCCGTTGTGCGCATCTTGCACCCCCCTGCTGTGCTCCTACAATTCCTCACCCCATGATCGAACTCGGCGTCAACATCGACCACATCGCGACGATCCGCCAGGCGCGGCGAACTTACGAGCCGGACCCGGTGTGGGCGGCGGCGGAGGCTGAGCTCGGCGGGGCGGACGGGATTACTGTTCACCTGCGCGAGGATCGGCGGCACATCACGGATCGGGATGTGGAGGTGCTCCGGCGCACCGTGCAGTGCAAGCTGAATTTAGAGATGAGCCTGGCGGCGGACGTGGTCGAGATCGCCGAGCGGCTGGCGCCGGCGCAGGCGACGCTGGTGCCGGAGCGCCGGCAAGAGGTGACGACCGAGGGCGGGATTGATTTGACCGGGGATAATGCGGCGACGCCGGTGGTCGACCGGCTGAGGAACAAGGGCGTGCTCGTGTCGGCGTTCATCGACCCGGACGAGCGGCAGATCCGGGCGGCGGCGCGGCAGGGGTTCGACGCGATCGAGCTGCACACGGGCGACTACGCGAACGCGTACAATTTGCACCCGGCCGGCGGGCACGCGAAGGTGCGCGAGGAGCTGGCGCGGCTGCAACGGGCGGCCGAGCTCGCGGCGAGTTTGAAGCTGCGCCTGCACGCGGGGCACGGGCTGAACTACCGCAACGTGGGGCCGGTCGCGGCGCTGCCGAGCATGGTCGAGCTGAACATCGGGCACGCGATCGTGTCGCGGGCGGTGTTCGTGGGTTTGAGGGAGGCGGTGCGGGAGATGAAACGGGTGATGGTGGAGGGGGCGAAACGGTAGCGATTCGCCGAGCACCGGTCCTCACTGTCATTCCGAGGTACTCCGAGGAATCTGGCGGGCGCGTCAGGGCCGATCCGACGGTGGCGGCTCGTGTTCGAGGCCCAGTCGCCAAAGTCGAGGCGGCCCCGGACCGCCGGCTAGATCCCTCGGAGTACCTCGGGATGACAGTGGGGACGGTTCCCGGGACCGGCCTACACTTTTCCTCTTCGCGTCTTCAACTTCCGCGGATGCGCGGTATGGTTACCCCTCCCCTGCTGCCGGGCGGGAGGCGCGTGGTCGGTCGTTCCCGGCAGTTTGCGAATCGGAACTTACACCCATGACTCCTGTTGCGACGTTCAACGGCGCGTACACCGCACTGATCACCCCGTTCCGCAGCGGCCGGCTGGACGAGGCCCGGCTGCGGGACCAGGTCGAGTACCAGATCACCAACGGGATCGACGGGCTCGTGCCGGTCGGGACGACGGGCGAGTCGCCGACGGTGGATTGGAAGGAGCACGTGCGGGTGATCGAGGTGGCGGTGCAGTACGCGCGCGGGCGCGTGCCGGTGGTGGGCGGGGTGGGGGCGAACTCGACGGCGGAAGCGATCGAGCTGCACCGGGCGGCGAAGGACGCCGGGTGCTCGGCGGGGCTCAGCGTCAACCCGTACTACAACAAGCCGAGCGCCGAGGGGCTGTACCGCCACTTCATGACGTTGGCGGACGCGGTGGACCTGCCGATCTGCTTGTACAACATCCCGGGCCGGACGGGCATCACAATGGCGGCGCAGACGGTGGCGAAGCTGGCCAAGCACCCGAACATCGTGGCGATCAAGGAGGCGACGGGTGTGCTGGACATGACGAGCGAGATCATCTCGCTGACGCACGATTTGGTCGTGATCTCGGGGGACGACTCGCTGACGCTGCCGATCATGTCGGTGGGCGGGAAGGGTGTCATTTCGGTCGTGTCGAACTTGCTGCCGGCGAAGGTGAAGCAGATGTGCAAGTACGCGGCGGATGGGAACTACGCCGAGGCGCGGGCGATCCATTATCAGCTGTTCCCGCTGATCAAGGCGATCTTTTTGGACGGGAACCCGGCGGGGATCAAGCACGCGATGAAGGTCGCGGGGATGGACACGGGCGAGCTGCGCCTGCCGCTGGTGGAGGCGGGCGAGGGGACGCAGAAGCAGATCGAGCTGTTCATGGCACCGGCGGGTGCGCCGTTCGCGGTTTAGATTTGAACCACGAAGGGCACGAAAGGCACGAAAGGCACGAAAAGAGAGGGTGATTTGTTGAGCATGAGTGGGGCAGACATTCTTGTCTGCCCTACGTCTGTTTCTGAAACGGTCCGGCATTGTTCCATGACCCACCTCTGCGTCCCCATTTACGTTCACACGCCCGAGCAGGCGAAGCGCGATGCCGCCGTCGCCGCGGAGAACGGGGCGGATCTGGTCGAGTTTCGGATCGATACGTTTACGGACGCGGAACGGCTGAAACAGTTGCTGACGGCGTGCGTGCTCCCGTGCGTGGTGACGTGCAGGTCGGCGGAGGAGGGCGGGCGGGGGGAGTTGTCGGATGAGGAGCGGTTGGCCGTACTCGATCTGCCGGGGATGGACTGTGCGCGGTACGTGGACGTGGAGTTGGCGACGTTCAGGAAGCTTCCGAATCCGGCGGCCGTGGGTGAGCGGCGGTTGATCCTGTCGTCGCACGATTTTCAGGGTCGGCCGGATCGGCTTTACAACATCCTGGCCGAGCAGAACGCGTCGCCGGCGGACGTGACGAAGGTGGTTTGGACGGCGCGGACGGTGCGGGACAATTTAGAGGCCTTCGAGATCCTGATGACTCGGCAGAAGCCGACGATCGCGCTGTGCATGGGGGAGGCGGGGTTGCTGTCGCGGGTGCTGGCGAAGAAGTTCGGGGCGTTTTTGACGTTCGCCAGTTTGGCCGAGGGGGCGGGGACGGCGCCGGGGCAGGTGACGATCGCGGAGATGAAGCGGCTGTACCGGTGGGACGCGATTCGGCCGGAGACGAAGGTGTACGGGGTGGTCGGGTCGCCGGTGGGGCACTCGATGTCGCCGGCGATTCACAACGCGGGGTTTGAGCGGGTCGGGTGGGACGGGGTGTACGTGCCGCTGCTGGTGAACGAGGGGTATGAGTCGTTCAAGGCGTTCATGGAGTCGTTCCTGGCGTTCGGGCCCCTGCACTTGTCGGGGCTGAGCGTGACGATCCCGCATAAGGAGAATGCGCTGCGGTATTTGAAGGAGAAGGGGGCGGAGGTGGACGAGTTGGCGGAGCGGATTGGGGCGCTGAATACGATCGTCATCGCTCGGGAGGGCGAGGCTCCGTCCGGGCCGCGGCTGCGCGGTTTTTCGACTGATTACGCCGCGATTCTGGACAGCATTACGTCGGCGCTCGGCATCACGCGTGAGGGGCTGAAGGGCTATCGCGTCGCCGTGCTCGGCGCCGGTGGGACGGGCCGGACGGCGGTCGCGGCGCTGGCGCAGTACGGGGCGACGGTCGTCGTGTATAACCGGACGCGCGGGAAGGCCGACGCGCTGGCGGCGGAGTTCAACGGGCTGACGGGGAAGGTCGTGGCGGCGGACTGGGCGAAGCTGTGCGACTCGTGCTGCCAGATTTACGTGAACACGACGAGCGTGGGGATGTCGCCGCGGGTGGACGAGTCGCCGTTCGGGGATGCGCCGCCGGAGCTGGGGTCAGGGCATCTGGTGTTCGAAGCGATCTACAACCCGATGGAGACGCGGCTGCTGAAGTACGCGCGGGAGCGCGGGGCGAAGACTGTGGGCGGGGTGGAGATGTTCGTGCGGCAGGCGGCGGGGCAGTTCGAGGCGTGGACGGGTCGGCCGGCGCCGGCGGGGTTGATGCGCGAGGTGGTGGAGGGGCGGCTTTCTCCCTCTCCCGGACGCGCCGGGTGATTATCGATCGCGGTCGGGCGTGGCCGCGTCTGGGAGAGGGTTGGGGTGAGGGCATGAACCGCCCCGTTGATAAGCGGCTACGGCCTGCGTTGCGTAGGCGCTGCATGCCCTCACCCCCGCCCTCTCCCGGACGCGGCCGACCGGCGTGCGCGATCGACGATTGTGGGCGCGTCCGGGAGAGGGAGGGCGCCGGTCAACGCTCGGAGCGTCCGTCCGGTAGCACCGGCATGACTTCTTCTCGTCGCGCCGTGCTCAAGTCTGCGCTCGCCGCCCCGCTGTTTATTCCGGCGCGGGCGCTGGGGAAGGACGGGCACGTCGCGCCGTCGAACCGGGTCGCGCTGGCCGCGATCGGCGTGGGGGGGCGGGGGACGGTCAACCTCAACACGTTCCTGGGGCACAAGGACGTGCAGGTGGTGGCGGTGTGCGATCCGGACCCGGGGTCGGACCGGTACGAGGATGCCTGGACCCGCGGGCGCGCCAATGCCGTCGAACAGGTGCGGAAGCGGTACGCGAAAGAGATGGAGGCGGGGACGTATTCCAAGCCCGCTGAGTACGCGGATTTTAGGGAGGTGGTGGCGCGGAACGACATTGACGCGGTCTGCATTTCGACGCCGGACCACTGGCACGCGGCGATCACGGTCGCGGCGGCCAAGAGCGGGAAGGACGTGTATTGCGAGAAGCCGATGTCGCTGACGGTCGCCGACGGGCGGGCGATGGTCGACGCGTGCGAGCGGTTCGGGCGGATCTACCAATCGGGCAGTCAGCGGCGGTCGACGCCCAAGTGCCGGAACTCGTGCGAGCTGGTACGGAGCGGGCGGATCGGCAAGCTGCACACGGTGAAGGTCGGGCTGATGGGCGGGTTCTGGGTGCGGAAGAACGCGCTGCCGACGGCCGACCCGATGCCGGTGCCGGCGGGGTTCGATTATGAGATGTGGCTGGGGCCCGCGCCGTATGAGCCGTACACGTACAACCGGTGCCACTGGAACTTCCGGTGGAACCTCGATTACTCGGGCGGCATGGTGACCGACTGGGGCGCGCACTACTTCGACATGGCCCACTGGGGCATGGACGTCGAGCACAGCGGGCCGGTGGAGGTGGAGGGGAGCGGGAAGTTCCCGCCGCGGACTTCGCTTTGGAATACCGCGAAGGAGTTCGAGTTCACGTGCACGTACGCCAACGGCGTGAAGATGGTCGTGAAATCGGGTGGCGGGGGCGTGCGGTTCGAGGGGAGCGACGGGTGGGTCAGTTTGGAGGGATCGGCGAGCGAGAACGTGCTCAAGGGCGAGCCGATCGGGCCGGGCGACGTGCACCTCTATGTGAGCGACGATCATCACGCGAACTTCGTGGCGTGCGTGAAGTCGCGGCGGCCGACGGCCGCGCCGGCGGAGATCGCGCACCGGTCGATCACCCCGGCGCATTTGGGGAACATCGCGATGCAGATCGGGCGGAAATTGAGGTGGGATCCGAAGACCGAGCGGTTCGCGGGGGACGACGAGGCGAACCGGATGCTGGCGCGGCCTTATCGTGGAAACTGGACGGTGTGAAATCGCGTGTGCGCCTAATACCGAACCCACGGAGCAAGCTCCGTGGGCTTTCGAATGCGCGTTACCCACCTAGTGCTCAGTTCTGATCGTGGCGCCAGCGGTACTCGGGGTACTTGTCGACGAGGGATTTGTCGGCGAAGACCTTGGTCGGGGCGTTGGCGTCGCCGATGCCGCCGGGGAGGTCGGCCGTGCTCGCGGTGACGGCGTGGCCGTCGTAGAAGAGGAGGTTCGTCGCGGTCTGGTT
>DASPKW010000408.1:0-35851 GCA_035627895.1 Tepidisphaeraceae bacterium | reverse complement strand
AACACGATGAACCCGGCGATCGTCGACGCCCCGCCCAGACCGGCCAGCGCCGGCCGACTCTGAAAGAAGTACAGGATCGCCCCGATCGCGCAGAGGATCGCGCCCATCAGCGGCGCATAACCGCCCGCCATTTCGAGCTTCTTGATCTGGTATCCGAAGCACGGGTAGATCCACGCGAGCGACCCGAAGATGAGCAGGTTGGCGGCGACGGTGCTCGCCCCCCCGCGCTCGCCGCGCGAACTGCTCCCCCGGCCCGACTTCCCCCCGCCCCACGGATTCGCCGGCGGATCCCCGATCGTCGTCACCACCTTCGTCGCGACCTGCTTCCCCTTCCGCAGGTCGTACCCGCACCCCGTGCAGAACACGGCCTCCGGGGCCAGCGTCCCCCCGCAGCCCGGGCAGGGGGCCCCCTCGGCCGGCCGCTCCAGTGCCGCCGCCGCCTCGAGTGAGGCGTCGAAGTCGTCAATGGGCGGCGGCAGGGGCGGCGCGCTTTCCTTTCGCGCAACCGGCGCCCGTCCCTTCGGTGCCGTACTGAGCGGTCGCACCAAAGGCGGACGCTTGGCGTCGCTCCCCCGCTCCGATGCCAAATCGATTGGCGCGCGATCGTCCGCAGGCGCGGCCGCCGCGGGGATCACGTTGACCGTCCCGCACGCCTTGCACGCCGCCTTCTTCCCGGCGAACCGGTCGTCGACGCGGTACGCCTTCCCGCAATTGCCGCACGCGAACGTGATCGCCATGAGTCTCCCGCCGCCCATTCCCGAACTCCGCCGCGCGTGCGACCACGAGCGCCCGCGCGCGAGCCCGGCCTGTGATGTCAGATCCAACTTTCCCCGAATTCGTTACACCGGCGATGTTCCCATGCCCCGCACACCGCCGCAAGAGACCCCCCGCCCCGCGACACCGCGCATTGTGAGACGCCCCACCCAATCCCTCGCTCGCGCGTTACAGATCGTCCCCCGGAACCCGGATCAACCCGGCGCAGAATGCACGGGCTCCGCCCGAAGCGCCGGCCCGGATCATGGACCCTCGGAGCAATCCTTCCACTATCCCCCCAGCGGCTCCACGTACTCCTCCGTCACCCGCACACGCCGCCGAGGCCCGAACAGCAACCCGTCCACCGACAGCAACCCCACCCCAGTGAACGCCAGCCCCAGAGCCAGACCCGCGAAGATGAGATTCTTTTCCGTGGCCAGCGCCGTCAGCGCGGGCAGCTTGGCGATCATGATGCTGACCAGCAGCGCCGCCAGCAGGAATGACACCACCCGCCCCAGGAAGCCCACGATCAACATCCCGCCGAGCACGATCTCCGCCCACGGCAGCCCGTACAGGTACGTCCAACTGAGCTGGCTCGACATGAACCGCTGCGCGTTCTCGGCGTTGTCCACCGCGAACCCGGCAACGCCCTTGTAGCCCGTCTTGCTCTCGTACCCGAACTTGGCCACGCCCGCCGCGATGAAGTACACGCCCAGCGGGATCCGCGCGATCAGCAGTCCGATGCTCGCCGCCGGCGTGGGATACCGGCTCGTGATCGCCGGCACCACCGGGTCGCGCCCGTCTCTCCGAATCGTCTCGACCGCCATGATGCACCTCTCGCGCTGAATGATCCCGGTTGCGACCCCTGATTGCGACGGCCTCGCCTCCGCAAACATTGTACCCACAGCGGCCGGCGCGAGCAGCGGTCGAATTCCGGAATGGAAAAGTTCGCTGTGACGCAACGCGTCGCCGGCGCGTTCCATCCGCGCGACTCACGCCCCGAGCTCTTTGCTTCGCCGTTCCGCCGCGCGAACCCCTTCCGCCACGATGTCGCCCAATCCCTTCCCCTGCATCGCCACGATCGCCGCGTGGGTCGTGCCGTTGGGTGTCGTCACCTTCCGCCGAAGTTCCTCCGGCGAGTCCGCGCTCAGCGTGAGCATTCGGCCCGCGCCCAGACAGGTCTTGGACGCCAACTTGTGCGCCTGCTCGGCGCTCAGGCCCAGTTCCTGGCCGGCCTTGATCATCGCTTCGACGAAGTAGAAGAAGTACGCCGGCCCCGACCCGCTCATCGCCGTCACCGCGTCGATCTGGTCTTCGCGCACGTCCAGCACGTCGGCCGACGCCTCGAAGATCCGCCGCGCCGCCGCCAGGTCCGCCGGCGTCGCGTGCGTCCCCGCCGCGATCGCGACCATCCCCTCGCCCACGAGCATCGGCGTGTTCGGCATCGACCGAACGACCCGCCAAGCGTGCGCGGCCCCGAGGTGCTTCTCGATCGACGCCGCCTTCACGCCCGCCGCGATCGAGATCACCAGCGTCCCCGGCGCCATCACCCGCCCGATGCCCGCCAGCACCTCGGCCATCTGGTACGGCTTGACCGACAGCAGCACCGCCTTCGATTGCCGTGCGACGTCCGCGTTCTCCGCCGACACGGCCAGCCCGAGTTCCTTGTGAAACACGTCGCGCCGCGCGTCGCTCACGTCCGCGGCGATCATCTGCCCGGCCTCGAACAGCCCGCCCCGGATCACGCCCCGCACGATCGCCTCGGCCATCTGCCCCGCGCCGATGATTCCCAACTCGTATTGCATCCGCGCGAGTGTAACGGGTCGCGCGGCGGCAGAGAAGATTCACCACGGAGGCACGGAGGCACGGAGGAGGAGAAAAAAGAACGGAGGATGGATGCGGCGCTGTCGCGCGATCTTCCATCCTCCATTAATTGTCTTCTGCGTGTCTCCGTGCCTCCGTGGTGAACTCTGCCGCGGAGTGGTGAACTCTTTCGCAGATCAGTCGCCGATCGGCCCGCCGATGGCCTCATGAACGGAGCGGGGGGC
The DNA here is from genome assembly GCA_035627895.1 of Tepidisphaeraceae bacterium. Classification (GTDB taxonomy): domain Bacteria; phylum Planctomycetota; class Phycisphaerae; order Tepidisphaerales; family Tepidisphaeraceae; genus DASPKW01. Next base: position 33,050 of record DASPKW010000408.1, on the reverse strand, counting down.
GGTGACGATCAGGTGGCCGTTGTGGTAGCGGATCGAGGCGGTGCCGCCGTTGTCGCGCCAGATCTCGGGGCGGACCGTTTCCATGACCAGCTTGACCAGCGCGTCGGCGCGCTCGGTCTTCGTGGTGGTCTTTTCCTTCTCGCGCGAGCCGCCGCCCGAGCCGCCGCTGCCGCCGAGCAGTCCGCCGCCGCCGCCCCCACCGCCGCCGCCCCGGCTCCCGCTACCCCGGCCGCCGCCACCTCCGCCACTGCTGCTGGAAGTGTTCTGCAGGCTGAAATCCGGCGCTTCGGTGAAGTCCGGGATCTCCATCAGCAAATCGTCGACCGGGTACACCTTCGTGATCATCTGCTGGTCGGCCAGCTCGACGGTCGTCACCTCGATGACGCCCTCCGACGCGTAGTACGTCAGCGGGACCGATGGGCTGGCCTCGGTCAGCACCGTGCGCAGCACTTTGCCCATGTGCACGTCGCGAAGGCGGATGTTGAGGGGCGTATCTTTGCCGATGCCCGCGGCCTCGAGTGCGCGCCAGTTCACGTGCAAATTGGCGCCGGTGATGTCGCGGAGGAACTCGATCGAGTCGGCGAGGGTCGACCCCTGCAGCTTGACCTCGGGGATGATCGTGGTAAGCGCCCGGCGGACCGCCACCGCGCTGGGCGACGGCGCCGCGGAGGCGGAACTCGAGAGACCGATCACCGCCACCGCTGCCAGTCCTGCCAGTCGTCCCAGCCGCATAACGACCTCCCGGGTGCGTGAATCGAAGGAGCGAAGTATCAAACGACGCGAGCCCGTGACGCATTTCGAGCGTCACGGGCAGGCGTTCCCCGCGTTAGACACGTCACGACCGGCAGAGGTTTGCAACGGTCGGTCGGATTTTCAAACTTAGCCTTCGACCGGCTTGCCCGTGTAGGGGTCGAACTTGAAGCTGGGCTTGTCGACCGAGCCGGCGACCGGCGCGGGGCCGACGACGGTGGTCGTCGATTCACCGCCGAGCAGCGGCTGCTGGGCCGGCGTCGTGGTGGTGAGCTGTGCCGGGGTGGTGGCGACCGGGGCGGCGACGGTCTGATCGACCTGCCGGATCTCCTCGGCGGCGCCGGTCAGGCCCTTCTTGAACTCGACGATGCCTTTACCGAGGCTCCGGCCCACCTCAGGAAGCCGCTTCCCAAAAAGGATAAGGCCGATGGCGGCGATGACGATCCACGTGGCCCCGCTGGGCATGCCGATAGCGACGAGCTGAGACATAAGTGCCTCCAAAGCAGAGGGTTACTAACCGTTGGGCGCCTCGGGATCGTCTCAAGGATCTCTCTAACCGCCGGCGAGGGAACGGAATTGGGAGCGGCGCGGTGGGTTCGTTCTGTAAAAACGACGTCTCGCGCGTTCCGGCACGTTCCTGACCGCCTGGCGCGGGAACAATGCCCGCGACCCTGGCCCACGGCCTTGGATGTTCTGTCAGGGATTATACGCCGGAACAAGGCGAAGGTTAAAACTTTCCCGCGCGCAAAATTTCCAGCAGGCGCGACATATCGGGCGCAACGGGGGCCGACAGGGTGATTTGCTGGTGGGTTCCGGGGTGCGTGAACGTGATCTCGAAGGCGTGGAGCGCCTGGCGGTCGAAGCGGAACTTTTCGTCTGGTTTCAGAGCTGCCGAAGCGGCCCCGCCGGTCACTTCGAAGATGCGACCGCCGTACATGGTGTCGCCCACCATGGGGAAGCCTAGAGCGGCCATGTGGACGCGGAGCTGGTGGGTGCGGCCGGTCTTGGGGGAAAGCTTGATGAAGCTGAACTTTCCGGGCGGGGGGGGGAGCTTCTTGTCCTTTTCGAACGGGCTGTCGATCAGGCGAAACTGGTCCTTGGGGATGTCGGAGCGGACCTCGCCGCCGGCGTGTTGCACGTGGATGCCTTCGGCTTCGAACGTTTCGAGGACGTCGTATCGGGTGACGGCGGGCTTGCCGCCGTTCTCTTCCTTCCGGACGGCCTGCTTCTCGCGGATGTACCGGTCCCGGCCGATCGGCAAGTCGATCATGCCGGACGCCTGTCGCGGCACGCCGTGGCAGACGGCGACGTAAGTCTTCTGGATCGTGCGGTTCTCGAACTGCCCGGCGATGCGCCAGTGGGCTTCGTCGCTCTTGGCGACGAGCATGATGCCGGTCGTGTTGCGGTCCAAGCGGTGGAGGATGCCGGGCCGCCAGTTACCGTTCACCATCGACCAGTCGCGGGCGTAGTGAACGAGGCCGTTGACGAGCGTGCCGGTCCAGACGCCGCGGGCCGGGTGGACCATCAGGTTGGGCTGCTTGTTGAGCGCGAGGAAGTGCTCGTCCTCGTAGACGATGTCGAGCGGGATCTCTTCGGGGATCAGCTCCGAGATCGGCTTGGGCGGCGCGACGATGTCGACGACGTCGTTGTCGCGCGGCTTGTAGCTCGCCTTGACGATTCGCCCGTTGACCTTGACCAGCCCGTTCTCGATCAGCTTCTGCACGCCGTTGCGCGACAAATGCGGGATGCGGTCGACGAGGTACTGGTCGATCCGGCGGGTGAGGTTCTTGGCGAGCTTGAACTGCAGATGCTCGACGTCGGCCTCGTCGGGCTCGAGGGGGACGAGCTCGTCGTCGGGCTGAGTCGGGATGGGGGCGTCGGCTTCGGTCACGGGGGGATTATATGAATGCGGAGGGGGAGACAAGGGGACAAGGCGACAAGGGGAGGTGGCGTGATTGACGCGCGCGCCGGATCGGCGACACTGCCCGCACGAATGGCGGCGCTATTTTTCATCGCGGCGGGCGAGTGGCAACTGCAACTGGGGCCGTACGTGCTCGGGGCGGGGCTCGTCGGGTTGTTCGTCTGTTCGCGGCTGTTGTCGTCGGTGCTGGCGCCGGTGGACGGGGGAGTGAGGCCGGGGATGCGGGCGATCGGACTATGGCTCCCGATCGCCGCGTGCACGCTGGTGGCGATGGTGATGGGGCGGACGGAAATCGCGATGGGCGTCGTGTTCGGGACGAGCGTGGGGGCGATGACGACGGTGGTCGGGTTCACGGCGCTGGCCGAGCCGATCGGCGGGGGGCCGGGGCGGTGGCGGCGGCTCTGGCCGTTCCCGCTGGCGGCGGCGCTGATCGTGTTCGTCGCCGGGTTCAAAGGGCACTTCGGCTGGCGCGACGCGATCGCGCTGGCGATCGAGGGGGCGGTGGTGTTGGCGCTGTGGCGGGACCGCGGAGGAAAGGATGAAGGGGCGGAAGCGACGGAGCGACGGAGCGACGGAGCGACGGAGGGGCAGGAGAGCGATGAGGGGGCGGTTGAACGCGCGACGTGGGAGGGCGGAGGGGCTCAGTCGGAGTCTCACGTGCTCGAATATCGGACGCCGGGCACGGCGGGGGAGGACGTGGGCCGAAGGGTCGTGCTGAGCGTCGAGGTGCTCGTGGCCGTCGCGGTGGCGGTGTTGGCGGCGTGGGCGGTGAGCGTCGGTGTCGTGAAAGTCTCGGAGGGCGTCCGGAACTTCTCGTCGGCGGGAATCGCGGCGACCGTCGTCGGGCTCGCCCTCGTCATGCCGATGACGTACGGTGCCTGGCGGCGCGCCAGCGGCGGCAAGGCGTGGGACGCAATGACCACGCAGGTCGGCATCGTGCTGCTGAACCTGTGCGTTTTGCTGCCGATCTGCATCGCGCTGCCTTACCTCGCCTCAGTGAACGGGCCGGTGGGGGATTGGGTCAGCACGTTCGCTGGCGACGGGCTGAGGTACGGGCCGGGGCTGGTGAAGCCGCTGATCTTTCCGGTGGCGTTCTGGCGCGTCGACAATGTCCTGCTGATCATCGTCGCGGTGCTGCTGCTGCCCGTGGCCGCGGGGAAGTGGAAGCTTGGGAAGGAAGAGGGGATGGTGCTGGTGGCGGGGTATTTCTTCTACCTGACGGCGATTTTGTGGGCGGCGCGAGGGTGATGGATTGCCCATTGCCCATTGCCCATTGCGGTTCGCGCAGCCGTCATCCTGAGGTACTCCGAAGGATCTGGCCTCGGTCGTCGCGGATTGTTCGCCAACGTCGGACGGGCCTGAACGTTCCGGCCAGATCCCTCGGAGTACCTCGGGATGACATGAGGGACGCTGGCTGCGAGTTCAATCTCCGCAATCGGAATCGGCAATGACCAAGCCCGGGGTTGGCTTGCCCCCGTCGTTCCGTACAATCGCCCCCCATGCCCATCGATCTCTCGGCCGTGACCATTCAGAAGAAACCGTTTGAGGGGGACGTTCAGGACGTCATGGACGGTAGCGCGCGGTGGGAAGTGTCCGTCCACGACCACGGCATGGTCGCGCTGGTCGACGTGATGCCGCGGCTCGCGCCCGTCGGGAAGACGGCCGACTTCGCAATCGTGCAGGCGGCGCGCGTCTCCTACGGTGCAGGCACCAAGCAGGTCAACGAGGACCGCGGCCTGATCCGCTACCTCCTCCGCCACCGGCACACAACGCCGCTCGAGATGGTCGAGTTCAAGTTCCACCACGTGATGCCGATCTTTGTCGCCCGGCAATGGATCCGGCACCGCACGGCCAACGTCAACGAGTACAGCGCCCGCTACAGCGTCGTGAAGGACCGCTACTACCGCCCGACCGCCGAGAACGTGCGGCAGCAGTCGACGTCGAACCGGCAGGGGGGGGATGCCCCGGTCGACCCGACGACGGCGCAGGATTTCCTGGGCCACCTCGACCACCTCGAGCAGCAGTACGAGGAGTACGAGCGGTACATCGAGAAGGGCGTCGCCCGCGAGATCGCCCGCATCGCGCTGCCGGCCAGCGTCTACACCGAGTGGTACTGGAAGATCGACCTCCACAACCTCTTCCACTTCCTGTCGCTGCGGATGGACAGCCACGCCCAGCAGGAGATCCGCGACTATGCGACGGCGATGTTCGCGCTGATCCAGCCGATCGTCCCCGTCGCCGCCGAGGCGTTCCTCGACTACCAGTTCGAGGCAATGCACCTCACCCGCCTCGAAATCGACGCCATCAAGAGCGGCCAGCCGATCGCGACGGAGAACAAGCGCGAGACGGCGGAGTGGGAAGCCAAGAAGGCGCGGCTGGGGCTTTGAACGGAAAGTTCACCACGGAGGCACGGAGACACGGAGGGGCAGAGAGATTTTACGAATGAACACGAATGGGCACGAATGAGGATGGAGTTATTCGTGTTGATTCGTGGTCATTCGTGAAATCCTTCCTGCGCGTTTCCGTTGACCCGCGACCGCCCCCGCGATGACCGTCATGCGTCGCTTTTCCGCCGCCCAACTCGTCCTGACCCTCGCCGGCGCGATCCTCCTCTGGGCGGTCGTCGCCGGCGCGAGCCTGTTTTTCGGTTCGGACGGGTGGAAGGCCCCGGCCAACGCATACGCGCTCGGCGTCCGCCTCGACTCCGTCCTTCTCGCGTCGCTGATCGGCGCGTCTCTCGCCGCCGCCGGCCTCGCCTACCAGGCCATCCTCCGCAACCCGCTCGCCGACCCGTACCTGCTCGGCGTGTCGTCCGGCGCGATGCTCGCCAACTACCTCTGGCGCCTCCCGGGGTTCTCCGCGCTCGCCGTCCTGGGGGCGCTCTCCCAGCAGGCGACCGCGTTCGCCGGCGCACTGCTGGCCGTGATCGCCGTGTTCGGTCTCGCCACCCGTCGCGGCCGGCTCGATCCGGTCACTCTCCTGCTCGTCGGCGTCATCGTCAACGCGACCAACGCCTCCGCGTTCCTCATGATCGATGCCCTGAAGCCCGAACTCACCGCCCAGGGCGGCGGACCCCTTCGGTTCCTCGTCGGCGGCATCAACACCAACCTCGAGCCCGTCCAGAAGTACACCGGCCTCGTCGTCTTCGCGCTCGGCTTCGTCGCCCTGATGGCCATGGCCGGCCGCCTTAACGTCGCCGCCCTCTCCGAGTCCGAGGCCCAGTCCCTCGGCGTTCGCATCCACCGCCTGCGGTGGGTCGCCCTCGTTACCGCCTCGCTCATGACCGCATCGGCCGTCGCGCTGTCCGGACCGATCGGCTTCGTCGGCCTGATATGCCCCCACCTCGCCCGGCTGATCGTCGGCCAGGACAATCGCCGACTGTTGCCCCTATCGGCGGCTCTCGGCGCGATGCTCCTGACCGTCGCCGACGGAACGAGCCGGATGCTGATCGGAAAGCTGGACACGTGGCTCCCGGTTGGCGTGCTGACCGGATTGCTCGGCGGGCCGTTCTTCCTCGTGCTGCTTTACCGCGGTAGACAGCGCACCCCGGACTGACTGTTTGCCGATCACAATGGACAATGGACCATTGACCCGGTTCCCCAAACACTTGCCCCGTTTCGCCGTACATGGAATAGTGCCCCGCCGAGGGGGATCTTGCGCCCGCATCGTCCGACCGCGATATTCCGTATGCTTTACCGACGACTCGCCCTGTTGATCGCCGTCGTTGTTACCGGTCTGCTCGCGCTGCCGGGGCGCGCCCCCGGCGGCACCGTAACTACGCGTGACGGCAAGACGTACGTCGGCGCCGTCGCCGTCAACGGCGCAGAGGTCGTCGTCACCACCGAGCAGGGCCGTAAGGCCTTCCCCCTCGCCTCGCTCGCCCGCGCTTCGTTCAAATCCGCCGCCAACGAAAGGCCGCCCGAAGGCCACGGCGTCCGCGGCGAATACTTTGCCGGGCGAAATTTCCGCCAACTCCTCCTCACCCGGGACGACCCCGCCATCGACTTCAAGTGGGGCGACGATTCCATTCCCCACCCGTCGCTTTCACCCGGCGGGCGCGAGTTCTCGATCCGCTGGACCGGCCGCCTGCTCGCCGCACACTCCGAGCGCCACCAACTCTTCGCCAACACCGACGACGGCGTCCGCCTTTGGGTCGGCGGGAAGCTTCTGATCGACCGCTGGATGGACCAGTCGATGGCCGAGGCGTCGGCCGAGATCGATCTCGTCGCCGGACAGGAGTACGAGCTCAAGGTTGAGTACTACAACGGCGCCGGCCCGGGCCTGGCGCACATCGCCTGGCAAAGCCCGTCGATGCCGCGCCAGGCCATCCCGACGACCAGCCTGCGCCTGCCCAAGTCGCCTGCCCGCCCCGACGGCATCCTGCTCGAGACGCCCGCGGCCGACGGCGGCCTGCCCTTCCGCCGGATCCTCGCGCCCGACACGGTCGGCCTCCGCGCCGAGTACTACACCGACCGCGACCTCAAGCAGCTCAACTTCATCCGCTTCGACCAGAACATCGACTTCCACTTCCACCCGGACAACCTCCCCGACCCCGCCGCGCCTCCCGAGGGCTCGGTGCGGTGGACCGGCTTCGTCGAGGTCCCGAAGGACAACGAGTACCGCTTCCACGTCGAGGCTCACCTGCGCTGCCGCCTGTGGGTCGACAACAAGCTTTTGATCGATAAGTGGGACGCCCAGGGCGGCGAGTTCTCCAGCGAGTACCTCACCCTCGAGGGCGGGAAGAAGTACGCGTTCAAGCTCGAGTACGCGTCGCCGGCCGGGTTCATGCTTTGCCGTGCGCGCTGGTCGAGCAAGAACGCCTCCCGCGACGTCATCCCCGCCTCCGCCTTCTCCACGCCCACCGATTCGCGCCTCGGCAAGCCGGTGATCGGCCTGATCTACCCCTCGGCCGACACGCTCGCCACCGCCCCCGATTCGCTCACGCTCTTCGCCGCAGGCATGTCCCCCAACGCGCCCGTGCAGAAGGTCGAGTTCTTCGACAAGAACGGCCTGCTCTGGGCCAACACCACCCAGCCCTACCGCTTCGTCTGGCCCCGCCCGGCGGCCGGCCTCTACAACATCCGCGCCAAGCTCACCGACACGCTCGGCGTCACGGCACTGTCGGAGCCGTTCCAACTGACCGTCACCGGCAAGGGCGACGGCTCCCTCAAGGCCCCGTGGGGGGACTTCTTCATCGCCAACCCCGATTACGCGGCCCGGCCAAAGAGCACCGGCGGTAAGCCGGCCGCCGGCGGCGCGTCGTTCGACCCGCAGGCCGGCGAGTTCAAACTCGACAACGCCATCGGCTCGCTCACCAGCGACAACCAGGCCGACTCCGGCGAATTCGTCGTCCGCCCGCTCATCGGCGACGGCCAGATCGTCGCCCGCATCGCCTCGCTGACCCCGCGCGACCCCAACGCCGACGCCATGGCCGGCATCACCATCCGCGAGAACCTCAAGAGCCGCTGCAAGCACGCCAGCCTGCTCTGGGGCGTCCCGGCGAACGACCCGGTCGTCTCGTTCGTCCGCCGGCAGGACCACTGGATGAACCCCGTGCAGACCGAGCGGAACGCCGAGACCCCGCACTGGGTGAAACTCGTGCGGCACGGGTCGCGCGTGCACGCGTACACGTCGCCGGACGGCAAGACGTGGGAGCTGATCGGCTCCGACCGGTTCGAGACCGGCCCGACCGTCTTCATCGGGCTCACCGCCGTCAGCAAGGACAAGGACCGCCCCGCGACCGCCGTGTTCGACCACGTCGAGGTCACGGCCGGCTCGCCCGAGCTCGAGTCGAGCACGAAGGGGTTCGTGACCCGCTCCGGCTCGTTCGTCGCCGCCGACGTCTGGGCCATCGACGACGACCGCCTCCGCTTCACCCGGGATAACAAGCAGGACTCGATCGCCCTCGCCGACGTCGCCCGCGTCTGCTACCGCCCCGTCCTCGCCGAGCACGCCAAGCGCCTCGCCCCCGACCAGCCCGGCGCCCTGATGGCCGGCGGCGACTTCCTCGACGGCGACATCAAGACCCTCAAAGACGGCCAAGTCTCCATCTCGTCCGTCCTGTTCGGCGTGAAGAAGATCTACCTCCACGAAGACCTGACCGCCGTCGTCCTTCGGACGCCCGACGTCGCGGCCGCCAAGGCCCCGCTCACCATCATCACCGCCGACGCCTCCACCTACCGGGCCACGGCTTTGACCGCGAAAGGATCAACGCTGGAGATCCAGGAGCCGGCCCTTGGCACCATCTCGCTCCCCCTGACGAGCGTCACGGAGATTCGGTCGGAGTAAGGTGTATTTGGGAGGGCGAGGCTCCGTCCAAGCCGTTCTTGACATGTGCGCGGGGTGCCCCCGCGGCTCGGACGGAGCCTCGCCCTCCCGATTCATCGCCGCATTGAAAGCTTGCCGTCGATTCAGGTATGATGCACTCTTCTATGGGGGCCAGGTCACTAGCACGTCATCCGGGCGGAGGTTTTAGCGTGAAGCGATTCATCAGCGTGGTCGTGGGCGGTCTGGGTCTCTGTGCCGGCGTCGCGCACGCTGCCGAGGACGTCATCCGCATCCTGCCCGCTCCGGCTGTCGAGCCGGCCGTTGAGCAGGTGGCCGACAAGCCCGTCGCCCCCGCCAAGCCCGCACCCGAGGCGAAGCCCGCCGATAAGCCTGCCGCCCCCGAGGCCAAGGCGGACGACACGCCCGCCGGGGCGAAGGTCGTTGCCAAGCCCGCCGTCGCCGTTCGTCGCGTGGGCGTCGTCAACGTGGCCAACAACGCCAAGGCCCAGCGCGAGCGGCAGAAACAGTCCATCCAGGGCATGCCCGACGGCGGCACCTACAAGATCGAGGACATCGTCCGCTTCTCGCTCGCCGACGGCCGCCTGAAGGCCGAGTGGGTCGCCAACTTCACCACCGGCCAGCAGAAGCGCATCAAGATCCAGGGCTCCGACTCGGTCTATACCGTCTCGCAGTTCAACCAGCCGCCCAACAGCTTCTACACGCTCGTCCGCTACGACTTCGACGCGCCGGACGACGAGTTCTGGATGACCAACCTCAACATCCAGCAGGCCCAGGGCATGGTTACGCTCAGCGCGCAAGGCGCAGACCCGAACGGGCAGTTCTCCAACTTTTACCTGATGCAGCGGCCCAACGGCGTGACCATGAACGTCATGGGCCAGAATCGGGCCGTCGTCTCCGGCAACGCCCCCGACCTCCTCGCCCTCCGCCGCTCGTACCCGGACGAGGTCCGCAAGTACCTCATCCCCGCCCTCCGCCGCATGACCGGCCAGACGCTGCTCCGTCCCGGGCCGGCCGACGCGTACCGCGTGTTCACGTCGATCCCCGCCGACCCGAAGATCACCGCTCGGCTCGACGCGTTCCTGCCCGCGCTGTTGTCCGGCGACGCCGACGTCCGCGAGCGCGCCCTGGCCGCGCTCGCCCAGCTCGGCGCGCCCGGCGCCCTGGCGGCCCTGCGGTACGACCCGGCCCACCTCGCCCCCGAGCAGGCGAGCCGGCTCGACGAGCTCGTCGCCGCCCACGCCCGCATGCCGATCGACGACCCCGAGGCCGCCGCCAAGGACCCGGACTTCCTCCTCGACTGCCTCGAGGACGACGACGCGACGATCCGCCGCGCCGCGCTGGACGCGCTCACGACCGCCATGGGCAAGAAGGTCGCCGTCGACCCCGACGCCCCCGCCGCCGCCCGCGAGAAGTCGATCGACGCGATCCGCAAGCAGCTCGCCAAGGCCCGCAAGGAGGCCGAGGCCAAGGCCGCCAAGGACAAGCCCGCCGCCGCCCCCGCCGCCCCGGTCGCCGACCCGAACGTGATCGCGCCGGTGCTGCGGCCGGTCGCACGCCCACTGCCCGCGCGGATCGAGCCCGTGGAGTAAGTGTAGGGTGGGCACTGCCCACCGTCTGCGTTGTCCGCCGCCTTCCGCCGCGCTACGATCGTCGCATGGATTCGCCCCCCACGTCCTCGCGCCCGCGGATCGTCAGCCCCGACACGCTCCGCGGCTCGCCCGCCGACCGCACCCCGCCCGGCCAGACCCTGACCGCCAAGTGGCCCGTCCTCCACTACGGCAGCGTCCCCAAAATCGACCCCCGCTCGCCCGACTGGCGGCTCCGCGTCTTCGGCCTGGTCGAGGACGAGTATGAGCTGTCGTACGACGAGATTCGCGCGATGCCCGCCGTCGACGTCGTGTGCGACATGCACTGCGTCACGCACTGGAGCCGGCTAAACAACACGTTCACCGGCGTCCCGCTCAAGTCGATCATCGAGCGCGCCAAGCCCAAGCCCGAGGCCCGCTTCGTCATGTGCCACAGCGAGAAGGGCTTCACCGTCAACGTCCCGCTGAAAGAGTTCGTCGCCGACGACTGCGTCCTCGCCTACCAGTGGGAGGGCGAAGACCTCACCCCCGACCACGGCTGGCCCCTGCGCGGGCTGGTGCCCCGCCTGTACCTGTGGAAGAGCGCCAAGTGGATACGCGGCATCGAGCTCCGCGCCACCGACGCCCCCGGCTTCTGGGAACAAAACGGCTATCACATGCACGGCGACCCGTGGGACGAAGAGCGGTTCGGGTGGTAGGGCGCTCGGAGACCGCAACAAGTAGCTCAACATTCCGATGTTGAGGAATTGCGTTCGAAGTGCCCGTCCGCGTCTTCGCGATGCGCAGTTCCACGCCGTTCCTCAACATCGGAATGTTGAGCTACTTGGCCATCGCCGCGTCGAGCGCAGCCTCGACTAATTCCCCGATGCGCCGCCCCGCCGCCTCGGCGCTGCCGAACCGCGCGTCGACGATCGGGTCGAACACGATCGCGGGCAGGCCACACCGACCCAGGTGATACCGCAGCAGCAGCCGCGCCAGTATGCCGTTGAAACTCGGCACGAGCGGGTCGGCGAGCAGCCGCACGTACGCCTGCCCGGCCTCGATCAGCGCGGGCTTGACGCGGAGTTGGGGGGAGTTGATCCGGCGCACGACCTCGGTCAGGCGGGCGATTGCGACGCCGTCGATGTCGGTGGTCGATAGGCCGGCGCTGACGGCCGTGTACCACCGGAGCACGCCGTCGGGCGTGAGCGGTTGTGCGCGGCGGAGGTCGGTCTCGACGTGGTGGAGGATGGCCGCGTGGTTGCGGAGGCGTTGAGCCTGGCGCGAGCGGAGCAGGGGGGGCCGGCCGTTGACCGCGGGCGCGACGGCGTCGGCGACCTCCGCGATTTCGACCATGATCCCGTCGAGCCGGAACGACGCCCACGTCGCCCGCGCGTAGTACTCGTCGCGGGGCGGGGGCGGGCAGGGGGGAGACGCCGCGGGCGGTCCGGGTTCACCGTTCCTCGCATCCCCCCACGCCGGGGCAGAGGGCACGGGCTTCGCCCGAAGCGCCGCCCCGGATCGGTTCGAATCAAGCGGTTGCCCATTTCCGTCGGACGGAACGCGATCGAGTTGCCCGTCGTCGATCAATTGACCCTCTGACAACGCCCCATCGTTCGCGCGGGGCGCGCCGGTCACTATCCGGGCGACCGTCCGCCGCTTGCGCTCGATCCGGCGGACCAGTCCGGGCCAGTCGCCGTCGTGGGAACGCCACCGCCCCCCGCCGGGGTGCCGGCCGTCGGGTGACGGCGGGCGCCCCGCGGGGGGCGGTGAGGTATCCGAATTGGGACGGCGGCGCGAGGGCATGAGATGCGGGTTGTCGTCCGCAACTGGTGAGTCGCGCGGTCGCCGTCGCATTCCCGTCCCTCGCGGGGGCCGCCGGGTGTCGTTCACCCGGCGACCCCCACGGGGGCGGGCGTTGAAGTCATCGTCCGACCGTGCCGGCCCGGCCGGTGCGGTCAGACCCGTGGGGGTCAGGCGTGCGACACCGTCGCGGTGGCCGTCGAGCCGACCTTGGCGACCGCCGGGGCCGCCGAGTAGGACCCGCCGCCGTCGAGCACCGTGCCACCGAACTCCTCTTCGAAGTTGTAGCCGCGCTCGCCGTGCTGGCTGATGTCCAGGCCCTCGTACTCGTCGGCCTCGGTCACGCGGAGGCCGATGACCACGTCGATGAGCTTGAGGAGGATGAACGAGCCGACCGCGGCGATCGCCCAGGTCAGGCCGACCGCGATGAGCTGGGCCGTAAGCGCGGGCCCACCCTCGAGCGTGCCGATCTTGTCACCCCCAGCGTACGGGACCGTCGCCCCGTAGATCGCGTACTTGGCGAACACACCGGTCAGGATCGCGCCGAGCGTACCGCCGACGCCGTGGACGCCGAACGCGTCCAGCGAGTCGTCGTACCCGAGGGCGTGTTTGATGGTCGTGGCGGCGAAGAAGCAGACGACGCCGCCCGCGAAGCCCATGATCAGCGACGCGCCGACGGTCACGAACCCGGCGGCCGGGGTGATCACGACCAGCCCGGCGACGGCGCCGGAGATCGCGCCCAGGACGGTCGGCTTACCCGTCTTGATCCACTCGATCACGAGCCAGCCGAGGGTCGCGGCGGCGGCGGCCATGTGCGTGGTGGCGAACGCGCTGGCGGCGAGCCCGCCGGCCGACAGGGCCGACCCGGCGTTGAACCCGAACCACCCGACCCACAGCAGGGCCGCGCCGATCACGCTCAGGACGACGCTGTGCGGGGGCATCGGGATCTTCCCGTACCCGCGCCGCTTGCCCATGACGAGGCAGCAGATCAGGGCCGACACGCCCGACGCGATGTGCACGACCGTCCCGCCGGCGAAGTCGATCCCGTTGATTCGGCCGCCATTCCACGCGTTGAGCAGCCCGCCCTTGCCCCAGACCATGTGGGCCATCGGGCAGTAGACCAGGAGGAGCCAGGCGATGCTGAAGATCACCATCGAGCTGAACTTCATGCGTTCGGCGTACGCGCCGCAGATCAGGGCGGGCGTGATGATCGCGAACATGCACTGGAACATCATCCACAGGAAGTGGGGGATCGTCCCGGCGTACTCGACGGGGGCGACCCCGACCTCGTTCAGGAACATGAACCGCGTCCCGCCGATGAACGGGTTGCCCTCGCTGAACGCGAGGCTGTACCCGATCACCGCCCAGACGACCGACGCGATCGCCATCAGGGCGAACGACTGCATCATCGTCGCGAGCACGTTCTTCCGGCGGACCAGACCCGAGTAGAACAGCGCCAGGCCTGGGCCGGTCATCATCAGTACCAGGGCGGCGCTGGTGAGCATCCACGCGGTATCACCGCCGTTGATCGTCTTGGCGGCCTTGTTCTCCTTGTCCGCGTCCGCAGCGGCCTTGTCGACGTAGTAGCCGATCAGCGCGCCGTCGGCGCCCTTCTTCTCGTAATTGAAGACGTCGACCGGCGGGGTCGCGGCCGGGGCGTCGTCGGCCTTCGCCACGCGCGCCGATCCGACCAGGCACATCGCCATCAAAATCGCACACAGCGTCCGTCCGGACGCCCACTTGCTCAACGCACCACGCACCATGACATTCCTCCAACGCCGGCGGCCGCGCACGACCAAGCGCGCCGCTCGTCCGGCGAAGACAATGAAAGACCGGTCGGCCGGGCGCCGCGCCCGGCTTCCACTTGTTCTAAGTTGGTTACGACTACGACTGTTGAACGATTCGCCGGGTGTCGCCGTCCGTGACTCGCCGCGACGCGTTCGACTCGATCCGGGCGATCCGTGCCCGGGTGAATTCTGAGGTGTGATTACAGCGCCGACTCGTTCTTCTCGCCCGTCCGGATCCGCGTGACCTCGGCGATCGGGTAGACGAAGATCTTTCCGTCGCCGACCTCGCCGGTGCGGGCCGCCTCGACGATTTCCTGGACGGCCTTGCTGGTCTCCTCGCTCTTGACGCAGATCTTGAGCAGCACCTTGGGCACGAACCCGACGTCCATCTTGGCGCCGCGGTAGCGCTCCGTGTGACCCATCTGCCGGCCGAAGCCCTTACACTCCACGGCCGTGACGCCGAGGATGCCCATCTTCGCCAGGGCGGTCTTGACGGCGTCAAGCTTGTGGGGCTTGATCACGGCTTCGATCATCTGCATACGAATCTCCTGCTGGGGGGTGTGACGCTCGATGACTGCACGCGCGACCAGCCCCGGAGCGGTCCGATTTGGTGCCTGTAAACTTCAGCCCCGCGACCCCCGGCGGGCATGGCCCGCTCGCTGGACGCCGGTCAGTTTCACTCTTCCCATCGCTCCGGTTGTCGCGGGTGAGTCAAAGCGGCATCAACAATGAGCGTGCCACTATTATTGCCCCGCCCGATTTCCACCCCCACCCCCGTTTTTAGGCAACGAACCGGGTTCGTTATCGGACCCAAGCGGTTTTCCCCCGGTACCCTGCCTCGGCCGGAGCTACCCGGTCGCTCGCAAAGTAAGCACCGGGTAGGCCTGTGTTACCAAATGCCCGGAAATCGCGCGCCTGTTGAAAACCCACCCTCGTGCGGCGCAACTCAGCGGCTGACCTCTTCCAAAACATGTTCCGCCACGAAGATGGGCACCGTGGTGGCGATGCCGAGGGCGATCGCGTCGCTGGGCCGGCTGTCGATCTCCAAGTCCTTGCCGTTCTGGCGGATGTGGATCTTGGCGAAAAACGTGTGGGCTTGAAGGTCGTTGATCTCGATCCGGTCGACGTCGCCACCCATCGATTCGATGACGCTCGCGAGCAGGTCGTGGGTCATCGGGCGGGGGGTGGCGTGGCCCTTGAGGCGACGGTCGATGGCCATGGCCTCGGTGGAGCCAATGACGATCGGGAACTTGCGCTCGCCGTCGACCTCTTTAAGCACAATGATCTGCTGATCTTGCATCTCGCTGATGATGATCTTGTGCAGTTCCATCTGGATCGACATCGGCGACTCTCCGTGGGGGCGCAGCGGACTGAGTGGGTGAGCGTAAGTAGTTATGGAATCGGGTGTCAAGCGCAAAAGGGAGGGCCGGCGGGCGGGGATGCCGCGGGTTGGGCAACGCAGGGGAGCAACCGCCCCGAACTGGGTACCAAAGATTGTGAATAGATTCACGATCCACCGGACTATAATCCGGCGACACTCATGATCAGACATGCAAGAATCCCGGTTCGCATGCTCTTGGCGACGGCCGGCGTGGTGGTGGCGGTGGGGGTTGGCGTGATCCTGTTCCAGGCGCTGGGGCGGCCGGTGGTGCAGGTGACGTCGGTCGTGCGGTCGGAGGTCGTGCAGGCGTTTTACGCGACGGGGACGATCGTGCCGGAGCGCGAGTACGCGGTGAAGTCGCAGGTCGCGGGGGTGCTGGTGCTCGAGCCGGGGATCGACAAAGGCGTGGCGGTGAAACGGGGGCAGTTGCTCGGGCGGATCGTCAGCGACGATTTGGAGAAGAAGCTCAAGCAGGCCGAGGCGGGGCTGAAGGAGCGCAGGGCGCGGGCAGACGAGAAGTCGTCGCCGGTGCTGAACGAGTTCGACCGGCGGATCGAGGCGTACGAGGAGATCGTGGCGTCGGCCAAGCGCGAGCACACGCGGCTGGTGGACCTGGGCGCGACGGGGAACGCGCAGCCGGTGGAGATCGACCGGGCGTTCGAGCGAGCCAGGACGATGTGGGCCGAGCTCGAGGGGTTCAAGGCGCAGCGGCGCGCGAAGGCGCTGGAGGTCGCGCGCGAGTTGGAGGTGGCGGAGGCGACGTACAACATCGCCAAGTGGAACGTCGAGCAACAGGAACTTCACGCGCCGGTCGACGGGGTGATTTTGGATTGGCCGGTGCCGACGCGGACGCGGATGAAGATCGACGAGCACGTGATGCTGATCGCGGACGTGCGGCCCGAGCGGCTGGTGATGCGGGCGCAGGTGGACGAGGAGGACCGGAACAAGCTGGTCGTCGGGCAGGTCGTGAACATGACGCTGTACTCGTTCGGGACCGAGCCGATCGTCGGGCGGGTGAAGACGGTGTACGCGAAGGCGGACCCGCAGCGGCGGACGTTCGAGGTGGACGTGGAATTGGGCGCGCCGGGCGGCACGACGCGCCCGCTCGGGGAGCCCTTGGCGTCCGCAACGGGCAGTGGCACTTCAGTGCCACTGTCGACGACGAACCCCACTTCCCCCTACGCGCGATTCGCGCCCGGCATGACGGGCGAGCTCGCGTTCGTCGAGCAGCACAAGAAGGACGTCATGATCCTGCCGCGGCAGGCGCTGCAGGGTGATGCGTTTTACGTCGTGCGCAACGGCAAGGTGGCGCGCGTGGCGGCGAAGGCGGGCGTGCGGTCGGTGGACCGGGTGGAGGTGCTCGGCGCGATCGCGGCGGACGACAAGGTGATTTTGAGTCCGATCGGACCCCTGAAGGAAGGGGACGCGGTCAAGACGGATTTCGTCGACAACCGGACGGCGGCGGACGCGAACAAACCCAAGGACGCCGAGATCTTCAAGGGCGGCTTTTAAACCGAATCGCGAGAGCTCATGCGGTGGTTCATCTCGACAAGGTATTTCTTCGCCCACAAGCGCCAGTCGCTCGTGTGCATCGCGGGCGTGGCGATCTCGGTGACGATGTTCATCGCGATGGTGTCGATGATGAACGGGTTCTCGGACAAGTTCATCATCGAGACGGTCGAGTCGAGCGGGCACGTGACGGTGCACGATGAGCCGCGGGAGCGGGAGACGCAGATCTTGCAGCGGCTGCACCCGGACCCGGACGCGCTGCTGGTCATCCAGCGCACCAAGCCGCGCGAGACGACCAAGCAGATCAAGAACCCGACCGGGCTGATCGCGCAGCTGCGGCGGATGCCGGGCGTGCTGGCGGCGGCGCCGGAAGTGACGGGCGAGGCGATCGCCACGTACGGCACGAAGAACGTCAACATGCAGATCGTCGGGATCGAGCCCGAGCAGCAGGTGCGGGTGACGACGATCGGGGAGGACGTGATCGAGGGGGACTTCACCCGGCTGCGGAAGTCGGCGGACGGCGTGGTGATCGGGTCGGGGCTGCAGAAGGTGCTGGGGGCCAAGCTCGACGACACGATCGTGCTGACGAGCAACACGGGCGGGCGGACGAACGCGCGGATCGTCGGGGTCTTCGAGACGGGCGTGACGCCGGTGGATTACAGCCGGGCTTACATGCTGATCAACTCGAGCCAGACACTTTTAGACAAGAAGAACGTGATCAACCGGATCGTCATCCGGTCGACGGACTACACGAAGGCCGAGCCGCTGGCGAAGCAGATCGAGCAATTGTGCGGGTACAAGACCGAGAGCTGGCAGGAGGCGAGCGCGAACTTTCTGAAGATCTTCAAGGTGCAGACGGTCATCACGTACGTCATCACCGGCGCGCTGCTGATCGTGGCGGCATTCGGGGTGTTGAACATTCTCATTATGGCGGTCCTGGAACGTGTGAACGACATCGCGATTTTGAAGAGCTTCGGGCTGTCGCGCGGGGACGTGACGCTCGTGTACATGTTCCAGGGGCTGGTGATCGGGCTGATCGGGGCGATCGCCGGCGTGCTGCTCGGGAAGCTGACGATCGCGGGGCTCAGGCGGCTGCCGATCCAGGTGGAGGGACTCGTGAAGAGCGAGGGATTGCTGATGAGCGAGAGCCCCGGCCTGTACATCCAGGCGTTCGTGTCGGCGCTCATCATCGTCATCTTCGCGGCGATGTACCCGGCACGCCGGGCGGCGAAGTATGACCCCGTAGAGGTCATTCGAGGAGCCCATTGACATGGACGACCCGCAGTTCGGCAAGCTGAAGCGCGACGGCGACCGCCTGGAGGGGAAGGTCTCCTTCCCGCAATTCGCCACCTGGGGCGCGGCGCTCGACGTGAAGGACCCCCCCGACCGCCGGCCAGCCGCCCCGCCCGACCGATCGCCGACACGGGCTCAACTCGCGGCGGTCGAGCAGGTGGCCGATCTGGCCGAGCAACTCGGTGGCGAAGAGGCATCGCTCCTGAACTCGGTGCTCGGGATCGCGCAGCGCCCGGGCACCTCGTCCGAACCCGGGGCCGTTGCCGAGGAGCAGGACGCGGACGCGGACGAGCGGCTGGGCCGGCAGGGCGTGTGCGACGTGCAGATCGAGACCACAGGCCCGCGCGCCAAGCCCGCCCGGGCCCAGCGCGCCGCGTGGGAGGCGCTGATCGCGCGCGGCGACGCGCTCTGGGACGAACTCCTGGGCCGGGCGTTCGAAATCTACGGGCGCCAACGCCCGGTGCGCAGGCGGTGGTGGCGGGCGGTCTACGGCGATTACCTGATCGACCGCCGGTTCCCGGACGTGCAGACGCCCGAGCAGTTTGCGCGCCTGATCCGCCCCGCGCTGTTCCGCATCAAGCCACCGGCCGACAAGGGGGCCGCGTCGGCGGCGGTCACCTTGATCGTCCGGGCCACGTGGGACGTCGACGGGTTCGGCGTGATCTTCCGCGACGGCCGGATCGCCGAGTTCGGCCAGGTGATCGACGTGATGAACGCCCCGGCGCGCCCGCCCGAGACGATCGACCACCCGACCTTCGGCCGGCTCAAGCGGATTCCGGACGACGACCCGATGGAGTACATCAACGAATGGGAGGCGCCGACGCGGCCAGGCGTCTCCGGATTCGCCAACGTGCGGCGGGTCGCCGCCCGCCCGTGGCTCGGGCGGGTTCAGTTCGACCCGCTCCGTGAGTTCGCGATGATCGCCGACGCGCGGGCGCAGTACGCGAACGACCCCGAGCGCGCCGACCACCCCGCCTCGCGCATGGCCTGGGAGTTCGCCGACGGGGAGTTCGAGGTCCGCGTGTACTCCCCAGCAGGCCAGCCGCCGAGCGACGCCCAGGCCGCGGCGTGGGCCGCGTTCCACGCCGATCACGAGCGGCACGCGGCCGACCTGATCGACGCGATCTTCCGCCGTTACCAGGAGTCGTGGGAGGCCCGCCGCCGAGGTTGGACGGACCGGTACGTGGACGAAAACGTGCCGGCGATCACCGGCCCGGCCGGCCTGCGCGACTTGATCCAGCTCCGGCACATCCACGTCCACCCCGACGACGGCTCGGGGGGCGTCACGATCGGGTTTCAGTTCGTCACCGCGTACGACTACGACGGCTTGGCGGCCCTGTGGCGCGGCGGCCGGGTCGAACATTGGGGCCGGTGGAAGGAAGCCGAATTCCGGGAGCCCCAATGAGCACCGCCTCCCCGTCTCGCGCCGCCACGCCTTCGCCGGCCGCTGGCCCCTCGAGGCGCAGCCAGCCCCTCCTGCGCGCCCAGAACGTCCACCGCGTCCTCGGCCAGGGCGACACCGCCAACGACGTGCTCAAGGGCGTGAGTCTGGCGATCGGCGGCGACGAGTACGTGTCGATCGTCGGGGCGAGCGGGTCGGGGAAGTCGACGTTGCTGTACCTCCTCGGCGGGCTCGATCGGCCTTCGCAGGTGGGGGTGGATGGGCGGCCGTTCGATCCGCCGAGCCGGGTGTTCATTGATGGGCGGGACACGACAGGGTTGAACGACACTGAACTGGCGCTGGTGCGGAACGAGAAGGTGGGGTTCGTGTTCCAGTTCCACTACCTGCTCAAGGAGTTCACGGCGGCGGAGAACGTGGCGCTGCCGATGTTCAAGCTCGGGCGGTTGTCGCGCGGGCAGGCGCTCGATCGGGCTGTCGCGCTGCTCGACCGGTTCGGATTGGCGGACAAGGCGAAGCGGCGGGCGAACCGGCTGTCGGGCGGGGAGCAGCAGCGGGTGGCGATCGCGCGGGCGCTGGCGAACGAGCCGGCCGTGCTGTTGGCGGACGAGCCGACGGGAAACCTGGACCGGAAGAACAGCGAGATCGTGGCCGAGCTGTTCGCGGAGCTGGCGGGAGGGGGGCAGGCGATCGTGATCGTGACGCACGACACGTCGCTGGCGGCTAAGGCGCGGCGGCGGATCACGATGGAGGACGGGAACGTGATCGGGGACGTCAGGGGCTGATGTGGGGCAATCGGTTGTGCAGTTTGGGCGGTTTGGGGGGCGAGTTTCGGGGGTTTGAGATATCGCGGGGGGCGGATAACATGCCCCCTCCCGCGGCCCAGCCCGGTGTGACTACAGCCCCGCGCACGGTCGGCCGATAATGCCGACGTGGGTCGGTGCCGTGTCGCCGGGACCCGTCGTATGGGTTGCCAGTGGAGCGCGTCCCGGCCTGCACACGCACGGTGACGCCGCGCGGGAGCATTTGATGATCGCCATGACCGAGACCGAACCGACCACTATCGGAGCGAACCACGAGACCGCGAATGACGGGTCGGCCGACGGGCTGGCGCGGCCGCACAGCGTGAAGCTGGACGCGGCGTTCGCGGACGGCCCCCTGCGCCCGAAGACGGCGACGATGACCAAGGTGTCGATCGTCATCCCCGTGTACAACGAGGAACTGACGGTGCAGATGCTGGTGGGGCTGGTGGTCAAGGCGGCGCTGCCGCCGGGGGTGACGCGGGAGATCATCTGCGTCAACGACTGCTCGAAGGACAAGACGGCCGAGAAACTCGACGAACTGCCCAAGCTCTTCCCGGACACCGAGTTCAAGATCGTCCACAAGCCGGTGAACCAGGGGAAGGGCGCCGCGCTGCGGGACGGGTTCAAGCTGGCGGGCGGCGACGTGGTGCTGATCCAGGACGCCGATCTGGAGTACGACCCGCGCGACTACGTGCGGCTGCTCCAGCCGATCTACGACGACAAGGCGGACGTGGTCTTCGGGAGCCGGTTCATCGGGGAGCCGCACCGGGTGCTGTACTACTGGCACACCGTCGGGAATAAGTTCCTGACGTGGATGTCCAACATGTTCACGAACCTGAACCTGACGGACATGGAGGTGTGCTACAAGGTGTTCCGCAAGCCGGTGCTGGACCGGATCACGATCAAGTGCGACCGGTTCGGGTTCGAGCCGGAGATCACGGCGAAGGTCGCCAAGATGCGCCCGCGCCTGCGGATCTACGAGGTGGGCGTGGCGTACTACGGGCGGAGCTACGAAGAGGGGAAAAAGATCACCTGGAAAGACGGCGTCAAAGCGATCCTGGCGATCATCCGGTTCCGGTTTACGAACTGATTTCTCGGACCTTGGGGGTGGGCGGACCGTTGGCGTGCTCACGTTGTCGGGCGCGCCTGGTCGCGTTCGCGCACCGATAACCGTTGTGCCCGGTTTTACGGGTTGACGGTGCCTCAAGGATGGGGCATGACTAACGGATACTAGAGGTGGGCGATCGCGCTCACGTTTTCGCGAGCGCGGGCGGGCTTGCCGGCCTAACCGCGCCCGATCGGGTGTTGTCCTATTGGCACGACTGACCTCCGGCCACTGATTTAGACTCCTATGCGTATCCTCATTTCCGGCGGCGCCGGGTTCCTCGGTTCGCACCTCACCGACCTGCTCCTTGGGCAGGGCCACGAGGTGGTCGGCGTCGACAACTTCATCACGGGCAAGGAGGAGAACATCCTCCATTTGTCGGGGAACCCGAAGTACAAGTTCGTCCGGCAGGACGTGATCGAGGCGTTCAAGGTCGACGGGCCGATCGATCGCATCTACCACATGGCGTCGCCGGCGTCGCCGATCGGGTACGTCAAGCACCAGGTCGCGACGATGAAGGTGAACAGCCAGGGGACGTGGAACTTGCTGGAGATGGCGTGCGCCAAGGGGGCGCGGTTCCTGATGGCGAGCACGAGCGAGTGCTACGGGGACCCGGCGATGCACCCGCAGCGCGAGGACTACTGGGGCAACGTGAACCCGATCGGGTTGCGGAGCATGTACGACGAGGCCAAGCGGTTCAGCGAGGCGTGCACGATGGCGTACCACCGCGAGCGGGGCGCGGACACGCGGCTGATCCGGATCTTCAACACGTACGGCCCGCGGATGGACCCGCACGACGGGCGGGTCGTGATCTCGTTCATTCGCCAGGCGCTGAACAACGAGCCGCTGACGGTGTTCGGCGACGGGAAGCAGACGCGGAGCCTGTGCTACGTGTCGGACCTGGTGCGCGGGATCAATTTGACGATGGAGGGGGACTTCGTCGAGCCGATCAACCTGGGGAACCCGGAAGAGCTGACGATCCTGGACATCGCGCGGGAGGTGAAGGAACTGGTGCCGGGGACCAAGAGCCAGGTCGTGCACATGCCGATGCCGCCGGACGACCCGAAGGTTCGGTGCCCGGACATCACGCGGGCGAAGCAGATTTTGGGGTGGCAGCCGGTCGTGTCGCGGCGGGAGGGGCTGTCGAAGATGATCGAGTTCTACCGGGAGCGGCTGCTGAAGAAGGCGTCGTAGCGGTCGGACACTTCAGTTCAAATTAGCGCCGCGCCCGGGACCGGGCGCGGCGTTTTCGTGCGCCGAATTTCCCGAGAGCGAGCGGATCCGGGGCGGCGCTTCGGGCAAAGCCCCTCGCGCTCTGCCCCGGCTCGTTGAGGCGACTCGGGGGACGCGAGGAGAAGGAGGGCGAAATGCCGCAGGGCAACAGATCTTGCTTGACGGCGTACCGGTAAGGGAGGTAACTCTAGCAGCATGATGCGCCGCGCGGCGATCTTCGCATTCGTCCTGTACCAGGCGTTCTGGCTGAACGCGGTGGTGCCGGGGCACACGCGCGGGCTGATCACGATCGGGTGCGCCTCGTGCGATTCGCCGGTGGCGCAGGCGGGCGGTGAGGGGGCGGGGGCGTCGTGCCACGTGGCCAAGCCGAAGTCGCGGTGCTGCCCTAGAGAGCGCGCGGCGGCGGCTACTGCCGCGGCGGCTGCGGAGAAGCAGAGGGATAAAGACTCGGAGAAGAAGCCGACGTCGGGGGATCGGGCGCGGTGTGCGGTCTGCTTTTTCGCGGCGGGCCTGACGGTCGCGCCGCCGATTGATCCGGAGCTCGAGCGGGGCGGGCTGGTGGCGGTGCTGGACGTGCCGGCGCCGCAATCGCCGGTCGTGGAGGGGCACCGGGTGGTGTACCTGGGGCGGGCGCCACCCGTCGCGTGAGGGGCTTGCGTTTCGTCTGACGAGCCGGGGATGCGCGGGCGCGGTAACGCGCCGCGTGCGGGACGTCGGACTCCCATTTCCATTTTGGGTGCGTCGTATCGGGCGCGTAAGCGCCAGTTCGTCGGTCGCGTGCACGAGTCGCGCGCGGGCGGCGGGTCCAAGAGATCTCGCGCGCGAGATTGCTATTCGAACGGTCGGCACGCGCTCGCCTTCGGGCCGCGCTGTCGCTTGCCATTCGCGTCGCGGCTAAACAGGTGCGCGGGCATCGGAAACTCCAGGTGAAATCGTGAAGGCTTCCATTCTTCCGCGGCGCGGGTGCGCCGGTGCGGTGCGGCGCGGGTTTACGTTGGTCGAATTGCTAGTCGTGATCGGAATCATCGCGCTGTTGATCAGCATCCTGCTGCCGGCCTTAGGCGGGGCGCGGGCGCAGGCGGCGAGCGTGACGTGCCGGGCGAACTTGCGGCAACTGTCGCTGGCGGCGCAGATGTACGCGCAGGACTACAAGGCTTTCGTCGGGTACGCGCCGGGCATCGACCGCAAGATGCTGCTGTATCCGTACCTCGGGCACGGCAAGGACAACGCCGACGTGTCCGGCAGCCAGGTTTGGAACTGCCCGGCGAACGCGCGGCCGGAGGAGGAGTGCGGGTACGGCTTCAACACGTCGCTGAACTGGGTGAAGCTGTCGCAGGTGCGGCGGGCGGAGGAGACGGTGGCCGTGTGCGACTCCGGGATCCGCGACGGCGGCGTGCCGACGCTGTCGACGATGTGCAACCCGCCGAGCAAGACCAGCCCGGCGGGGAACCCGGCGTACCGGCCGAACCCGCGGCACGCGAAACAGACGGTGTGCGTGGCGTACGTGGACGGGCACGCGGACTCGGTCAAGATGGAAGACCCGTTCTACCCGGGCCCGGTCGGAACGTGGCCGGGGAACGGCGTCGTCGACATGAGCGCGCCGGACTACAAGGACGCGCTGTGGGACCTGCGGTGAGAGACGCCGGAGGAACAGGGGGTCGCAAAGGCGCGAAGGCGCAAAGAAGACATTCGATGTTGAGGAGCACGTAATGAACGCTGGACTGATCGCGGGGGTGGTGGGCGTATTGGCGGTGGCGGCGGCGACGCGCGGTCACGACACGTGGGTGCAGACGAACACGAACGTGTACCGCGTGGGCGACGTGGTGCACGTCGACCTGCTGCTGGGGAATCACGGGAACGAGCACCGGGACTTCAAGATGGCGGGCAAGCCGTCGCTGGCGGACCCGAAGGCGACGCTGGAGGTCGTCGGGCCGGACGGGAAGCGGACGGACCTGAAGGCCGCCGCGACGGACCAGGGACTGGGGCCGAAGGAGGGCTTCCAGACGGCGCGGTTCAGCCCGGGCGCGGCGGGGCTGTACACGGTCGTGTCGACGTCGGACAAAGTGGTCGATTACGCGCCCAAGCGGAGCGTGAAGTCGGCCAAGGCGTTCTTCGTCGCGAGCAAGAGCCTGGACAAGGTGCCCGAGGGCAACCCGGGGTTCGATAAGGAGTACGGGCACGCGCTGGAACTGGTGCCGCTGACGAACCCGGTGACGCCGATGGGCCCGGGGACGAAGATGAAGGTGAAGCTGCTGTACAAGGGCAAGCCGATGACGGGGGCGGCGGTGTCGTTCATCCCGCGTGGGGTGAAGCTGGCGGAGGAGTTCGACGAGAAGTACGAGCGGAAGACGGACGTGGACGGGGTCGCGAGCTTCGAATTCCCGGACGGGAACTACTACCTGGTCGTGGCGCACCACGAGGACGCGGCGGACAAGGGAGAGAAGCACGAGTCGACGAAGTACTCGGCGACGGTGTGTGTGTACGTGCCTGCGCTGTGCCCGTGCTGCGCGGAGTGACGCGCGACAACACTGGATCGAAACGCACCTCGGAGGCCCGTCGGGAGCAATCCCGGGGGGCTTTCGCTCGTTTCAAAGGTCGTGAAAGTTGATTCTCCGGCTTTCATCTGGCGTATAGTTTCAGTAGAGATTGAAACAGGAGAAGACTTATGGCCACCGTTCAGACAGCAGTGTTGCCCCAGATGACGGACGTCGAATCGCCGGCCGGCCGGCCCAAGCCTGCGCCGATGACGCCGGTCGAGGCGAAACTGCGGGACATCCAGGACACGTTCATCCGGCGGTGGGGGGAGATGGGGGCGACGTGGGGGATCAACCGGACGATGGCCGAGATCCACGCGCTGATGTACATCGTCGGCCGGCCGCTGTGCACGGACGACGTGATGGAGCGGCTGCACATCTCGCGCGGGAACACGTCGATGAATTTGCGGGCCCTGTGCGACTGGGGGCTGATCCGGCGGATGCACCGGCGGGGGGAGCGGCGCGAGTACTTCGAGAGTTTGTCGGACGTGTGGGAGATGTTCTCGATCATCGCGGCCGAGCGGAAGCGCCGCGAGATGGACCCGGTGCTCGAGACGATCAAGCACTGCCAGGAACTGCTGGACGAGCAGTCGCTGGGCAAGGCCGCCAAGAGCGAGGCCGTGCAGATCACCCGTCAGCGACTGGCGGGCATGGAAGACTTCATGAAGGTGACGAACAAGATCTTCGCACAGTTCATCGGCGGGGCGAAGAGCGGGTTGTCGAAGGTGGTGAAGGTGCTGTTGAAGGCGTTTTGAAGTCGTCCATTGTCAATTGTCCATGGTCGATCGTCGCATCTCGACGCGACACGTGG
This sequence comes from Tepidisphaeraceae bacterium, assembly GCA_035627895.1. GTDB lineage: Bacteria > Planctomycetota > Phycisphaerae > Tepidisphaerales > Tepidisphaeraceae > DASPKW01. Next base: position 6,868 of record DASPKW010000408.1, on the reverse strand, counting down.
TCCTGCGAACGGACGCGATTGACAATTGACCATGGACAATTGACCGCCTTGCATTTCCGTTTCTTGCAAAGGGGACTTCGCGCATAATCGTTCGCGGTAGGGGGGTAACGCGAAGGAGCCTTCATGCGCTTGTGGACCTGCGTCGCGGCCTTGGTCGTCGTGGGGGCCGTTGTTGCGCCGGCGAGCCGGGGCGCAACGCCGCAGCAGGTGGAGGAGGCGATCAAGAAGGCGAAGGAGCATCTGCTCAACGCGCAGAAGGGCGGGCACTGGGAGGCGGTGCCGGCGCGGCGGCCCGAGCCGAGGCCGGGGCCGCGCGGCGAGGTGATGATCACGGACATTATTAACTCGAGCCAGTACGGCGGGGAGACGGCGCTGATCACCTACGCGCTGATCGCGGCGGGGGAGAGCCCGCAGGAACCGCGGATCGCCGAGGCGCTCAAGTGGCTGGCGGCGCAGAACCTCGACGGGACGTACTCGGCGGCGATGCGGGCGCAGATCTGGTACCTGCTGCCGGCGGCCAAGCGGAAGGAGTTCGGGCCGGTCATCAAGAAGGACTACGAGACGCTGATCGCGAACATGCGCGGGAGCAAGCTGCTGGGGAGCGCGGCGCCGGCGGCCGGTGGGGGAAGGCGCCCGCCCGCGGCCCCCGCGCCTGCTGCCGGGCCGGACCCGGAGGCGGACTACAAGGGGCTGTACCGGTACACGGCCAACGACTCGGGGTACGACCACTCGGCGTCGCAGTTCGCCGTGCTCGGCATGTGGGCCCTGCAGCAGGCCGGGGTCGAGGTGCCGACGGCGTACTGGCAGGCGGTTGAGGACGCGTGGGTCAAAAACCAGGAGAAGGCGAGCGGCGGCTGGAACTACGGGAAGCTGTTCCGGCCCGAGCCGCCGGTCACGCCGACGATGACGGCGGCGGGCGTGGCGACGCTGTTCATCACGCAGGAGTACCTGCACTTCAAGGACGGGGTGGAGTGCAAGGGGAACGTGCGGAACAAGGCGATCGACGACGGGATCGCGTGGCTCGTGAAGAACTTCGACGGCGTGTTCAAGAGCGAGTGGCCGTTCTACGCGCTTTACGGCGTGGAGCGGATCGGGCTGGCCAGCGGCTACAAGTACCTGGGGACGATCGACTGGTATCAGCGCGGGGCGGACACGCTGATCAAGTTCCAGCAGCCCGACGGCGGGTGGGGCGCGGTGCACGACACCGCGTTCTCGCTGCTGTTCCTGGTGCGCGGGCGGGCGCCGGTCGTGATGAACAAGCTCGAGTACGCGATCGACTTCAAGGGCGAGCGGAACGCCAACACGCACTGGAACCAGCGCCCGCGCGACGCGGCCAACGTCACCCGCTGGATCTCGCGGCAGTTCGAGCGCGAGCTGAACTGGCAAATCGTGAACCTCAAGGGCTCGCCTGAGGATCTGCACGATGCGCCGATCCTCTACATCACCGGCAACCAGGTGCTGAATTTGCCGCCGGAGGACGAGACGAAGCTGAAGGAATTCGTGCACCAGGGCGGGATGATCCTGGGCAACGCCGACTGCGGGCACCCGGGGTTCGCCAACACGTTCAAGAAGCTGGGGAGCAAGCTGTTCGGCGGCGAGTTCCGCGAGCTGCCGGCGAACCACGTCGTGTACACGTCGCTCTACCCCAAGAGCCGCTGGCGGAACCCGCTGTCGGTCCACGGGCTGTCGAACGGCGTGCGCGAGCTGATGGTGCTGCTCCCGACGGCCGACCCCGCGCGGCTGTGGCAGACCGGCGCAGTCTCCGGGCGCGAGGAGGCGTGGCAGTTCATGGCCAACCTCTTCATGTACGTGTCGGAGAAGAAGGACTTCCGGTTCAAGGGCGAGAGCTACATCGTCAAGCCGGACGCGAACGTGACGACGAACAAGAGCGTGAAGCTCGCGCGGCTGCAGTACGGGGCGGGCACGCTGTGGAACCCCGAGCCCGGCGGGTGGGAACGGATGAAGGGCGTAGTGCATAACGCGGCACAGACGGCGCTGACGGTGGACGTCGTCAAGCTCGGCGAGGGCAAACTGGCGCCGGCGGAGTACAAGCTGGCGCACATGACGGCCGTCGGCAAGTTCAAGCTGTCGGACAAGGAGCGGGCGGAGCTCAAGGCGTTCGTCACCGGCGGCGGGACGCTGATCGCAGACGCGGCTGGCGGCGTCGGTGAGGCCGGCCTGGCGCTAGAGAGCGAGATCGCCTCGATCGGCTTCGCCAAGCTCGACCTGCTCAAGCAGGATCACCCGCTATACGCGCAGCTCGGCCAGCCGGTGGCGGAGATGGGGTATCGGCCATACGCGTCGAAGAACCTGGGCGCGGCGAAGGGCCCGCGACTCAAGGGGGCGCAGGTGAAAGACCGGGTGGCCGTGGTGTACAGCTCGGAAGACCTGTCCGTCGGGATGGTGGGGATGCCGATCGATGGGATCATCGGCTACACGCCGGCGAGCGCGACGGCGCTGATGCGGGCGATCGTGGCGTACTGCGGCGGTCAGTAGCTCGCGGCGAACGGGAGACTCACCACGGAGACACGGAGGCACGGAGAGGAGAAGAGGAGGATGGAAGATGGAGAATAGAAGTTGGAAACGGCGCTCGTCGCCTGATCCACCCTCTATCCTCCATCCTCCGCCTTCGTGCTTTCCTCCTCCGTGCCCTCCGTGTCCTCCGTGGTGAACTCGACCGTCGACCGCCTCAATCCTCCGGCTTTTCGCCTTCGGGGGCCATCTTGACGATCTTGGGGTCGAACTGGGCGATGACCTCGACGAGGTCCGACTGGGCCTGCATGACGGACTTGATGTCCTTGTAGGAGCCGGGGACCTCGTCGATGCCGGCGGACAGGAGGGTGACGCCGGCGTCCTTGAGGATCGGCTTGACGTTGCCCCAGCGGAACTTCGCCTTGGCGGCGGTGCGGGACATCTGGCGGCCCGCGCCGTGGGACGCGGACATGAGGGAGGACGGCAGGCCCTTGCCGCGGACGACGAAGCCGGGGGTGGCCATGGAGCCGGGGATGACGCCGAGGACGCCCTTGCCGGCGGGGGTCGCGCCCTTGCGGTGGACGATGACCTCCTTGCCGTCGTGGATCTCCTTCCAGGCGAAGTTGTGGTGGTTCTCGACGCCGGCGATCACCTTGGCCTTGAGGGCCTTGACGATCTTGCGGTGGATCACGTCGTGGTTGGCGTGGGCGTACTGGCCCATCAGGTTCATCGCGGCCCAGTACTCGCGGCCGGGGTCGGAGTCGAGGTCGAGCCAGGCGAGGCGGCGGAGGTCCGGGGGGAGCTCGGGGTGGAGGTCCATCGCGAGCTTCGAGTAGCGATCGGCGACGGCTGCGCCCGCGCCGCGCGAGCCGGAGTGGCTGAGGAGCGCGAGGTACGCGCCGGGCGGGAGGTCGAAGTTCGCCTCGACGCCGGCGAGGTTTGCGCCGTCGAGGACCGCGCCGTCGCCACCGGGCGAGACGACGTTGTCCGCCGACTGCGCGTTGGCGTGGACGGTGAGGATGCCGAACTCGACGAAGTGGTTGCCCGAGCCGCTGGTGCCGATCTGGGCGCGGGCCTTGTCGAACACGTGCTTGGTCGTGGGCGTGACGGACCAGTCCTCTTCGAGGACGGGGTGGTCGACGGCCTTCTTCTGCTCCTTGCCGGTGCCGAAGACGGTCTCGCGCTCGATAACGCGGCAGAGCTCGTCGTGCATGCGATCGAGGTCCGCGGCCGGGATGTCGAGGACGGAAAGCTTCATGCGGCAGGCGATGTCGACGCCGACGCCGTAGGGGATGACGGAGTTGTGGGTCGCCAGCACGCCGCCGATCGGCAGGCCGTAGCCCTGGTGCGCATCGGGCATGAGCGCCCCGGCCACCGAAACCGGCAGCCGCACGGCGTTCTTCATCTGGTCCGTCGACCCTGCCTCGAGGTTGTGGCCCCAGACCTGGTACGGCGCGGGCTGCTCGCGCTCGACGTACGTGTTCTGCTTGGCGTTGTGCTCGATCAGGGCCTGGGCGAGGAGGGCGAGGTGCGGGTGCCGGGTGTAGGCGTTGGGCTCCCTGGCGAGGGCCTCGAGGTCGTCGCGCAACACGCGGGCACCGAGGGCGCGCTTGGCGTCGGGGATGAGCTTGAGGGCCACGCCGATCGCGGGGCCGGGCTTGAAACCGATCTTGAGGAGGTCCTTGGCCTTCATGGTACGTTCCAGACTAGCGGACGGGGTGTGCGGAAACGAACGGGCAAACGGCGGATCGGGTGAGGGTCTGACAGGGGGCGGGGCGGGCGGCTGAAACATGGAGACATGAAACATGAAGAGGCCGGTGGCGCGCCGGCCATCCCGCGTGGCCGTGCTCAGCTGCGCCAGGGTCTACCGCTCACGCGATCGGGCCGACGCCCGCCGGCGCGTGGCGCCGGAGGGCTCGGGGACGCGGTCGCCCTCGGGGGTGAAGTACCAGTGGTGGACGCACGGGCCCTCGCTGCTGCACCGGCCGCAGACCTGGAGCTCGACGCGGCCGACGCCGGGGACGTCGAAGGCGTCGGCGTCGCCCCAGAGGACGGTAACGGCGGTCGAGCCGCACTCGATGCACTTGGCCGGTGATCGGCGGGCGCTGACCCAGGCGCGGCGGCGGCGGAGGTCGTACAAATCTCCCGGGCGCACGGATCCGTCGGGCGGGAGAAGGCCCGGGGACTTGTGATAGTGCTCGGCGACCTTGATCTGCTCGTCGTACCACGCGACGGTCTCGAACTGCTCGGCCTCAGTGAAGCGGGCGCAGGCCGCGCACCAGGCGGGCCAGGGGTGGAGGTCGAGCAGATCGCCGGGGGCGAAGACGTAGTAGTTGTCGCACGAGCCGATCAGGCGGAGGCGCTGGTGCCGGGTGGTGATGGAGAAGATGGCGGGCACGGGGTGCGTCCTCCGCGGCCGATCTATTGGGAGTGATCGACCAGCGACCACGGGATGTAGAGGAGGCCGCCGACGATGGCGACGATCAGGCCCCAGAAGAGGATCGCGCCGAGGCAGCCGACCGGGGCGAAGTTGGGGGACATCCAGCCGCGCATGGGTGCGGGTCAGTGAGCGTGTGGCACGGCGGGGAGACGCATTGGGTCTGCGGGCGTACGCGCTCCCCTGCGGGCGGCGCTGTCGCTTGCCCTTCGGGTCGCGGCTAAACGGGGGACGACGGAGTCGGTCATAAGATATTCAATTGCGGGCCTGCGCCTTGGGCGTCGCGCTGGGCGACCTGTTCTACGAGGTTGCGGACGATCCCTTCCAAAGCCAGGCGGAGCGGGGGGTCGGATTCGAAATTGGCGGTGGGGTTACCAGAGTCGGAGTTGACGCGGAGGGCGGGGTAGAGGGGGAGTTCGCCGAGGAAGGGGAGGTTGAGGTTTTGGGCGGCGGTGCGGGCGCCGCCGCGGCCGAAGAGGTCGACGGTGCTGCCGTCGGGCATGGGCATGTAGGACATGTTCTCGATTAGGCCCAGGACGGGCGCGCCGAGCTGCTGGAACATTTTTACGGCGCGGATGGCGTCGTCGAGGGCGACCTGTTGCGGGGTGGCGACGACGACTGCGCCGGTGAGGGGGAGGAGCTGGCAGAGGGTGAGGGGGACGTCGCCGGTGCCGGGGGGGAGGTCGACGATCATGTAGTCGAGGGCCGGCCAGTCGGTGTTATCGGCGAAGAGCTGCTTGAAGGCGCCGTGGGCCATGGGGCCGCGCCAGATGAGGGGTTTGTCCTGTTCGACGAGCGCGCCGATGGTGATGGCGTGGAGGCCGTGGACGTGGAAGGGGACGATCTTCGAGCCCTTGACGGCGGGCTGTTGGCCGCGGATGCCGAGCATGGTCGGCATGGAGGGGCCGTAGATGTCGCCGTCCATGAGGCCGACCTTCGCGCCGGTGCGGGCGAGGCCGATGGCGATGTTGACGGCGAGGGTGGACTTGCCGACGCCGCCCTTGCCCGCGCCGACGGCGATGACGCGTTTCACTTGCGGCAGGGGGTTGTTGGCGGCGGGGGCGGACTGGCCGGGGACGGGGCCGGCGGGGGTGCGGGGCTGGCCGAGGATTTCGACGTGGACGTTGGCCGCGCCTGCGCGCTCGAGGGCCTGGCGGACGCTCTTTTCGATGGCGTCGCGCATGGCGGGGGCGGGGCTGGAGAGCTCGAGGCGGACGCCGATCGTGTCACCCTCGAGGGCGATGCCCTTGACCATGCCGAGAGTGACGATGTCCTTGTGGAGTTCGGGGTCCTTGACGGTGCGGAGGGCGGCGACGACTTGGTCCTGGGAGAGGGGCATAAGGACGGGATTATAGGGAGGGGGGCGGTTTGTCTATGGAGAGGCGCGATCCGTGCCGGGCGGCGCTTCGGGCAGAGCCCGTGCGCTCTGCCCGGCGTGTTTGTCGCGTCTCATGGGGAATTCATCCTCCCATGGCCCACGGATCGCATGCCCGTGATAAGGGGATGCGTCCTCGGGCACGCCCTAGTATGGTACGAACCCTGATGGATGGCCTCGCTGACGTAAAACCTCCGCCGACCGGGCGTGATTTGAAGGCCGACCCGCTGCCCGTGATGGAGGCGCAGGGGAGCGCGGGGACGTCGCGCGGGATTAACCTCGGGCCGGGGTCGGACGACGACGGGTGGATCGTGCCACCGCCGGTGACGCTGGGGGACGGGTCGCGGGTGCAGTTGTACAAGGACGGGGAGGCCCTGCACGCGGCGTACGAGGCGATTCGGGGGGCGACGCGGCTGATCTGTCTGGAGATCTACATCTTCGCGGACGATGCGACGGGGATGGCGTTCGCCGAGCTGCTCGCGGAGAAGGCCCGGGCGGGTGTGAGCGTGTTCCTGATTTACGACTCCTTCGGGTCGATCGCGACGAAGTCGGAGATGTTCGACTTAATGCGGCGGGCTGGGGTG
>DASPKW010000407.1:0-4921 GCA_035627895.1 Tepidisphaeraceae bacterium | reverse complement strand
CAAAAAAATCTTCCGCTCCCACGCGCTCCCCAACCCTCCCCCGTGCGCGCCCGTCGCCACCGCAGCGGGGCGCGCCCCGTACAAGGGAACGCAAGCTCTTTGACATTCCATTCCAAGGCCAAGCCCAACGGGTACTCGATCGGTACCGAAAAGTACCGAAAAGTACCGAAAAGTGCCCGAAAATGCCCGGTTTTGCCCGGACGTCGATTACTTAACCCTGGCCCTATCCAAGACTTCCGCCGCCGCGCCGTCCGAAGCGTGTTTTTTTCGCACGACGACGCACTTACGGCCTCCACCACCCGTCCAGCTTCCCCGACAGCCGCCCCACCGCCGCCGCGTCCTTCGCCGCCAAATTCTCCCGCTCGTCCGGATCCTTGATGACGTCGTACAACTCCACCGCCCCCGCCGGCTCGTTCGCCTTGTGCGGCACGATCAGCTTCAGGTTGTTCTCGATCACCCACCGGTACCGCAAACTGCTCGCCGGCACGTCCAAGTCGACCGCGTTGTGCGTGAACACCTCGCCGTAGATCGTCGTCCGCGCGCCCACCGCCGCCCCGTCCAGGAGGTTGATCCCCTGCATGTCCGCCGTCGGCCTGAGTCCCGCCGCCGTCAGCAGCGTTGGCATGATGTCGACCGACGACGCCAGCCGGTCCGACGTCGCCGGCTTCACCTTCGCCGGCCAGCGCACCAGCAGCGGCGTGCGCAGCCCGCCGTCGAACTGGCTCTGCTTCGACCGCGGCGCGTACCGCGGGTTGTCCGGCGACTGCACCCACCCGTTGTCCGCCAGGTACACGACGATCGTGTTGTCCGCCTGCCCCGTCCTGTCGAGGTACGCCGTCAGCGCGCCGACCGTCTGGTCGAACCACTCGACCATCGCGTAATACCGCGCGACGTGGATCGAGTCCGTCTTCCCCTTGTACTTCTCGAGCAGCTCGGCCGGCGGCGTGTGCGGGTCGTGCGGCAGCAGCGGCGCGTACCACACGAGCCACGGCTTACCCTGCCTTTTCGCGTCGTCCGCGAACGCGTAGATCGGGTCGAGCGTCTTGCGCCCGATCTCCAGCCCCTCGTCGCCGTGCCGCTTGCCCTGCGTCATCCCGTGCGTGAACCCGCCGCGCGAGTAGTGCCCCTGCCACCACTTGCCCGTCTGGAGCGACAGGTAGCCCTTCTCCTTCAGCACGCGCGGCAGCGTCGGGACCGCCTCGAGGTGCTTGGCCATCACCTCCCGCCCGGCCTTGAACGCGTCCGACTTCTGGAAATCGCCCGGCCTCATCGCGGCCGGCTTCGGCGGGTCGTTCGACGTGACCTTGTGCTGGTGTGGGTACAGACCGGTGATGATCGACGCCAAGCTCGGGCAACACAGCGACGACGGAACGTACCCGCGCGGGAACGCCAGCGACTGCGACGCGAGCCTGTCGATCGCCGGCGTCCGCACCGTCTTGTGCCCCATGAACGAGTAGTCGGTCCACGCGTGGTCGTCGGAAATGATCAGCAGCACGTTGGGCGGCGGCGCGTCCGCGGCGAAGGACGCGGGGGCCGCAAGAAGGAAGAACGACAGGAGGGTGGCGATGCTCTTCATGTGGCGCGGTGCTCCGGTGGGTGTGCCCGACGTTATACCGCGGCGGGCCCTCCGGGTTTGGCCGCCGCGGCGCATCATGGGCGTGACCCCGCGTCACGCGCCGCCCACGGCGGTGGGCGGAATCGCGCCGCCCTTCGCTGGATTCGGCCCACGTTTCCCCTAATCTACCCCGCATGAAAGTGAGCGAACTGGCCGAGCGGATCGGGGCGACGGTCGTCGGGGACGGCGAGCGCGAGGTGACCGCGTGCGGGACGCTCGAAAGCGCGGGCGCGGGCCAACTGTCGTTCCTGGCCAACCCGCGGTACGTCCGGCAGCTCGAGACGACGAGCGCCGGTGCCGTCGTCGCCGGCCTCAACGTGACGTCCGAGCGCGTCACGCTCCTGCGGGCCAAGGACCCGTATTACGCGTTCACGCAGGCCCTGGTGATCCTGCACGGCTACCGCAAGCACCCACACGCCGGCATCCACCCGGCCGCCCACGTCGACCCGACCGCGACCGTCGGCGAGAACACGATCATGTACCCCGGCGTGTACATCGGCCCGCGGGCGAAGGTGGGCCGCGATTGCATCTTGTATCCCAACGCCGTGATTTACGACGATTGTGTCCTCGGGGACCGCGTGACCGTGCACGCCGGGGCGGCGATCGGGATGGACGGGTTCGGGTACGCGACGCACCCGGTCGCCCAGCCCGACGGGACGCGCGTCGCCGTGCACACCAAGATCCCCCAGACGGGGAACGTCGTCTTGGAAGACGACGTGGAGATTGGCGCGAACTGCGCCATCCAGCGCGCGACGATGGGCAGCACCGTGATCGGCCGGGGCACCAAGTTCGGCGACCTGATCAACATCGGCCACGGGACGAAGATCGGCGCGCACGGCCTGTTCGTCGGCCTCATCGGCGTCGCCGGCAGCGCGACGATCGGCCACCACGCGACGCTGGGCGGGCAGGCGGGCGTCGCCGGCCACCTGAAGGTCGGCGACAACGTCACCATCGCCGGGCAGGCCGGCGTCATGAACAACATCCAGGACCAGACGACCGTCATCGGCGTCCCCGCCATGGACGCGGCCCACGCCCGCAAGGTCTACCTCAATTTCATGCAGCTCCCCGAGCTCGTCCAGCGGATCAAGCAGCTCGAGCACCGGATCGAAGAACTCGGGGCCGAACCGGGCGACGACGGGACGAAGCCGGAGTGAACTGCAATAGAAGACGGGAGCGCCCGGAGGCGCTCCCGTCTTCTCTTTTCTGACCTCTGACTTCTGGCTTCTGCTACCCCTTGATCATTTGCTCGACCACCGGCCCGACGTTGTCGGCCCAGATCTGGTAGCCCTTCGGCGTCAGGTGCAGGAAGTCGTTCATGACTTCCTTGGTCAGCGTGCCATCGGGCTCGAGGAACTTCTCGCCGATGTCAAGGTACTTGACCGTCTTGCCGTCGTCGAGCTTGGCGATCTCGGTGTTGATGGCCTTGATCCGCGGGCGCGCCGCGTCGGTCGCCTTGGGGCTGCGGGGGAACACGCCGAGCAGCAGCACCTTGGTCTCGGGCATCTGCTTCTTGATCTCGGCGACGCACGCGGTGATGCCGGCGACGATCTCCTCGTTGGAGTTCCCACCGAGATTGTTGGTGCCGATCATCAGCACGGTCACCTTGGGCTTGAGGCCCGCGACCTCGCCGTTCTGGAGGCGCCAGATCACGTGCTGGGTGCGGTCGCCGCCGATCCCGATGTTGTGGGGCTTGTACTTGCCCCAGGCGCTCTCCCAGATCTTCTTCTGCCCGTTCCACCCGGCGGTGATCGAGTCGCCGACGAACAGCAGGTCCACGTTGCCGGCCTTCTCCTTCGCTTGGGCAACGTACTTGTCGTGGGTGGCGGTCCAAGTGCCGGTCTTGGGCTTCGGCTCGGTCGCCGACTCCTTCGGGGCGGGCGGCTTGGGGGCGGCGGGCTTGACGGGGTCGGCGGGTTTGACCGCGGGTGGGGCGTCGACGGCGAACGCGATCGGGGCGGCGAACAGGGCGACCGCGAGGAACGCGGCGATGCGACGGCGGTCGGACATGGGCGGGACTCCTACGGGAATGTGGAAACGGGTGTGCTCAAGGGCGGATACGCGCGCGGGCGTGCGGCGTTGCTCGCGGCAGCCGTACGGCCGCAACTAAACGGGCGTTTTCACAATGGACAATTGACCACGGACAATTGACGGATCAGTGATGATGCCCGCCCTCGCCGTGGACGTGGCCGTGCTGGATCTCTTCGGTCGTCGCGTCGCGGACGTTGCGGATCGTCACATCGAACGACAGCTCGACGCCGGCCAGCGGGTGGTTGGCGTCGACGGTCACGTTCTGGTCGTCGACGGCGACGACGGTGACGATCCGCGCGCCCTGGGGCGTGCGCGCCTGGAACTGCATGCCGGGCTGGATCGCAGGGGCGCCCTGGAAGTTCGACCGCGGGACGGCCTGCACCATCTGCGGGTCGCGCTCGCCGTACCCGTCCTTGGCGGCGACGGTCACCTTCACGTTGTCGCCCACGGCCTTGCCCTCGAGCTCCTTCTCGAGCCCCGGGATGATGTTCGACGCGCCGTGCAGGTACGGCAGCGGGGCCTTGCCCTCGGACGTGTCGATCACCTGCCCGTCCGGGCCGCGGAGCGTGTAATCCATCGAGACGACTTTGTTCTTGGCGACCTGCATGGCGCGAATACTCCGAGGCGAGGGGACGGGGAAAAAAGGGAGCCCAGCGACTTGTCGCGGGACGGACGCAATGCCGCGCCCGAATCGGGCATCCTCTCGTCCGACGCGGGATTACACAACAGCGCTTTAATGGAAGGTGGCGACGCAATTGCCCGGTCGCATCCCGTTCGTCTGTTCAACGATGACCAATCGTCCCCAGTCTCGCCTTGCATGATTCCGAACATCGCCCTACCCTCAACTCCGTCGTGTCATCGCCACTTCCGATCCTCCAGGGCCGCGGCACGCCGATCAACCCGGCCGGCCGGTTCGAGCGGCTCGACGTCGCGCCCGACTTCGAGCACACCGACGAGCACGCGCTGCCCCGCGCCGTCGCGACCGAGTACCTGGTCGACCACACCAAGTCGGTCATCGCTTACAACGACTCCCCCGACGTCTCGTTCGATGCATCCATCAACCCGTACCGCGGGTGTGAACACGGGTGCATCTATTGCTTTGCCAGGCCTACGCACGAATACCTCGACATGTCGGCGGGGCTCGACTTCGAGACGAAGATCCTCGTGAAGACTGAGGCGCCGGCGCTGTTGCGGAAGGAACTGTCGGCGAAGGCGTACGTGCCGCAGACGCTGGGATTCTCGGGCGTGACCGACCCGTACCAGCCGATCGAGCGAAAG
>DASPKW010000406.1:0-5991 GCA_035627895.1 Tepidisphaeraceae bacterium | reverse complement strand
GCCGAATGATTCGCCACCTCCACCGCCCCCGCCGGCCAGTGGTTGTCCGACACCGGGCCCTTCCCCCCGACCATGATCAACCCCGCCGCCGGCCACGCCGCCAGCACCAGCCCCACGACCGCCACGACGAATCCCGAATACCGCTGGCTCATGCGTCTGACTCCGATCGGACTACCCCGTGACACGGGCGTCCCGCCCGTGCGAACGACGCCCTTCTCTAAAATGACGCTCACGTTCCCCAACTCCTTAGACGACGTCCCTCCCGTTTGTTCCCAACTCGCTCGCCGGCAGAGGAGATTTCACGAATGGCCACGAATGGGCACGAATGAACCTCCCATTCGTGTCCATTCGTGTTCATTCGTGAAATCCCTCCGAATTCCTCACCCCCCGGCTCCCCAGCCCCCCAGCCCCCCATCTCCTCCTCTAGCAACTGACGCCTCCCCCGCTACAATCCTCCCCCCTATGTCCCTGAAGATCTGGCTCGACGGCGCGCTCGTCGATAAGACGACCGCCGCCCTCTCCGTCTACGACCACGGCACCCTGTACGGGGACGGCGTGTTCGAGGGCATCCGCGCCTACTCCGGCCGCATCTTCAAGGTCGACGCCCACCTCCGCCGGCTGTACGACTCGGCCAAGGCGATTCGGTTAACGATTCCCTACACCGCCGACCAACTCAAGACCGCCATCGTCGAGACGGTCAAGGCCAACAAGTTCGAGGACTGCTACATCCGCTTGGTCGTCACGCGCGGGGCGGGGTACCTGGGCCTCAACCCCGCCAAGTGCCCGCGCCCGGCCGTCTTCATCATCGCCGACACGATCGAGATGTACCCGACGGAGATGTACGAGCACGGCATGGCGATCATCACGTCGAGCGTGATCCGCAACCACCCCAACGCGCTCAGCCCCCGCATCAAGAGCCTAAACTACCTGAACAACATTCTGGCCAAGATCGAGGCCGTCGACGCCGGCGTGCCCGAGGCGCTGATGCTGAACCACAACGGCAACGTCGCCGAGGCGACGGCCGACAACGTCTTCATCGTCAGCGAGGGCAGCGTCTACACCCCCCCCGCCAGCGACGGCGCACTGGAAGGCATCACCCGCGGCGTGATCCTCTCGCTGTGCAAGGCGATGGCCATCCCCTGCGCCGAGCGCACGCTCCAGCGGCACGACTGCTACATCGCCGACGAGATGTTCCTGACCGGCACCGGCGCCGAGGTCGTCCCCGTCACGAAGCTCGACGGCCGCCAGATCGGCGACGGCACGCCGGGGCCGATCACGAAGCGGCTGGTGGAGGTGTTCAAGCGCCACATCCGCGAGGCGTGAGGGCAGATTCACCACGGAGGCACGGAGGCACGGAGAAGAGAGAAAGACAAGTCAGCCACAGATTTCACAGACGGCCACAGATAAATCGACTTTCATCTGTGCCCATCTGTGAGCATCGGTGGCTGATTCTCTTCTCCCCTCCGTGTCTCCGTGCCTGCGTGGTGATGTCTTCCGCGTTACGCGACCGCGCCCGCCTGCGGGACCGCCAACTCCGTCGCGACCCACGCCGGCTGGGCGGAGATCTCCCACGAATCGCCGGGGACGAGCTCGACGCCGACGGTCACGCGCAACACCGCCGGCGGGCCGGGGCGGGTGACGATCTCGGGCCACGTGCCGGCGATTTGGATCGCGCCGCCCGGGTCGGCCGACCCGGCGGAGACGATCGGCCGGTCGAACGTGACGTCGACGCCCTGGTTCCCGGGCGCGAGCACGACCGACACGACGACGGCCGGCCCGGCCGGGGGCGGCGGGGGCGGGGTCTGGTCCTTGGGGTGGCGCTGCGACCGGCGGCGGCGGAGGGGGGTGGGGAGGGTGAGCATGGAAACCCAGGAGTCAGAAGTCAGAAGCCAGAAGTCAGAAGAAAGGCATAAACACAGAGACACAGAGCCACAGAGGGGCGGAGAAGAGAAGACTCGATTGTTCTCTCTCCGGGCCTCTGTGCCTCTGTGTCTCTGTGGCGAATTCATCGGCCGCGGGACGGGGACCGACTAAGCCGCTTCGGCCGACACCACGCCGCCGCCGAGGGTGGCGGGCAGGGGGGTGGCGTTCGGGCCGGCCTGCTTCCGGGGATTAAACCAGTAGGCGGTGAGCCAGACGGTCGCGCCGCTGGGGGTCTCGGGCCCGAAGGTGACGTCGACGGTCGTCCGGCCCGCGTTCCCCTCGAAGTGCCAGTCGGCCAGCTCGGCCGGCGGGGTGGCCCCGACGTGGCTGAACACGGCCGCGCCGCTGACGCCGTCCGGCTTGCCGCGCCGCGACGTGTTCACCTGGTCCTGCAGGTGGATGCGGACGGTGCGCCAGGTGATCGCCTTGACGCTCAGGCCGGGCGCCGACCCGGGGATCCCGATGGGCGAGGGCTCCGGGTTGCGGAGCGGAATTCCTAAATCGGCCCGGATGAAGTTGTTCATCCCCGGGAACCGCTGCGCCACCCCCGCGAGCTGGCGGTACAGGTCGACCAAAACCTGCTTCTTGATGTTCTTCTGAACGACATTGGCGGGCGACCGGGTGAGCGGATTATTGGCCACCGTGTGGGCCACGGTGAAGTCGGACAAGGCCGTATCGAACGCCGTGGCTTGCAGAGGGGTAAGGCCCGCGAGCAACGGGGCGGCCGTGATCTTCGCGCCGAAGTTGGCGGCGGACACGATGAGCGGGTTCTCGGCGGCGGGGGGAAACTTGGGCATGTCACGTCCTCGGAGCACGACGTCCGCGGACCCCGCCGCCCGGCTCACAGTGCCGCACGACTTCGCCGCTCTGGCAACCCTTTTCGACGGCGAAGAGCAGGGACTTAATCAAAAAACATTTTCCCGTCATTGGTTCGTCCTATACGCTGCAAAAGCGACGATTCCCCCGCGAAATCGCGTCTTCCGCGCGGTGCGACGCCGTTCCGATTCCCCGCCGCGCCTGAGCCGCCTCCCCCGACGCCATCGCGCTCCGCCGCGCGGCACCGCCGACGCCCCAGGACTCCGCCCCACCGCGCCGCCCGCCCGGACCGCGGCCGCCTCTACCCGCCCGGGGCAGATAAAACCGCCCCGCGCACCGCTGCCCCGCCCGTCCCGCGAACAACGCACGCCCGCCGCCGCCGCGAAGACGCGCGTCTCAGAGTTGATGACGCGCGGCTAAGAGTCGGAGACGCGCGTCTAAGAGTTCGAGACGCGGCTTAGAGTTGGAGACGCGCGTCTCAGTGTTGGAGACGCGCGGCTCAGACTCCGAGACGCGCGTCTAAGAGTCGCAGACGCGCGGCTAACGCTCGGAGACGCGCGGCTAAGACCTCGGGACGCGCGTCCAAGCCTCCGAGACGCGCGTCTCGGCGGCGGCGAAGCGCGCCCGACCGCGTGCCCCGCGCGGCCGGCGTCCGGCCTTCTCTGCGGAGGGGAAGTGAGAAGGAAGCGGGGGTGGAGGAGCGGGTGCGGGAACCCCCCCTTGGGCGGGGGAGAACACTTGAGCCGATGGCGTCTTCCCCGCCTCCTCTCCTGCGGGTGCGCGGGAGCGGTCGCGGTCGGGCCGGGCTCACCGGGTCCGGCGCGTCGCGGCCGCCTTCTCCATCGCCGCCCAGTACGCGTCGCGGGCCGCGACTGCGCGGGCTGTGAACCCCGGCTCGTCGACCACCGCCTGTGTCACCTGGTCGTCATCGCCCAATCGAAACTCGACGGTGGCGGGGACGCCGTTGAACTTTGCCGACATCGTGAATCGCGATCGGTCGGCCGGGTCGGGCACGCCCGCCATGGCGCTCGGCGATGCGCCCGGCGCCAGCACCAGTCGGTTAAGTACCTCGCCCACCCGGTCGAACGCCGCGGCCTGCCGGACGCGCGCCCGCCACACCACCCGTGGCCTGCCCCCGCCCCACCCGGCCGGCTCGATGACCGTGACGTCGTCGAAGCCCTCGAGGACGACCAGGCGCCTTGCGCCGGACGGGGTGAATCGCTCGCCGCAGAACACCGTAGGCATCGGATACCCCGGCCCGTGCCCCGGCCACGGCGGCAGGCCCAGCTCGGCCGCCAGCGCCGCCCACCGCGGGTCCCGCCGCACGGCCACCCCGTTCAGATCGAGGGAGTATTCCGGCGGCCCGGCCGCGACCAGCGCCGCGGCCGCCGCGCGATCAGTTTCTAGCACCGGCCGGTCCCGCGGAAGGTCGGCCGACAGGCACGCGGCCTGGAGGCGCATCAACCGGACGTGCCGCCAGACGCCCGGCCCGTACGCGACGCCGAACCCGGCGGCGACGACGAGCGCCCAGATCGGCCACCAGCGAAGCGCGCGACGGAGCAACCCCGGCCGGGACGGCCCGGCGTAGTCGAGCGCGGGCGGCGGCGACTCCGGCAGCGGCAGCTCGGCCCACGAATCGTCGGGAAGCGACGCCCACGCGTCGGCGGGCGGCGGCGGCGGCGACTGTCGTCCGGCGGGGTCGTTGGCGGTCACGCGGCCGATGATACCCAACGGGGCATCGCGGCCCAACGCGCCCCGCGCGGGATGGCGGGCCGGGCCTTTCCGGGCCGCGGTCGGAGTGGGAGAGTGCCGCACGCCCGCCGGGCGCAGCGTGTCCGCCAAGGGGGGGCGTCGCGCGGCGACGATCGGCCGCGTAGGCCGAAAGCGCAGCTGTGTTCAGGATCGAGGTGAGGTCCAGGCCGCGCGAGAGAAGGCTGATCTGTCTGCCGAAGCTGCCACAGGCGCAATCCCTAGCCCCCCCTCAAGCGCAGATAAGCTAACACTAAGACGAGCGAGCGGCACCGCGGTCGAGTCTTGATGAAGGAGGGCGTAGTCGAGCGCGGCTAGATGCGTAAGAACAAGGTACCAAAGTGTCGTCATCTCATTTGTCCGAACTGGTTGATCCAGTGCGGTCGCAATCCGCCGTGCCAGTTCCCGGAATCTTGATCGCTCGTCTTCCGAGGAGGCGGGAAACATGTCGAACAGGCGCTTGATTCGAGCCAACACTCCGGTTCGTCGAAGGTTCTCGATCTCGCCGGCGAGCAACGGATCGAGAACCAAAAGACTGCCGCCTTCAAAGTACGCGCGTGCGAACGCTCGAAAGACGGTCTCGCGACGCCGATCCGCCGACCTCCGCGCAATCCAAAGCTTCTCTAACGCGATGAAGGCGACCGACGTGGTCACAATTCCGGCGTAAAGTGCGATGGCAGCTGAGCGGTGGAGAAGAAGAAGCGGGCTGAAAACAAGAACGACAAACAATCCACAGGACAGGAAGACAGCCAACCGCATCCCTAGAACGCGCATTGCGTGACGCGCACCGCGATCAAATGGCAGTCGTCCGGAGGCAAACTCAAGGATTGTAGATCGCTCAGCCGCCCTTAGCCGCGACGGCAGCCGGTCGACGAAAAAGAGAACCTTTCGTAGGTGTGGAGGGAAACGCCTCATTGGCCCTCCTTCACGGTTTCGGTCAGGCGGCTGGGCCTAGGACGCTCACGCAGGCTCTTTGCCACCTTCCGCCAAATCACCACCATGTCACGAACGGCGAAAATAATCACCACAAACAGAGTAGTGATGGCGAACGTCCAACGAAACGCTACGAGAGTCCACTGGTCGACTGCGGCCGTGTGCAGTTTTGATTCCAGCCAATGCACCCCAGCGTTTGCCGCGACCCAGACCGCGGCCACCAGCGTGTCAAACGCGATCGAGCCGATGATCGAAAGGCGCTCGCGAACCTCTAGCACGGTGCTTCCTTCCTCTCCGTGCACCACGCGTCCATTCTCTCGTGGCACAAAGTGTTACGCAGAATCCTAACTGACGCATCGCCATTTGAAAAACGATGATGCTTCGCACCATCACGGCATCCGAGGGGGCGGGGAAAGGCACCAGCCGGACTCCCAGGTTCCTTCCTGGACCTCCCCACGAACGGTGGGCGCGGCGCGGGGTTAATTCAGGGCGGCCTCGAACTGCTCGGGGCTCTTATACCCTAGCGAGCTGTGGAGCCGCTCGCGATTGTAGAACACTTCCACGTACTCG
>DASPKW010000405.1:0-3898 GCA_035627895.1 Tepidisphaeraceae bacterium | reverse complement strand
CCGCCGCGCCGACCGGCGGGAGGTTCGGCGGGAGCTTCACCCCGCCCGGCACGCCCTTGGCCGCCATCACGTCCAGCACGGTCGTCGCGATCTGGTCGACCGCCACGAACATCACCGCCACGCGCTCCTTCGGGAGCTTGGCGAGCACGTTCGCCGCCGCGCCCTGCGCGATCGGGTCGGCGTTCTGCCCGACCGCCTGCACGGCCGACGCCGCCAGCGCCTCGCCCCCGCCGATCGTCTGGATCATCTTGTCCGCCGCCACCTTCCCGACGTACCCGCTCGGCCCGCCCTTGCCGTAGATCATCTCCATGAACACCGACATCTGCTGTTCCTGGGCGTTCTGCGGCTCGCCGTACGTCGTCGCGTACTTGTCGAGCGTCGCCGCCCCGACCTGCGCGCCCGGCGTGACGACCGTCTTGATGTTCCCCATGCCCGACGCCGCCATCATCGCCGTCGAGTTGTCCGAGATCGTCTTCATCGCCGCCGCCAGCTTGTCCGCGTCGCCCGTCATGACGGACACGCCCTGCACGAACCCGCCGCCCTGCAGCGCGTTGGCCGGCGGGGCCATCAGGCCGAAGTTCATCTGCCGCACCGCGCCCATGAAGTCGCGCGTCGCCGCGAAGTACGCCGCCGCCGGCTTGCCCGCGTCCCCCGCGCCCGCCACGGCCTTCTCGATCGGGCCCAGGAAGTCGTTGAACATCGCCGCCGAGTTCGGGCTGAACACCATCCCGCCGTAGATCATGTACTTGCCTGCCGGCAGCCCGCCCGTCAACGAGTCGCCGGTGTTCTTCGCGCCCGCCACCGCCTTGCCCAGGTACGACCCGGGCGAGAAGTCGGTCAGCAGCGTCGTCGAGATCCCGTCCTTGTCGAGCGTGATCCCGAACGTGACGCCGTCCGCGTCCGTCATGAACGTCTCGACCCCGCTGAGGATCTGGCCCATGTACGCCGACACCATCGCCGTCATCTGCGGGTTCGCGTTCGGCGCCTGCTGCATCCCCTGGTTCATCTGCGCGAGGATGAACGGCTTCATCATCTGGAACTGCGGCAGCGCGATCTTCCGGATCTCCTTGAAGTTCGCGAAGACGACCACGTCCTTCGTGGCGAGCTCCTTCGCCGACGCGGGCGGCGGGACGATGCCCTGGCCCTTCGTCGTCGCCAGCGCCTGGTTCGGCGACACGGCCGCGTACTTGCCCCAGTTCGTCACGAACACCGGCCGCCCGCCGGCCTTGATCGTCGTCAGCTCGCCCTCGGTCGTCGCCTTCGGCAGCGCGCCGATGAACGCCTTATAGTCCGTCACCGGCACCAGCGCCAGGAAGTCCGGAGGCCCCTGCCGACCGCCCGCGGCGGCCTGATTCGGCGGCATGATCGCCACGCCGACCTCGCCCGCCTTGTCGAGCCCCGCGCCCATCCCCGTCATGGTGAGCACCGACCCGAGCGGGTCCGTCAGCTCCGGCCGCATCTGGTCCAGGCCCCAATCTTTGATCAGCCCCGCGGCCTTGTCGCTCACGGCCTGCAAATTGTTCACCTTGATCACGACCAGGCTCTCGCTGGGCAGCAGCGGCAACACCTGGGCGTTCGCGCCGGTCCCCACGAGGGCGGCCACGGCACAGGCGACGACGGCGGCCCCGCGGGCCACGCGACGCGCCACGACGGAAATCGGGCGGAGGGTCTGAGTCATTCGATGCTCCTGTAGGTTCTGACGTGCGAGTCCGGCGACGCCGCGATCGAATCCGATTCCGATCACCACCGTCGCGGGCCCCGCATCGTATCCCGGTCACCCGACCGGTCAAACGGGCCAAACTCGCGCGCCCGCCGCGGGTTATACGGGATCCGCGCCGCGGACGTTACACGAAAGACGGCCCGAGCGACCTCCGCGGGGAGTGACCTGAACAGGCTCTTGACGACCGCGACCGCCGAGACCTCGACTGCACCCGGCCAATCGAATATCGAACACCCGCCGCCCGCCCGGACCGCCGAGCCGCGCATTCTCGGACGCGCGGCGGGCCGAGCCCTCGCCCGCGCGGCCGGAGACGACTCCCCCGGAGCCGCCCGCCCCCGTGGCACGGGCGACCCGCCCGCGAGCCCGGCGGGCCGAGCGCGGGCCGAGCGCCTCATGACGCGCGGTTCCCCCGCGCCCCGCGAGCGCCCCGCCCGTCATGCGGCGAACTGAAGGATTGATCGGACCCGTCGCCCCCCCGGCCCCCGGCGTGGCGGGTCCGCCGGGCCTCGGCAGCCGCTCGCCGCACGGCGGCGGACCGTTCCCGCACGGCGGAGCGACATCCCCGGACGGCGGCGGAACTTCCGCGGACGGCAGTGGGCGTTCCGCGGACGGCAGTAGAACTCTCGCGGAGGGCAGTGGAGCTCTCGCGGACGGCAGCGGAACGTTACCGGACGGCCCAGACGCCTCAACGGCCGGCAGCCCGCCCGTCCGGTCCCGCGGCCCCCGGCGGCCCGGCCGCGGGACGCCGCGCCCCGCCGCCCGCGCGCCGGGTCCATCGCGCGGACGGCCCGCGCTCCTTCGCGATCGGTTCGGAAGGACGGCTGCGCCGGCGGTGAAAAGTCTCTCCCCCGCGGAAGACCGCGAAGCGTCAACTGGCCGGCGTTCTTCTGGGCGGGCGATCCTGCAATCGGTGCGACGATGGCGGCGACCCGGCGGCTGCGGCACGCAATCCCGCGCGCGGTAAATTGGTCGTCATCCCGCCGTGATTGAAGCCCCGTCCCAACTCGAACCCTGTCGCCACGCCGGCTGTCCTCGGCCGCGCGTCCGGCTGAGCGTCTTCTGCGAGGAACACCACCGCCGGCAGCTCGAACGGGCCGGCACGGGTGCGGAGCTAGCCCCCAAAGACATGGTGCGCCTCGCCGTCGGGCCGCTCTGGTTGAACGCCGCCCGCGGGGGCGCGGTCGCCGCGGCGGCCGTAACGCTCGACCGGCCAAGCGCGCTGGTCGTGATCGCGGTCGTCACCGCCGCGTCCGCCGTCGTCGGCTGGCGCTGGAGTCGGCGGCTGGTGTGGCAACCGAAGTTGGGCTTCCCGATCGCGTTCATCCCTTCGCCCTGGTTCGCCGTCCCCATCACCCTGTACTGCGTCTCGCTCGCGGCGCTGGTCGCGACGCTGGCGATTGCGGCGCTACAAGGCTGCGCGATGACCGCGGCCTCCCCCTTGCCGGGCCCGCCGCCCCCCTGCGGGGGGCCCGCGCCGCGCAGGGCGAACGTGTTGGTATGATCGCCGGACGGTCCGACGCGCGCGGGTGGCGAGCTTCTCTCCTTCTACCTTATCCCCATGAGTCACGTGCCAGACATGGACATGCAGTCCTTCGAACCCGGAACGGTGTCGGTCGGCTGGCTGCACCCCGATCATCCGTTTCCCCAGGCGGACGTGGCGCCGGAGTTCCTTGCCAAGCTCAAGGAGTACGCCGATCGCTGCCCCGCCAGTGCCGCGGCGCTCGGCCTGGGGGCGGCGGGCGGATACCACACCTGCGAGTTCTGCGAACGGGCGCACGGCACGGCCAACTTCGGCGTGCCCGACGGCGACCGGCTGTTCTTCTCCCCGGAGATGATCGCACATTACGTGGAGGCCCATCGGTACGCGCCGCCGGCGGAGTTCGTGGCGGCCGTCATGGCGAGTCCCTTGCCCGGGACACGCGAGTACGTGGACGCGGTCGCCCCCTTCCTGGCGCGCGAACGGGCTTCGCACATGCTCGACCCCGTGGCGGTCACGTTGGAGCGTCACGTGGCGCTCGTCCTGTTCGAGTTCCTGTCCCGCGTCAGCGAGGCCGACGAGTTTTGGAACGAAGAGCGGGCCGATCAAGTCGCGACGTGGACGTTGGTGTCGAGCTTGAAGTCGATCCTCTTCGAGCCGTTCGACCCGCGGTACCCGGCGCTGCTGGAGCGGGCGCGGCG
>DASPKW010000404.1:0-7859 GCA_035627895.1 Tepidisphaeraceae bacterium | reverse complement strand
CATCGACGCCGCTGGGAAGACCGAGTGGGAGTACAAGATCGGCGGGCTGCACGACCTGCAATTGCTGCCCAACGGCAACGTGCTGTTCCACGGCGGGGGGATCAACAAGATCGTCGAGGTCGACCCGAAGGCGAACAAAATCGTATGGGAGTACGACGCGTCCAAGGCCAACGGCAACGCGGGCAAGAAGGTCGAAGTGCACGCGTTCCAGCGCCTGGCGGACGGTAACACGATGATCGCCGAGTCGGGCGTGGGGCGGATCATCGAGGTCGACAAGGACGGGAAAATCGTCAAGGAGATCAAGCTCAAGGTGAGCAAGCCCAACGCCCACCGCGACACCCGGCTGGCGCGCAAGCTCGACAACGGGAACTACCTCGTGGCGCACGAGGGGGACGGGGTGGTGAAGGAGTACGACGGGGCGGGGAACGTGGTGTGGGAGTTCCCGGTGCCGCTGTTCGACAAGAAGCCGGCGGGCGGGCACGGGCCCGAGTCGTGGGGGAACCAGGTGTTTTCCGCGGTCCGGCTGGGCAACGGGAACACGCTGATCGGGACGGGGAACGGGCACAGCGTGCTCGAGGTGAGGCCGGACAAGCGGATCGTGTGGCAGGTGGGGCAGAAGGATCTGCCGGGGATCACGCTGGCGTGGGTGACGACGGTGCAGGTCTTGAAGAACGGGAACGTGGTGATCGGGAACTGTCACGCGGGTAAGGAAAACCCGCAGGTGATTGAGATCGACCGCGAAAAGAAGGTCGTCTGGCAGTTCAAGGATTGGGAGCGGTTCGGGAACTCGACGACGAACTCGTGGGTGATCGAATGACTCCCTCTCCCGGACGCGCCGGCGAGCGAGATTGGTGAACGGTGTAGTCGCGTCTGGGAGAGGGTTGGGGTGAGGGCATGGCGCGAGCTCTGGCAAACCGACGATCGTCTTGCGCGAGAGGCCGCTGTATGCCCTCACCCTATCCCTATCCCGGACGCGACTGCGGATGCGGGCGTGCAACATCTTGAGGCGCGTCCGGGAGAGGGGACCAGAGGATGACGCCCTCGCAGTGGCCTCCTAGAATCCGCGCCATGAGCGCCTACGGTTCGCCACCGTCGTACGGATTGCCGTCGTACCCCCCTACTCGTCCGCCGCGACGCGCGGGGGCAATGTGGGTCGCGGGGTTGCTGCTCGGGGTGGGGCTGGGATTTCTCGTCTATCGATGGCTCTTCGACGTCGGCCGGCCCGAGCCGGAGCGGCCGGTGACGCCGGCGGGACAGCTTGCGGGGGACGAGCGGGCGACGGTGGAATTGTTCGAGAAGGTGAGTCCGTCGGTCGTGTACATCACGACGCTGCAGCAGCGGGTGAATTTGTGGACGCGGAACGTCAGCGAGATCCCGGCGGGGACGGGGTCGGGATTCGTGTGGGACGAGGCGGGGCACGTGGTGACGAACTTTCACGTGATCCAGGGGTCATCCTCCGCGCGGGTGACGCTCAACGATCATTCGACGTACGAGGCGACGCTCGTCGGCGTGGCGCCTAACTTCGATTTGGCGGTATTGAAGGTGAACGCGCCGGCGTCGAAGCTGCACAAGATCCCGTTCGTCGGGGCGTCGAGCGGGCTGAAGGTCGGGCAGAAGGTGTTCGCGATCGGCAACCCGTTCGGACTCGACCAGACGCTGACGACGGGGATCGTCAGCGCGCTGGGTCGGACGATCCAGGGCGTCAGCGGGCAGCCGATCGAGGAGGCCATCCAGACCGACGCGGCAATCAACCCGGGGAACTCGGGCGGGCCGCTGCTGGATTCGAGCGGGCGGCTCATCGGGGTGAACACGGCCATCTACTCGCCGAGCGGGGCGAGCGCGGGGATCGGGTTCGCGGTGCCGGCGGACACGGTGAACCGGGTCGTGCCACAGCTGATCAAGGACGGCAAGCTCGCCAAGCCCGAGTTCGGCGCGGTGTTCGACGAGCGGTTCAGCCGGGCGGTGACGGGGCAACTTGGGATCCAAGGGGCGCTTGTGCTGGGCGTGGCGGAGAACTCGCCGGCGGCGCGGGCGGGGCTCAAGCCGACGCAGCGCGTGCGCGGGACGATCATCCCGGGGGACGTGATTCAGAAGATCGGGTCGCGCGCGATCCGATCGCCCGCGGACGTCGACGCGGTGCTCGAGCGGCTGAGTGCCGGCGAGAAGGTGACGATGCGCGTGTGGCGGGAGGGGAACGAGGTGGACGTGGAGGTGGTGCTCGGAAAATGACGAATGTCGAAAATTCGATGTCGAATCAATGACGAATGTTCAAACTCGAATGACGAAACGGCCCGGCGCGGCCGCTTTCCATTTCGCCATTCGTCATTTGGGCTTTGTCATTGATTCGTCATTCCGGTTTTGTCATTCGACATTCACTTCGTCGTCCACACGGGCGGCGGCTGGATGTCCGGCGCGGTGGGCGAACCCGCGTCCTTCCGACCCGAGCCGGCGAGCCGCGAGATCACCTTCACCGTCATGTCGTGGTCGCACAGGATCTGGCAGGACAGGCGCAGGCCGGGCGTCGCCGAGAGGCCGCGGGCGACGTACAGGTCTTTCTCGGCCTGGGTCATCGTGGTCGGCTCGCCCTCAGTGATGAGGACGCGGCAGGTGGTGCAGCGGGCGTTACCGCCGCAGGCGTGGAGTTGGTCGGTGGCGGCGTCCTCGACGAGGGCGTTGATCAGGCGCTTCCCGGCCGGGACGTCGAGGGTGGGGCCGTCTTCGATGGTGAGCTTGGGCATGGGGGGATTGTGGGGATGCGGGGGGTGGGGGTCAATGTCAGAAGGACGAACGGAGGGCGCGCGACACCGGTATGATGACCGGCATGCGAGTCGCGCCGATCCTTGTCGTCCTGTTCGTGGCGTCATTTGCGGTTCGCGCGGCGGATCCCGTCTCCGTCACCAAGGCCGCCCCGAAGGTCGAGCGCAAGACGTTCGACCCGGCCGACCCCAAGTCGCCCAAGCCGCCGCTGAAGGCGAACGAGATTGCGCTCTGCGAGTACGTGTTCCGGATCGAGGTGGATTTCCGGTTCGCGCCGGTGTCGGTGACGCCCGCGGCCGGCGGATTTCGGGCGAGCGTGCGGATCGACTCGGTGGCGGTCCGCCTGTCGATGCCGGTCACGATCTGGCTGCCCAAGGGGGTGGACGATCACGTGCGGGCGCACGAGGAGGGGCACCTCAGGATCGCCGAGGCGTTTTACAAGGACGCGCAGGCGGCCGCGCGGGAGGCGGCCAAGGGCGTGGTCGGCGCGCCGGTCGAGGGCGAGGGGAAGGACAAGAACGCGGCCGTCCAGGCGGCGCTGCAGAAGGCGGCGGCGGGGATCAGCGACCGGTACGTGGTCGCCGTGAAGGGGCCGACGGACGAGGTCGAGCAGATCTACGACCGGATCACGGACCACTCGCGCGTGCGCGACGTGACGAGCGAGGCGGGAGTAAAATTGGCGATGGAGGAGTGGCGGAAGTCGAAGAAATGATGGGGAGAGGACGGGGTGGGGTGGTGGGGCATAGTGGGTATCATCCGGGCATGCGAATCGTGCTCGTGACCGCGGTGATTGTGCTCTTGGCGCTTCCGGCACCGGCCGAGGTGAAGGTCGAGAAGGCCGAGCCGACGGTCGAGTACAAGGAGTTCGACCCGAAGAAGCCGCCGGTGTTGGACCCGCCGTTCAAGCCGGGGGAGGCGGCGGCGTGTTTGTACCGGTTCGAGGTGGACGCGGACGTGGCGTTCGCGACGCGGCCACGGCGGGCGGTGCCGGGGACCAAGGGCGAGCCGCCGGTGGATGTGGTGATCAGCGGCCTGACCGTCCGGCTGAAACTCGCGATCACGATCTGGCTGCCGACGGGGGCGACGGATCGATTAAAGGAGCACGAGGAGGGTCACCGGCGGCTCGCGGAGGCGTACTACGCGAAAGCCGAGGCAATCGCCAAGGCGCAGGCAGCGAAGGTGGACGGCAAAAAGTTCGTGGCGGCCGGGTTGGAGAAGGCGAAGGCGGAAATCACGGCGATGAACAAAACCGTCTGCGACGGCTACCTTGAGGCGATCAACCGCCCGTGCGACGTGGCGCAGAAGGTGTTCGACGAATTGACGGACCACGGGGTGAAGAAGTCGCCGACGACCGACGAGGGCGTAAAGTTGGCGTTAGAGGCGGCGGAGAAATCGGAGAAGAAATGAGGAGGGGGAGACATGGGGACAAGGAGACAAGGGGAACGGGTACTGGACAGAACGGTGGGCAGTGCCCACCCTACGGGGATGATTGAGCTTTGGAACGAGATCGCGGGGCGGGCGGGCGTGGCGTTGTCGCACCTGCAGACGGCGCAGCTCGACCGGTACATCACGCTGCTGCTCGAGGCCAACAAGCGGATGAATTTGACGCGCATCCCAGACCGCGCGACGGCGGACGTGGCGCACGTGGCGGACGCCCTGACGGTACTGCCCCACCTACCGGCCGGGGCGCACCGGTTGGCGGACGTTGGCTCGGGCGGGGGCGTGCCGGGCCTCGTGCTCGCCAGCGCCCGGCCGGACGCGCAGGTGTTCCTGATCGAGTCGACGAAGAAGAAGGCGGAGTTTTTGCGGGAGACGGCCGCGGCCCTGGACCTGGCGAACGTGACGGTGATCGCCGACCGCGCCGAGGCCGCGGGGCGCGGGGAGTTGCGCGACTCGTGCGACGTCGTGATCGCCCGGGCGGTGGCGGCGATGACCTTCCTGGCCGAGTGGTGCTTGCCGCTGGTCAAGAAGGGCGGGAAGTTCCTGGCGATGAAGGGGGCGAAGATCGCCGAGGAACTGCCCGAAGCGCAGACGGCGATCCGCCTGCTGTCCGGGGCGCCGGCGGTCGTCCACCCGGTGGAACTCCCGGGGACCGAGCACCACGTGATCGTCGAGGTGGTCAAAATCGGTCGGACGCCGCTCGACTACCCGCGGGACCCGACGGTGGCGAAGGGGAAGGCGATCGGGGCGTGACCCGTGTGCGCAGCGCCCCCGCTTGCGGGTTAGCGGCGGACCGCCGTTACTTCGCTATGCGAACCTTCGCCAAATAGATCGCCGACTTCCCCTCGTGTGACGAGTAGTAGCTCATCCACACCAGGTTGGGCTCGGCTTCGACGAGGCCGGGGTAACTCGTGTCGCCGCCGCTGGGCAATGTCACCAGCGGCGCGAGCGTCTCGGCGGTCATGACGCCCAGCACGGTCTTCGCCTTCGGATCAAAGTCGCGGCCGGCGTAAACCAGTCGGCCGTCGGCGAGGCGGATGAAGTTGGGCCCCTGCGCCGCCCGGCCGGCGTCCTTCCAATTCCAGTCCGCGTACGGCGCCTTGCTCGTGCCGATGAACGCGCTGCGCGTCTTGCCCTCGCCGCGGAAGAGGACGTGCATCGTGTCGTCGGGCATGAAGCGGATCGTCGCTTCGCCGCCGCTCGCGGGGACTTTCGTGTCGATCGGGTCGGCGTACTTCAGGCCGTCGGTCGTGCGGTAGACGGCGAACTCGCGGTTGCCCTTCGCGTCGCGGGCGATGCCGTAGACCGTCCCGTACCCGACGCCCTTGTGCCACGTGACGCGCCAGAGCCAGACGTTATCGGGGACGCCCTCGATCTTGGCGGGCGGCGTCCAGGTCGTGCCGCCGTCGGACGAGAAGGCGACGCGCGTGTGCATGCCGGTGCGCTTGCGGTTGGGCGTGGGCTCGGCGCCGTCGTAGTAGGAGCCGCCCATGACCAGCATGAGCCGGCCGTCGGGCGTGTGGCAGATCTTGGAGTCGCGGAGGTCGACGCCCTGCTCGGCCAGGAGGGCGCGCGACTCCCACTTCCCGCCCTCCTTGCTGGCGATGACGCGGATGGTGCCGTCGATGCCGGGGATGTGGGCCGAGCCTTCGCGGAAGGTGCAGAGCCAGGTGCCGTCGGTGTGGCGGATCAGGTCGGTGAAGGCGTTATGTTTTGCCTGGTCCCAGATCTTGACGACCGATTCCACCTTGGCCGGCGGCACGGCGACCGCGGGGTCTGCGGCGCCCGCCGTTCGAGCGACGGCTGTCAGAAAAACTGCCGCCAGATACGCCACGTGTCCCATCTTCGCCATGTTGACGTCCTTGCTATGGGGATTGTTACTGCTGCTACATATTCCGCTCGTGTATGGGACGTTGGGGGATTATGATGCGAATCTGGCCGTTCGAGAGTTCCGCATGGTGAGCCGGCAGCCCAGGACGGGAGGCCGGAAGCGGGACGACAGTTGTATGGAACGAAGGAGGCTGCCACCGTGGGGCGGGGTCGGTTCTTTTTTCTTGGCAGTATGGGAAGACACGCAGACCTGAAGAGCGCGGAACTCGCGGTCGACCAGATCCGGCGCGCCGTGACGGCGGGCCCGGATGGGGCGGCACCGGTGCCCCGCGATTCGGTCGACGCGCTGCGGCGCGAGGTGTTTTCGCTGCGCTTGGGGCTCGAGGTGCTCGGGCAGATGCTGATCGAAAAGGGCGTGGTGTCGGAGGCGGAGCTGGCGCGCCTGGCCGCCGTGCTGTTCGGTGGCGGGGCGCCGGAAGAGGGGAAGAAGGGAAAGAAGGGGAAGGCGGCGGCGCCGAAGGCCGGGGAGAAGCTGGATTTCGAGGCGCTGCTGGGGATCCAAGAGTTGCCGAAGGAGTGAGGGGGGAATCGCGACGACGCGAAGCGACGACGGGGCGCCCGTCGCCGGGCGGGGTTGAAACGTCCGGGCGATTTATCATCGCGAGTGCACGCGGGGGTGCGGATACTTGAGGTAGACGCGAACCGGAGGCATGCGCATGGGCTGGGGACGATTCTTTTTCCTGGGCGATTTCGGGCAGCAGATGGACATTCAGGAGCAGCGCGACGCGATCGACCGGGTGCGGCGGTCGATCGGGGCTCGCGGGAACCGGGACCAGGAGCAGGACGCGCGGATCGAGCAGTTGGAGCGCGAGTTGGGGTTGCTCAAGCTGTACGTGGGGTCGCTTTGCCAGGTGATGGCGCACCGGGGGTCGGTGACGGCGGAGGACTTGGGGCGGATCGCCGAAGCGGTGTACGCGCCGGCGCAGGTGGCGGAGCCGGAACCGCAGGGGGAGTTGGACGAGCTCGCGCGGGCGGCGCGGGAGGCGGAGGGGGGACGGTAGGTGTCCCGCGGCGAAGAGCCATGACGACGCAGGTCGATCCGGCTGCACCGGAATCCGACTCCAGAGCAGTCGGCGTAGGGTCGCGAATGAGAGGCTTTCGGTGTTCGGCCCTCACCCCCGCCCTCTCCCCGTCGCGAACGAACGTCACCGCGAATCGCTCCATTGGCGCGACTGGGAGAGGGAGTAGGGCGCTGTCGCGATCGTCACGCGATGATCTGCTTCACCACGTTGCCGTGGACGTCGGTGAGTCGGAAGTCTCGGCCGGCGTAGCGGTAGGTCAGGCGCTCGTGGTCCATGCCGAGCAGGTGCAAAAGCGTGGCGTGGAGGTCGTGGATGTGGACCTTGTCGACGTCGGCGCGGGCGCCGAGCTCGTCGGTCTGGCCGTGGCGGAGGCCGCCCTTGACGCCGCCGCCGGCCATCCAGATGGAGAAGCCGCGGTTGTTGTGGTCGCGGCCGTCGCGGCCCTGGGCGGTGGGGGTACGGCCGAACTCGCCGCCCCAGACGATCAGGGTGTCCTTGAGCATGCCCCGGGACTTGAGGTCGGCGATCAGGCCGGCGATGGGTTTGTCGATCGCGGTCGCGTTGGCCTCGTGGCGCTGCTTGAGCTGCTGGTGCTGGTCCCAGTTGCCGTGGGTGATCTCGATGAACCGGACGCCGGCCTCGGCGAACCGGCGGGCCATCAGGCACTGCTTGCCGAACGTGTCGGTGGCGGACTCGCCGATGCCGTACATCGCCTTGGTGGCGGCGGGTTCCCTGGAGACGTCCATGACG
>DASPKW010000403.1:0-10041 GCA_035627895.1 Tepidisphaeraceae bacterium | reverse complement strand
GGACGTGTACGACCTGCGGCGGCCGCACGAGGCGCTCGGGCTGGCGACGCCGGCCACGCGGTACGCGCCGAGCCCGCGCGCGCGTTCGTCGAGGCCCCGCCGCCGTTCGAGTACGGGCCGGGCGACGCGGTGCGGCGCGTGTCCGCCCAGGGGTGCGTCAGCGTCCGCGGGCGGCCGCGGCGCCTCGGCAAGGCCTTCGCCGGCGAGCGCGTCGCCGTCCGCCCGACGACGGCCGACGGCGTGTTCGGCGTGTACTACTGCCACGAGCACGTGACCGACCTCGACGTCCGCGGCGACGGCGGGCGGGCGGCCGGGTAGAGTGTGTCACCCATGTCCCCGGACCGGTGTCACCCATGTCGCCGGTCTGAACAAGTGCCAGGCTCGCGAAAGTGCGCGATCGGCGGGGATGGGCATGCGAGCGGCGAGTGGCATCGACGCCCCGCATGCCCATCCCCGCCGAACGCGCGTGCGCGAGAATGCGTGTCATGGCGGCGGGTCTGAGCATGGCACCCGGCGGCGGTGTACCGACGTGGGCGGGCGTCCGTCCCGCGACAAGTCGGTGGGCTCCCTTTTTTGTTATCGTCGGGGCATGAAGCGTTACAAGGCGGTCGCGCAGTATTACGACGCGGACAACGAGCGGCACGCGATGTTGCGGCACGATGTGCCGTTCTTTCTGGGGCAGTTGCAGCGCGGGAGGCGGCTGGACATCCTGGAGATCGCGGTGGGGACGGGGCGGGCGGCGATCCCGATGGCGCAGGCGGGGCACCGGGTCGTGGGCGTCGATTACATGGCGGACATGGTCGAGATCGCGAGAGGTAAGCGGGACGGGGTGGGGCTGACGGAGCGAGAGTTGAAGTTGGTGCGGCAGGATGCGCTGAAGCTGGATCTGGGGCGGAAGTTCGACTGGGCGTGCATCTTCTTCAACACGCTGCTGGCGTTCGTGACGCCGGCGGAGCAGGACGAGGTGTTGCAGCGGGTGCGGAAGCACCTGAAGCCGCGGGGGCGGTTCTGGGCGGACCTGTTCAACCCGGATCATGTGCAGCTCGCGCGGCAGGTGGAGCGCGGCATTGATCCGGCGACGTTCTTCGTGCCCGAACTCGGGCGGACGGTGTATCGCACGACCGACATCACGCGCGACATGGCGAAGCAGGTCATGCACGTGACGACGCGGTACAAGTGGTTCGACGCGCACGGGCGGGCACGGCACGAGAAGTTCTCGTTCGATATGGCGTGTATCTTTCCGCGAGAACTCGTGCTGCTGATGGAGCGGAACGGGTTCGAGATGGAGAAGATGTGGGGGAATTATGACGGGAGCGGGTTTAAGGACGGGGCGCCGCGGATGATCGTGCGGTGTGGGGTGGCGTGAACCTGGAGGGCGATTTCAGTCTGTGCTTCGCGCAGGTGGTTTGGACGGTCCCGCGGTCGTCCATACAATGCCCGGTTCGCAATTACACGGAGCACACACACCATGAGCGAATCGAGTTCCGCAGCGCCCGCCACCCCCCAGGGTCGTCCCACCACTGCCGGTCAGCCGCACGGCGCGCCGGCGGGGGGGCCGCAGATTCAGCGGCAGTTCGTGAGCTTTTCGTTCTGGAAGCTGGACCCGGCGTTTCGACGGTTGTCGGCGCAGGAGAAGGAGGAGATCCGGCGGGAGTACGTCGAGGCGGTCAATCAACGGCGCGAGGGGCTGATCTGTCTCACCTACTCGACGGTCGGGCTGCGGAGTGAGGCGGACTTCATGCTCTGGCTGATCGGCAAGTCGACGGACCCGATTCAGGAGATCGTGGCGGCGCTGAACAAGACTCGGCTGGCGGGCTATCTCACGCAGCCGTTCGCGTTCCTCTCGCAGACGAAGCGGTCGAGTTACATCGACAAGCTGGACCCGTTCCACACGCCCGAGAGCCGGACGAACATCATCCCGGGCAAGCGGAAGTACTTGTTCGTCTACCCGTTCGTGAAGACGCGCGACTGGTACCTGCTGCCGCTGGAGGAGCGGCAGGCGATCATGGACGTGCACATCAAGGCGGGGAACGAGTTCCCGAGCATCAAGCTGAACACGACGTACAGCTTCGGGCTGGACGACCAGGACTTCGTGGTGGCGTTCGAGACGGAGTCGCCGTCGGACTTTTTGGACCTGGTGATGAAGCTGCGGGAGACGCAGAGCAGCAAGTACACGGTGCGGGACACGCCGATCGTGACGTGCGTTCAGATGGGAATGGAGCAGGTGTTGGGGCAGTTGTTCTGAGGGGCTTGCGCCCTGTTGGACGACCGTCATCCTGAGGTACTCCGAAGGATCTAGCCGGGAGTTCAAGGCCTGCTCGCCGTTGGCCACGGGCCTCGACTCGCGGGGCCAGATCCCTCGGAGTACCTCGGGATGGCAGTTTCCACGGTTCCACCGCTGGCCAGCGTCCTCGCCGTAACTCGTGACGCCCGACCCTTCCAATCCCAAGTCTCACAAGACACTGCGTAAAATCTGGAAGAAGCTGCGCGCCGACGTTCGGCGGCGGCCCGAGCAGATGAAGCTCCCCCAGCACATCCTCGAGCGGGTGGAGCGGCTGCACTCGTACCACCAGCGGTCGAAGGTGATCGCGAGCGGGGCCCGGCCCGCGCCGCCGGAGGACCCGGCGCTGCGGCCGGCGGAATTTCGGGTGTTCAAGGAGTGCCCGAAAATCGCGCTGCCGACGTCGCTGCTCGATGCGCCGGGCGGGGCGATCACGCTGCTGTCGGCGGGACAGGACGCGCTGCCGGACAGCTTTCGCGCGCCGCCTCAGGACCTGAAGACGCTGGCGAGCTGGTTGTATTATGCGGCCGGTGAGACGGCGCGGATGAACGGGACGAAGCGGGTCTATTCGCGGGCGCTGCCGGACCCGGAGGCGATGTCGGCGGTCGAGATTTACGTGGCGGCGTTCGCCATCGAGGGGTTGGACCCTGGGTTGTATCACTTCTGCCCGCGCGAGTTCGCGCTCCGGCAGTTGCGGAAGGGGACGGGGGCGCTGTTGCAGATCCGCAAGGGCCGGCCCGACCTGGAATTCCTCAAGATCCTCCCGGCGGCGCTGCTGGTGTCGGGATGTTACGCGCGGTCGGTCTGGCGGTGGGGGCGGCGCGGGTACCGGGCGCTGCTGACGGACGTGGGGCAGATGGTGCAGAACCTGACGCTCGCCGGGGCGGGCGTGGGCGTGCAGACGATGGCGCGACTGCGGCTCAACGACCTGACGATGCGCGACTTGATCGGGCTCGCGCCGGAGGAACCGCCGGCGACGGCGGAGGCGGTGCACGCGATGGTCGCGTGGGCGGACCCGGCGACCAAGCCGATCGAGCTGCCGCCCGGCGCGGGCGCGCCGGCGATGACGCCGATCGCGCGGGCGCGCCTGAGCGAGACGCTGCCGATGAGCGACGAGGTGGGCGTCGAACTCCTTTACGTGCACCAGGATTGCGCGGCGCCGGGGGTGGCGGTGCAGCAGATCCGGCCGCCGCTGACGGAATTGTGTCCGCTGCCGGCGACGCACCTGGCGGCGCCGATCTCGGTGGACAAGGAACCGAGCGGGGGGCTCCCGGTGCGGCAAGTGTTAATGGATCGCAAGCCCGCGCCGAAGTTGATGAAGCGCGCGATCGCGCGGCCGGACTTGCTGGCGCTCAACCGCGTGGCGATGCGCGGGGGGTCGTACTTCCCGATGTTCCCTGAGGGGCCGCACTTGGCGACGGTTCGGCCGTTCTGGATCGTGCAGGACGTGTCGGGGATCGAGCGCGGGTTGTGGTACTACCACCCGCCGAAGGACGCGTGGCATCTGCTCTCGACGGGCCAGTACCGGCGCGAGGCGAAGTACATCGCGGGCGACCGCGACACGTTCGGCGACGCGCCGGCGGTGTGCGTGCTGACGGCCAACCTGCACACGCTGATGACGCAGGGCGGGCCGGACACCTACCGGCTGGCGCATTTGGAGGCGGGAATCGCGGGCCAGCGGATCTACCTGGCGGCGAGCAGTCTGGGGCTGGCGTGCAACGTGGCGCCGGACTTCTACGACGAGGACGCGCGGGCGTTCTTCGGGTTGAACAAGACGGGGTGGGAGGCGCTGGGGGTGATCGCGGTGGGGTATCGCGCGTAGGGTGGGCTCTGCCCACCGGTTTGCGCGAAGGCATCGAAGACCGGTCGCGCAAGCGGTGGGCGGAGCCCACCCTACGGAGCTTGCCGTGCTCAACGTCTCACATTACCGTCGCCGGCATGACTTCCGAGCAGTTGGTCGCCGCCGAGTTGTCGCGATGTGTCGAGCTGCGGCGCTCGTTTCACCGGATCCCCGAGCTCGGGTACGAGGAGCACAAGACGGCGGCGGCGATCCGGGCGGAGTTGGACCGGCTGGGCATTTCGTACGTGGCAGGGGTCGAGAACGCGCCGACGGCGACGATCGCGTGGGTGGGGGATGTAACCAAACCGTGTATCGCGCTTCGGGCGGACATTGATGCTCTGCCGATCGTGGAGCAGACGGGATTGGAGTACGCGAGCATGCACGAGGGGCGGATGCACGCGTGCGGGCACGACGGGCACATCACGACGCTGCTCGGGGCGGCGTGCGTGATCAAGGGATTCGTCGCGGAACTCGACTGCTGCGTGAAGTTCCTGTTCCAACCCGCGGAGGAGGGGGGCGGGGGGGCGGATCGGCTGGTGAAGGCGGGCGCGCTCGACGGGCGGATCGGGCCCAAGGTGTCGGCGGTGTTCGGGCTGCACGGGTGGCCGGGGCTGAAGGTGGGAACGGTGGCGACGAAGGCGGGACCGCTGCTGGCGGCGACGGACAAGTTCTACGTGACGTTCCGCGGGCGGGGGTGTCACGCGGCGTTCCCGCACCTCGGGCGCGACCCGATCGCGTGCGCGTGCGAGGCGGTGCTGTCGCTCCAGCACTTCGTGTCGCGCGAGACGGACCCGACCGAGCCGGCGGTCGTCACCGTGGGCACGTTCCACGCGGGGACGGCGGAGAACGTCATTCCGGACACGGCGGAGATCCAGGGGACGGCGCGGACGCTGACGCCGCAGATGCGCGAGCGGATCCGCGAGTCGATCGAGCGGCGGTGTAGGGGCGTGGCGGCGGCGCACGCGTGCGAGATCGAGTTCGACTGGGAACAGGGGTATCCGCCGACGATCAACGACCCGGCGATGACGGATTACCTGGGGCTGGCGGCGCGGGCGGCTCTAGGGGCGGACCGGTTTTACCTGGTGCCCCGGCCGGCGATGGGCGGGGAGGACTTCGCGTATTACCTCGAGCAGGTGCCGGGCTGTTTCTTCCTGGTGGGCGTGGAGCCGGTGGAGGCGAAGAGTCATCCGCCGCTGCACAGTGATCGGTACGATTTTACCGATGCGGCGATGGGGGTGGGGATGCGGGTGTTCGTGGAGATCGTGCGGGGGTGGGGGAGGTAATGAGAACGCGGCCCGACGCGCTCGCCTTCGGGCTCGCTTGAAGCTCGCCCTGCGGGTCGCGGCTAAACGGTGGCGCCTTGGCTCTCGCGTGGGCGGCGCCGGGTGGTGAGGAGCAGCGCGCCGGTGGCGACCAGCGTGACGGCCGCGGGCTCGGGGACCGATAGCGGGGTGGCCGAACCGTTGGCGAGCGACGCGACCTGGGCGGCGGTCAGCGCGTCGTTCCACACGGCGACGTCGTCGAGGCTTCCCTGGAAGTGGCCGCCGGTCGCGTTCCAGACCTGCCCGCCCATTTTGAACTTGTCGGTCGACGACCCGTAGTTGGCGGTCACGGCGGGGGTGGTTTTGATCTCGACGCCGTCCCAGTACATGACCAGCGCCGTGCCGGTGCCCATCGTGACGAGGTGGTGCCAGCCGGTGCCGGCGGCGGGCGTGGCGAAGCCGGTCGAACTCCCGCTGTGCGTCCAGAAGTTAAGGGCGGTGGTCGGGTTGAACCCGACTTCGACGACGTTGTTCTGCCCCCAGATGCCGGACGTGCCGGTGGGCGCGGTGTCGTACCTGACCCACCCGGCGACCGTGAACCGGGCGCGGTTGCTCAGGAGTGAGGCGGTGGTGGCGGCGACGTCGTTGACGCCGTCGAACGACAGGGCGTAGTCACCGGCCTGCCCGGACTTGCCGCCGGCGGACGGGGTGTAGACGGCGCCGCCGGAGATCGTGGCGTTGAACCCGTTGGGGGAGCGGTCGACGAGCGTCGCGCTGGCGGGGTTGTCGAAGTCCCAATAGGCGACCAGGTCCGCGTGCGCGGCCGGCGCGGGGAAAAGTGCGGCCGCGCCGGCAACCGCGGCGGTGGCGGCGGTGCGGGCGAACGCGCGACGGAACCGGCGCCGTGACTTGGACATCTCCTCGCTCCTTGGGACGGGTTGTTCGGCGGGCGTGGGGTGCTCGTACGTCGGGGTCCCCGTTAAGTGCGAAAGTAGCACGCGCACGGGGGCGGGTCAATTGAGATCGCCGGGCCGGCCACCGGCGCGGGGCGATCGTGTGAGGCGTATGACGCGCGGGGTATCTGGGTAAGTCGTCCGCCGCCCGCCGTGGCCCTTTAGGGTCAAATAACTATCGGCTTGGCGGCTGGCGTGCGAAAGCCAATCGCCGACGTCTAGCGGGCCCCCGCGCATTGGCCAGATCCCTCGTTCCTCGGGATGACAACTCCGGACGCTGGCGCGCGTGCCGATCGCCAATCGCCGATCGGCAATTGGGCAATCGCGGGCGAGGGGCAATGGGCGGTGGGCAATGCGATCACACCTTCGGTGCGCCGGGCTTGTGGACTTGGATCCAGTCGTAGTACTCGCGCATCTTGAGCTTGCCGGCGGCGGGCTCGTCGAGGAAGACGCGGCAGCTCGGGTGCATCTGGAGGGCGCTGGCGGTGATCATCGCGGTGACGGGGCCCTCGACGGCGGCGGCGATCGCGTCGGCCTTCCTGGCGCCGTTGGCCAGGAGGACCAGGTGGCGGGCCTCCATGATCGTCCCGACGCCCATGGTGATCGCGTAGATCGGGACGTCCTCGCGGCGGTCGAAGAAGCGGGCGTTGTCGTCGATCGTGCTCCGGGCGAGCGTCTTGAGGCGGGTGCGGGAGCTGAGCGAGCTCCCGGGCTCGTTGAACGCGATGTGACCGTCGGTGCCGATGCCGAGGACCTGGAGGTCGATCCCGCCGGCCTCGACGATCCGCCGCTCGTACCACTCGCAGAACGCGCGGTAGTTGGTGGTGGTGCCGGACGGGATGTGGATGTTGGCGGGGGGGATGTTCACGTGCGAGAAGAAGTTCTCGTGCATGAAGTGGTGGTAGCTCTGCGCGTGGGTGATCGGCAGGCCCACGTACTCGTCGAGGTTGAACGTGGTGACGTGGGAGAAGTCGAGCTCGCCGCGCTTGTGGATGCGTACCAGTTCCTGGTAGAGCCCGAGCGGGGTCGAGCCGGTGGCCATGCCGAGGACGGCGTTGGGCTTGGCGTTGAGGACGTCGGCGACCTCGCGGGCGGCGGCGCGGCACTGCTCCTCGTACGACGGGTAGATCATCACTTCCATGGGCGCGGGGCTCCTTGGGGGTAGGGGTGGGGCGGAAGATACCGCGGCGTGCGTCGCGGGGCACGCTCGGACGTGCGGGGCGAACGTCGATCGGGAGGGCGGCTGCCCGGAACAGGTCCGTCGGAATACGCGGGAGGGGCCGGCTGTTACCTCGTCCGCCGGGTCGCACTGGGCGGCTCGTACCAGTCACCTGTATCCCCAACGGAGTTCGTCTCGGCCGGTGTGCCGTGGCGCGGGGTCTTGTTCGCACTCGCCACGGGCACACGGGCGAGAAGAAGGAAGCTCTCATCATGCGTCGCGCTAATACCACCCTCCGTAAAGCCGTCTCCCCCGTCGTCGAGTCGCTCGAGCACCGGATCCAGTTCGCCGTCACCGCGTCGTTCGCGCCGGGTTCGGGCTTGCTGTCCGTTTTCGGCGATAACCTCGACAACAACATCACCGTGAGCCGCAACGCCGCCGGAAATCTGCTCGTGAACGGCGGGGCCGTCAGCATCCTAGGCGGATCGGCGACCGTCGCGAACACGTCGCTCATCCAGGTCTTCGGGCAGGGGGGCAACGACACGATCACGCTCAACGAGGCGAGCGGCGCGCTGCCCAAGGCCAACTTGTTCGGCGGCACCGGCAACGACACGATGACCGGCGGCTCGGGCGGCGACATGCTGTTCGGTCAGGCGGGGAACGACGTCCTGCTCGGCAAGGGCGGATTCGACTTCCTGTTCGGCGGGACCGAGAACGACACGCTGACTGGCGGGGACGCCGACGACCAGGTGTTCGGCGAGTCGGGCGACGACCGGATGGTCTGGAACGCGGGCGACGACACGGACCTGAACGAGGGCGGGGCGGGCATCGACACGGTCGAGGTCATCGGCGGCGGGGGGACAGAGCAGTTCGCCGCGACCGCCAATGGGACGCGCGTGCGGTTCGACCGGATCAACCCGGCGCCGTTCTCGATCGACATCGGGACGAGCGAGAAACTCGTCCTGAACATGAACGGCGGCGAGGACTCGTTCTCGGCGACGGGCAATCTGGCGGCGCTGATTCAGATCAGTGTCGACGGCGGGCTCGGCAACGACACGATCCTCGGGTCCAACGGGGCGGACCTGTTGATCGGCGGCGCGGGCAACGACTTCGTCGACGGCCAGCAGGGCAACGACACGGCCCTCCTCGGCGCGGGCAACGACACGTTCCAGTGGGACCCGGGGGACGGGAGCGACACCGTCGAGGGCCAGGGCGACGCCGACAAACTCCTGTTCAACGGCAGCGCGGGCAACGAGATCTTCGCCGCGTCGGCCAACGGCGGGCGCGTGCTGTTCACGCGCAACCTCGGCAACATCGTCATGGACCTGAACGACGTCGAGACCGTCGACCTCAACACGCTCGGCGGCACGGACACGACGACGGTCAACGATTTGTCGGGCACGGACCTGGTCACGCTGAACATCAACCAGTCCGGCGTGATCGGCGGGACGACGGGCGACGCGGCGGCGGACGTGGTGATCGTCAACGGGACCAGCGGCGACGACATCATCGACGTGTTCGGCGCGGGCTCGTCGGTCTCGGTGCTCGGGCTTCACACGGTCGTCAACGTCTCACGCTCCGGGGGCGCGAACGACGCGCTGGTGATCAACTCGCTGGGCGGGAACGACGGCGTGACCGCGACGACCCTGCCGGCCGGCGTGACAAAGCTAACGCTCGACGGCGGCACCGGCGACGACGTCCTGCTCGGGTCGCAGGGCGGCGACGTGTTCCTGGGCGGCGACGGCGACGACTTCGTCTTCGGTGACAACGGCAACGACGTCGCGTTCCTCGGGGCCAACGACGACGTCTTCCAGTGGGACCCGGGCGACGGGAACGACGTGATCGAGGGGCAGGACGGGGCGGACCGGATGCTCTTCTTCGGCTCGAACGCGAGCGAGAACGTCAACGTCGTGGCCAACGGCGGGCGCGTGCTGTTCCTCCGCGACGTCGCGAGCGTCACGATGGACCTGAACGACGTCGAGGGGATCGAGTACCGCGCCCTGGGTGGGACGGACAATATCACCGTCGGCGACCTGTCGGGCACGGACGTGACGACGATCGGCCTGGACCTCCGCGGGCCCAACGGCGGGGGCGACGCGGCGGTCGACACGGTAACGGTCAACGGGACGCAGGGCGCCGACGTGTTCGGGGCGTTCGGCGACGCGGGCGGGGTGACCGTATTCGGGCTCCAAGCGCGGGTCAACGTGTTCCAACTCGACGCGGCCAGCGACCGGCTGACGCTCAACGGCCTGGGCGGGGACGACGTGATCGACGCGACCAGCCTCGAGGCCGACGGGCTCAAGCTGACGATGAACGGCGGGCTGGGGAACGACGTGTTCCTCGGCTCCGAAGGCGACGACCTGATCAACGGCGGCGACGGCAACGACACGGCCTTCATGGGGGCCGGCGACGACACGTTCGTCTGGAACCCGGGCGACGACAGCGACACGCTCGAGGGCCAGGCCGGAACCGACACGATGGCGTTCAGCGGCGCCAACGTCGCCGAGAACATCCACGTCTCCGCCAACGGCGGGCGAGTGCTGTTC
>DASPKW010000402.1:0-6308 GCA_035627895.1 Tepidisphaeraceae bacterium | reverse complement strand
GCTGGTGGGCGTCTACTTCATGTGTTCGCCGAACGGGGTGCAATTCGCGCCGACGGGCGATCCTAAGCTGATGGCCGCCATGTACTTGGGTGCCGGCGTGTACGAGGAGGCGGTGTTCCGCCTCGCCGGCTTCGCGGCGCTGTCGTTCCTGCTGGTCGACGTGGGGAAGGTGCGGTCGATCGTCGCAGTTCCGATCGTCGTTTCGACAGCGGCGGGCCTGTTCTCGGTCTACCACATATGGGGTGGGGTCGACTGGCCTTGGCAAGCCTTTGTGTTCACGGGATTGCGCGGGGTGTTCTACGGGATCATTTTCATCGAGCGGGGGTTCGGCGTAACCGTTGGCGTTCACACGGCTTACGACCTGGCAGTGCTCTGGTTGGCGAGCGTTGCCTAAGGGATAGGTAAAATTATTTAGTTCATTTCAATACCCGCCTGCTCTATAATCCGCCGCGCCTGAGGGTTGGCCCGCGACGCGGCGGAACCCTTGGCAATCGGCGGTGGTCGGTCCGAAGGGAAGAGTGACCGGCCAGCAGTTGTATCTCGCCCAGGGCGCGCGAGTTGGCGCACCCGCCGAGTCGTACCTTCGTTATTCGGGGAGGGATCGGTCAAAGCTCCGATCGGGCCAGGCCCGTCGGGGTACGGTCTCTTTCACAACCTTTTTTTTCGGAAAGAGCATGGACGCACATGCCTAATCGCACCAAGCAACGCCGTTCCGGGGGGCTCACGCTCCTGCTGTACCAGCGGACGCTCCACCCGGAGTTGTTCAAGATTCACGCGACCGAGCAGGTCAGCCGCCGGGCCTACGACGCCGACGTCTGGCTCGTCGAGGGCGGGCACGTGATCACGTTCACGGCGGGCAAGCACACGCTGACCGAAGTGATCCTGATGGGCCCGGGCGAGATGACGGACCGCGGGCTGATCCAGACCGTCCCGTGCCGGGGCGAGAAGTACCACGAGATGACCGCCCCGGGCGGGAACATCCGGTACATGATCTCGACGCAGGAAGAGCAGCTGACGCAGACGCTGTACGACGCGACCAAGTCGGAGATCCGCGAGTACGCGCTCAAGCGCGAGCTGATGCTGTCGGACTCGCAGGGCTCGGCCGACCGCGGCGGGGCGCTGGGCGTGCTCGACATCGAGCGCCGCAGCCACGAGCTGCTCGTCCAGTCGTTCCACCTGTTCGACGACAGCCAGCTGGTGATCAAGACGCAGGCGATCGTGGAAGTCGTGAAGGACTGACCGCGGTTCGAGTCATTTTGAAATGCGAGAGGGTCGCGAACGTTCGGGTTCGCGACCCTCTTGGTTTTCGGGGGGTCGCGTGCACCTTCGGTGCGACCGCTAAGTACGTGCTAGGCGTTCGGCGCGGCGTCCGAGGGGGGCGCGTCCTCCGCCGTGCCGGTCACGTCTTCGACGCGCTTGTAGATGTCGTCGGTCGGGACGCGCTGGTAGATGAAGTCGTCGAGCCGGAGGCGGCCCTTCTTGCCGTTGGGGAGCTCGTAGTCGAGGTACGCGATGCCCTTGCGGTCCCAGTGGGTCTTGTCGATCGCGGTGATCGCGTCGAGCGGGACCGGCGGGTGGCCGGGGACGGACAGGACGTCGTTCTGCAGGTGGTACCGGCCGCGCGAGTTGTAGAGGGCAAAGATCAGCACGGCGAGCCCGACCGGGGGCAGCATGAAGAACAGGTTGCGCTGCCAGCGGATGTCCGTGTCGGTGTGCTTCTTCAGGCCCTTGAGCTGGGCCTCGAGGCGGGTGAGCTCGGCCTCGTCGGGCTTGGCGGCGGCGCGGGCGGTGGCGAGCTGGGCCTCGACGTCGGCGACCTTCTTGTTCTCGGCGGGGTAGCCGTAGAACCCGTCGTACCCGAACCAGCACCCGGCCCCGACGAGGATGAAGACCATGATGTACCGCTTCACGCGGTACTCGGTCGACCCCCGGGCGACGATCGGCCTGGACGGGTCGAACGGGACGGGCGTGGCGGCGGCGGCGGTGGGCGCGGGGTCGGGCATGAGTGAGTTGCTGGTTGGTAGTTACCGGTCGCTATTGATCGGCCGTCGTGGTTTCGTCGCCGACCGCTTGGGTGAGCTCGTCGAGGGTTCGCTGGGCGGAGTGGATGGCGCGGTCGAAGGCCTGCCGAGTGTTGGCGAGGCGGTCGGGGCTGAGGGTGGCGTCGTGGCGGGCGAGGTCGGCCGATCGGGCGCGGAGCGTCTCGAGCAGGGCCGCCGCCTTGGCGCGAGCCTGGCGGAGGAGGGCGGCGTCGTCGAACGGTGCGTCGGCGGGCATCAGGGTGGGGATTGTAGTCGGGGGGCGGGCGGGGACAACAGGGGTGGGAGAAACGACGATAGACGAAACGCGAAGCTCGAATGAATGATGAAGGTCGGATGACGAGAGGTGCGCAACGAAGCACGCGGCACGTTGCTCGAGGTGCACAAATGACAGCGGGGCAGACTTGGGAGTCTGCCCCGCGGGGAGGTCGTTCGGAATTCGCTGTCGCTAAGCCGCAAGCGGCGGTTGTCACCGCGCGGCGATCGCGGCGCTGATGGGCTGGATGACCTTGGGGATCACCTGCGAGACGCACAGGTCCTCGGCCCGGGCGGCGAGGTCTTTGATCAGCTCGTGCATCGGGGCCTTGGGGCGGTCGCCCCAGTAGCGGCGGACGACGCAGTAGACGCTGATCACGTCGTTCGAGTAGTCGCCGGTGCGGACCTGGTAGCTGTTGGTGCGGGTGACGATGTCGATGC
The DNA here is from genome assembly GCA_035627895.1 of Tepidisphaeraceae bacterium. Taxonomy (GTDB): domain Bacteria; phylum Planctomycetota; class Phycisphaerae; order Tepidisphaerales; family Tepidisphaeraceae; genus DASPKW01. The sequence continues at coordinate 3,573 of DASPKW010000402.1, read as the reverse complement.
GGGCCTGCAGGCGGCAGTCTTCCGAGAGCGCGACGGTAAGCGAGGGTTGGATGTCGACGGCCTTGGCGTCGGGGTTGCCCTCGAGGAGGCAGTGGAGCGGGCTGTCGGCGAACAGGCTCTGGGCGATGATCTCGTCGTGGTTGCCGCGGTAGGAGAGGTCGAACCCGAAGAGGATGTCGAGGTAGTCGACTTCGACGGGCGACAGGCCCAGGTCGTACGGGGCCTGCTCGAGGAGCATGCCGTGGATCTTGAGCGCGTCGTCGAGCGACTCGGGGTTGACGTGGCCGGCGCACAGGCGTTTGGCCTCGAGCGTGACCCAGCGGTAGGAGTCGGCGTCGCGGCTCTCCTCGATGGCGAGGTCGCCGTTGTCGTACTTGCGGAACCGCGTCATCTCCGGGAAGCGCTTCTGGACGCGCTCGAAGAAGTGGAGGATGGTCTCGCGGTTGTGCGGGAGCGGCAGCTGGGTGGCCAGCCGCATGTTGACGTAGAAGTCGTCGCAGACGGAAGAGAACGGCAAGTACATAAGGCGTGGGTCTCCCTGAACCCTGGAGGCAAGCAAATCCGGGTGCGATTTCGGTGGGTTGGCGGGTGATTTTGGACGCCAATCCTGCGGCGAGTGTAGCGGGACGAGATTTAAACGAAAGCTGAACCGTAGGGGTTTGGTGGGGAGGGGAAATGCCCACGCCGGAGACGAGGAGAACTGTATTGACCTCGCGCGCGAGGTCGGAGAAGCTGCGCGACATGGGTAGCGGTGGCGGAGCGAAACCTGTTTATGCGGTCGTCGGAAGCGATGCGTTTTTGCAGACGCAACGGTTGAAGGAGGTGCTCGCCAAGCTACCTAAGGATGCGGCGCGGATCGACGTGGACGGGGAGCGGGCGGAACTGGCGGGGGTGCTGGATGAGCTGCGGAGCTTCGCGATGTTCGGCGGGGGGAAGGCTGTCGTCGTGGCCGACGCGGACGAGTTCGTCACGCGGTTCCGGTCGCAATTGGAAGACTACTGCGAGTCGCCAGCCGACAGCGGGACGCTGGTGCTGCGGATGGCGTCGCTGCCGAAGAATCAGCGGATCGCCAAGATCATCGCGAAGAGTGGGGAAGTGCTGGAGGCGGAGCCGCCCAAGGATCTGATCTCGTGGGCGATCAAGCGGGCGAAGGACGCGCACGGGCTGACGCTGACGCCGGCGGCGGCGGGGCTGTTCAAGGAGCTCATCGGCGACGATCTGGGGCGGATCGACAACGAGCTGGCGAAGCTGGCGCTGCAGTGCGAGAGCGGCAAGGCGGACGTGAAGGACGTGCAGAGCTCCGTCGCGTTCCAGCGCGAGCAGGAGATGTGGCACATGACGGACGAGATCTCGGCCGGCCACACGACGCAGGCGCTTCGGCGGTGGCGGCAACTGACGCAGATGGACACGTCGGCGGAGTTTCGGGCGGTCACGTGGCTGGGGATGTGGCTGGAGAAGGCGGTGCGGGCTGTCGAGATGAAGCGGCGCGGGGCGAACCCATTCCAGATCGCCAAGGACCTCAAGATTTGGCCGGCGGAGAAGGGCGCGGGGTTCGTGCAGACGGCGGAGCGGATGGGGGACGGCGGGCTGTACCGGGCGATGAATCTACTGGTCGAAATCGATCGGCAATCAAAGTCGGGTGTCGGCGATGCGGCGGAGAACGTGGAGCGATTCATCCTGACGGTGGGGAACGCGGCGGGGGGCGAGAAACGCCGGTAGAGGGTTGACCGTCATCCTGAGGTACTCCGAAGGATCTTGCCTCGACGTCGGGGCCCGTTCGGTTCGCGAGCGGCGATCACCGTCCGAGGCTAGATCCTTCGCTGCGCTCAGGATGACGGGGGTGCTGCCCTTGGGGTTGATTGGTCAGGGGTGGTCCGTATCATCCCCCCTGCCCTTGGTGCACCGTCGTTCCTGCCGCACCGCTGGGGTTTGGGCCCGTTCCCGAGACGGGTTCTTCGAAGCGAACAGCCGTGAGTTGTGATGACGAGGACGCTCGGCACTTAGGTGTCGGTGTTTCGTCACCGTCGCGACCGGTGGGCCGGGGCACGTGACTTGAGTCACGCTGGGGCGGGGCTTCGTTTCGCAAAATTGTTTTCCTAATCCGTACAACCGGAACACGTTGCCGCCGGGGCCGTACGTCGGGTGGGGGCGACCTGTAATGTCCTCGATTGCGGTTTAGCGGGGGTTTGTCGGGGTCGATAGGACGCCCGGAGGAGAGTCACTATGCCGATGAAGCAGCTCGTCCGTCGCATGTTCCGGAAGGCTTCGCGCCCGGTTGATCTCGGTGGCTTGCCTTTGGAACGCATCGCGCGGGCGGCGGCGGCGGGGGTGGACGCGCTCGAGTCGCGCGTGCTGTTCTCGGTCTTCACGGTGACTAATAACTCGGACAACACGTCCAGCGCGCCGGCGGGGTCGCTGCGGTGGGCGATCAACCAGAGCAACAACACGGCGGGCGTTGACCGGATCGAATTCAACTTGCCGGCGGGTCAGCGGACGATCCGGCCGGTGGGCGGGCTGCCCGGGCTGTGGGACCCCACGATCCTCGACGCGACGACCCAGCCGGGGTACGCGGGAGCGCCCCTGGTGCAGATCGATGGGGCGTCGGCGGGATCCGTGGCGGGCCTGCAGGTGTATGACGGCAATACGGTGAAGGGACTGTCGATCACGAACTTCTCCGGTATGGGGATAGAGATGTTCGGCCGCACGAACACCGGCGGGAGCGTGATCCGCGGGAACTGGATCGGACTGGACCTCAGCGGCGCCGCGGCGGGGAACGGGGCCGGGATTTACACCAACACGCCGAACAACACGTTCGGCGGACCGAACCTGGCGGACCGCAACGTGATCTCGGCGGCGAAGAATGGGAACGGCATCCTGATCCAAGGGGCGGGCGCGGGGAACAACCTGATCCAAGGGAACTACATCGGCACCGACCCGACCGGGACGCAGGCCCGGGCCAACGCGCAGAACGGCGTGGGCGTGCAGTTCTCGCCCAACAACCGCATCCTCGGCAACCTGCTGTCGGGCAACGGGCACGACGGCATCATCCTGATCGGCAACGGCGCCAACGCGAACACCGTGCAGGGCAATTTGGTCGGCGTGAACGCGGCGGGCACGGCGGCACTGTCGAACGGGCTGTACGGGATCGAAATTCAAACGCAGAACAACGTCATCGGCGGGACGCTCGGATCACAGCGGAACGTGTTCTCGGGGAACAAGGAGGCGGGCGTCGTCTACTTCCTGTCCGGCGCGACGGGCAACCAGACGATCGGCAATTACATCGGTACGGACATCACGGGGAACGTGGCGATCCCGAATCTGCAGGGCATCGCGTTCTCGAACACGACGGGCGCGAACTTCGTCGGGAACAATCTCATCTCCGGCAACCTGCGCGAGGGCGTCGGCATCTTCCCGGGGAACAACGTGACCGTGCAGGGGAACGTGATCGGGTTCGCGGCGAGCGGGGCGCGGCTGGTCAACCAGATGTGGGCCGTGACGATGATCGGCGGGTCGACGGGCAACCTGATCGGCGGGACGGGCGCGGGCCAGGGCAACTACATCGCCGACCACCCG
>DASPKW010000401.1:0-5651 GCA_035627895.1 Tepidisphaeraceae bacterium | reverse complement strand
CGGGAAAAAATCCCCCGGGCCGCCGGACCGCCCGGCGTGCGACCGCGCCCGGGGGAGCGGGATTAGGTCGCCTCTCCCCCTGCCGAATTAATCTAGCATTTGGCTAGCCAACAGTCAAGCCCTTTCCCGGCTAGCCGCCGGAGGGTAGAATGCCGGCATGGGACGCGAAGGACTACACGACTTGTACGCCCGGATTCCGGTCGAGCTGTGGCAGCGGCTCCAGGCCCACGCGAGGGCGAACCGCCGGAGCGTCACTCAGGAAGTGATTTGGATGATCGAGCGGCACTTAGAAGGAACTGCCCGCGAGGGAAGCGAGGCGCCGCGGCGCAAGTCCCCCCGCAGGCCGAAGGGCGGGTGAGGGGGCGGTCAGACAATCCCCCTCGCTCCTTCCACCTCCCACCCGGCGGGAAGCCGGACGGCGTTCCACGCATCGCAGTAGGGGCAGGGGACGAGGGCGCGGCCACCGGCTGGGCGTTCCTTTTTCACACCCCCGAACAGCCACGCCGACAGCCGCCCCAGCCACGAAAGGGAAGGCGGTTGTTCGGGGGCGAGCTGGACCGGCGTGGCGGACCGGCAGCGGAAGCACCGGAATTGAATGCGCGCTGCCTCCCGCCTACTCATCCGCCACCTCTTCCAGGTACGCCACGATCACCTCGACGTCCCTGCCGTAGAACACCCGGAATTTGTCGTCGAAGCCGATGACGGCGTGCGGCTCGCGGCAGCCGGCGTCCGGCGGGTGTACCTCCACCCAGTTTGCCCGCCCCATGTTGGCGAAATACTTCCCGCCGTCCAGCCGCAGCCACAGGCCACCGGCGGGAATCCGGCGGATCACGCCGGGGCCGGGAATCCCGTCTGGCGGTTTCACTCCCCCACCCCCTTCTCGCACCGCTGCACCCAGCGCCCCCGCGCCATCTCGAACGCCTCGTCCCCGAATTCCGCCTGCAGCCCCGCCTCTTCCTCGGGGGTGAGCCACGGCGGGACGGCGACGATGCAATGCCGCCCCTCCCCGACGCTAAACCCCACCATCGCCAAAGGCTTTGCCAAGACTGGGGCGGCTTTGAAGGTCACTTCCCGCCCCCCGTCATCTTCAACGCCTTCGCCAGCGACACTTCCTTCCCGTCCACGACGACGAACACGCGGCGCGGGTCGAGGACGGTCCGCTTCCGCTTCGCGGACAGGCCGGGGTACAGCTCCAGCGGGACGCGGGTGATGGTGCCGGGCTCGCGCTCAGTCTTCTTCATAGGTGGGGTCGCTAAAAACGATGTTCGTGTTGAACAGCAGGTTCAGGCCGCAAGAGCGGCAAGTCACCATGACGACGTGAATGAGGTCTTTGGCCGTGCCCGCAACCAGGGCGTCAGTCTCCACCTTCCACTGGCTTCCCCCGCACACGGGGCAACCCCGGTCACCGTTCTTCGCCTTGAACCAGAGTAGCGCACGCCGCTTCTGGCCGCGATTCATCGCCATCGGGCGTCCCTCCTGTGTCGCCGGGATTCGCCCGCCGCCGGCCGCGCCAGGAGTACGAACGCGGCGCGGCGGCGGGCCGAGCCGGGTAGCTAATCCGGCCGTCCCGTTGGAGGGTATTCTACCCGCCGCGGGGAGTCGCCCGCGGGATTTTGCTTGCGGGGAGGTAAGGGGGAGAAGACAATAACCGCCACTCCCCGGAGGGCGCCCGCCATGCCGCTGCACGTCGTCCACTGCCCGCACTGCGGCCAGAAGCACCAGTACCGCACGGACTCCGGCGGCACGATCCGCAAGTGCGAGCGGTGCGGCCGGAAATTCGAGCTGCCGGAGGCGTACCACGCCGCCGTCGCCGAGGCCCCGGAGCCGGAACCTTACCACGCCCCGGCCCTGTCCAGCGCCTCCCGCTGCCCGAAGTGCCACGCCGATTCGGTGCGGTGGCTCTACGCCTGTCTCGACGGCACCCGGGACATGCGCTACAAGGACAACCCGCGCGTCTGCGCCGCCTGCGGGTGGCGGAGCGACCGGGTGGAAGTCTCACCGGCGATGCTGGCCGGCTGCCTCGTCACTGTGCTGTTCCTCGGCTGCCTGGGGATCATGAGTAGTCTTGGCGGGCGCAGCGAACAGACGCAGGCACGGCGGCAGCCGCAGCCCCGCCAAGAGTGGGTGGACCCTGATGACGCACCGCGCCGGCCGTCCGGCGACCCGTTCGCGCCCCGCTACCGCCCGGTGACGGACCGTCTGCCGCCCGCCACCACCCGCATACTCACCGACGAAGAGCGCGAGGAGATGGAGCGTGCGGAGGCCGCGGCGAAGGCGGCGAGGGAGGAGGAACGGCGAACCAAGGCCGAGGCCGAGCGGAAGGCCGCGGAAGAAGAACGGAAGCGAAAAGAGGCGGCGGCGAAAGCTGCAAAGGACGTGGCCGAACAGCAAGCGGCTTTTGAAAGGCAGCTGAAGGACGAGGAGAAGGCCGCGGCACTCCTCAAGCTCGGGAAGTCGTTCCAGGCGGACGGGCAGGTCGAAATCGCCGTCGGCCGCTACCGGAAGGTGATCGAGCAGTACCCGAGTACGAAGGCGGCGGAGGAGGCGAAGGGGTTGCTGAAGAAGCTGGGGAAGTGAGAAAAGCATCGCCTTGCTGAAATCTGTCGAAGCGACAACACGAATTGCCTTGTGATTCGCCGTTTGTGGAGCGTCAGCCGTGGTCCTCTTCCCCTGCCCGCAGTGCGAAACGAAGGTCCAGGCCCCAGAAGCCGGCCGCGGCACCTGGACCCGCTGCCCCCACTGTCGGGAGCCCATCATGGTGCCCCGGGAGGACGGGAGTGCGGACGACTGGTGGGAGTCGCTGGAGAGGGACTTCCAACAAAAGCCGGTAGCGGCGCAAATCAAAGAGGAACAGTGCTACGCGGCGCCGCCGGTGCGAAGAGAGTCAAGCCACGTCCCGTCAACACGCTGCATCGGCTGCGGCGAGCGCCTGCATAACCAACTCACCTGCCACCTGTGCGGCACTCACTACTGCTCAGAAGTCTGCCTGAACCGGCACAACAAGACGCAGCACATCGGCAGTCTCCCCACGTTCGCCCCGCACAGCGGCAACCGCCTCGCCGCCGGCATCCTGGCCATCCTCCTCGGGGAGTGGGGCGTCCACAAGTTCGTCATCGGCTGCCCGCTGGCGGGGATTCTGATGCTGCTGATTTCCTCGTCGGGGTTCTTCTTCGGCTTCTTCACCTGCGGGCTGACCTTCGGCGTGTCGGCGCTGATGAAGACGGTCGGCGTGGTCGAGGGCGTCATCTACCTGACGAAAAGCGACGAGGACTTTTACGCGACGTACACGGTGGGGCGGCGGCCGTGGTTCTGAACGGCACCCTACTTCGCCACCTTCTTATCTCGAATGGCGTCCAGCTTCGTGTTCGCCGCATCCAGTTTCTCGTTCGTCGCCTGCGTCTTTTCCAGTAGCGCCTTGACGTTAACCCCCATGTCCTTGTTCGCCTCTTCCCGCTTCATGTCCGTGTCGGTCTTCAGCGAACTCAACTGAATGCGGCTGTACTGCTGGGCGGCACTCTGCTCGATGGTGCCCATGCCCGGCGAGACGGCGTCGTGCTCTTTCTTGCCGCCGCCGAATATCTTGCTGAAAAACGCACTGATGGTGATGACCACCGCGGCAATAGCCCCCAGAGCCGCGAGTAACCCGCCCGACGCGATATTGGCCGCGGCAAGGGCCGCCGCCAAGCCCCGAATGACCGAGACGAGGGCGGTAAAACCGGCAACGAGCTTGGGCAGAATGATGACGCCCGTGCCGAACAGTCCGACCCAGAGGATCGTACTCCCGACCAGCCGTTGCGTAGAGCCGTCCAACGAGCGGAACCAGCCGGTCAAATCCTGTACGAGTCGGATCGCCGACCGGATGACGGGGAGGAACAGGGAGGCGATTTCACGCGACAGCTGCTGCATCGACAGCGCAAAGGCATTGCCCTCTGAGGTGCCCTGCAAGCCGGCGCGGATGAACCCGGTGAGCGTCAGGCTGGCGGCGGCGAATGCGGTCCTCATGCCGCCCGCGACGGTCGCGTAGGCTTCCTTGAGCTGGTCCGCCTTCTTCTTGCTCTCCTCCAAGTCCCTGCTCATCGACCGAAACTGCTGCTTCATCTCCGTGCCGACCTTCTCCCCCGCGTCGCTCATGTCCTCCATCTGCCGCTTAAGGGTTTCAAACTCCTTCTTCAGTTCCTGGTGGCCCTGCGCGGAGAACTGGCAGAAGAAGTCGGCGAGTTTGAATGGCATTGGTCCGTCACCCTTCTAGTTGCAGCCGCTCCTCAAGCGTGAGCGAGTTCCACCACGCGTTATACCGGGCGATCTCGGCATCCGACATGTTGGGGTGGCCGGAGGGGGCGTGCTTTGACGTGTCCCGGAGGACCATTTCAATTTCCGCGAGGGTGAACCGGTCACACTCCCAGGGCTTTAGCCCCGGCACCCGCTGCATCAGAATTCTGTCGATCATCCACCAGGCGGTGGGCTCTGCCTCGGCCATCGGTATCTCGACCCCGGGGGCAACCGCTATTGTCCGCCCGGGGCCACTGCGTTTCCCGCCGACTCGCTCCGGCCGAGCGCCACGGCGAGCCTCTTCTGCATCTCTTCGGGGCCGACCTCCATGAGGATGGCGTAAGCGTCGTCTTCGGTGGCGTTCGGCTGGTGGGGGAGGAGGAGGAGGTACAAGGCTTTTGAAATCCCCTCCAACGAGCCGAGTACCGTCTGCACCTCGGGGCTGTTGATGGAGAGGAACGCGCGCTTGGCTTTCAGGGCGGCATCGACGGCGTACTTGGCGACCTCCGGCGGCAGCTTGTCGAGGTGCTTGCTAATCGCCTCGATGGGGTCGGGCACCTGGGGTCGTGCCCACTCCAGCAAGTCCTTCCACACGCCCCGGTCCCAGCGGGCGAGCTTCCACCTCCTGCCCAGCGCCTCGACCACCTGCTCCCGCCCGATGTGCGGACTGATCTCGTGCAAGATTGACTCCCCGATTCGTTACGTCAGGCTGGTCCGGCCGTCCACGTTGACGGTGACGACGCCGCCGACCGCCGAACGCCAGTTGACTCGCTCAATGCGGAACTGCTTCGTGATGACCGGCCCGCCGGTGTAAAAACTGATGACCAGCAGCTGCCCGGCCTCGATGAACAGACCCAGGTTGCTGTCGTAGTTCAGGGTAAAGTTGCAGCTGCCCCTTTTGATGCCGGCCAGCAAAGCTTGCTGCCCGTTATGGCCAGTGCAAGTGACATCAATTAAATCTACGGCATCGGTAAATTGCCAATCTACTATGCAGACCCCGCCAAAGCCGTTGACCGTGACGCCCTTATCGAATCCCAACTGTAGCGCCATCGCAGTGCCTCTTCAACGCGAGCGGGGGAGGGCGCCCCCGGTTCCGGTCGGGAGCGTTGCCTGCTGAATGTACGGCGGCTTACGTTCCGGGGGCAAAGAAGGGCGCAGTCGGAGAAACGACTACGGCTGCCTTCGGTGGGTGACGACCGACAGGCTGATGGTGCCGATCCAGATGTCTTCGGCGGCGCGCGTGGCGGGGTCTTCGCGGAGGGAACTGTCGATTTCCACACAACCCATGAACGCCACCGTGTTCGGCACACTCAGCGGCTGGCGGACGAACGCGGTGCGGACCTCCTGGAGAGCGTTCACCACGTCCGCCTTGATGCCGCGGA
>DASPKW010000400.1:0-8713 GCA_035627895.1 Tepidisphaeraceae bacterium | reverse complement strand
CGCGTGCAGTCATTCCGCCCGTCATTACAATTAAACGGTCGGACGGGTCGGGCGGCTTACGCCGCGGGCGACTCGTGACATCCGGTCGAGTCGTGGGAAGGAGCCCCGAAATATGCGCAAGGAAGTGAAGCTCGGCATGGTCATCGGCGGAGGGTTGATCGCCCTCCTCGTCGCGTACCTGCTCGTCGCCCCCCCGAACAACAACAAGAAGGGCGCGGCCTTCGCCGACAACGGCGGGGGCGCGAACCCCGCCGCCCCGGGCGACGTCGCCCAGCCCGGCGACCTCGGGGCCGAGGACCCGGCCGCCGCCAACCGGACGCTGGTCGGCGCGACCGACCCGGCCCCTGCGCCGGCGACGTCCGCGAAGACCGAAGTGAAGGCCGACGCGACCGCCAAGGGCGCGCCCGCTCCCGCCCCCGGCAACGCCGATTGGGGCAAGACGCTCGGCGGCGTCGCTCAGGGCTCGCCCGCCAAGCCCGCGCCCAAGACCGACGCCGGCAACGTCGCCGACGGCGGCGCTGCCGCGACGGTCGGCAGGACCGGCACGGCGCTGACCACCGAGGCCCCCGCCCGGGCGATGTACTCGGACCCGAACGCGGCCTGGGGTGACGGCGTGAGCACGGACGCGCCGGCGTTGGGGTCGATCCGCCGGAGCACCAAGTCGCACCTGATCGCGGGCCCCGCGCCGGCCGCGATCGGCACGACGGGTGGCGCGCCGGGCACGACGCACACCGTCCAGGCCGGCGACACGCTGTCGTCGATCTCGGCGAGCGCGTACGGCACGCCCCACCTGCACGCCCACATCCTCAAGGCCAACCCGGGCGTGAACCCGAACAACCTCAAGCTCGGCACGGTGCTGAAGCTGCCGGCGGTCGACGAGGTGAAGGCTGCCAGCGCCGCCGAGCGGAAGGTGACGGCATTCGCGTCGCCCGCCGCCCCGGACGTGCGGATCGACACGACCCGCCAGTACAAGGTTCAGCAGAACGACAGTTTGTACAAGATCGCGTCGAAGCTGTACGGCAAGGGGACGATGGCGGACAAGCTGTACGAGCGGAACAAGGCCGCGATCGGGCCGGACCCGAAGCGGCTGAAGCTGGGCATGATCCTCGACCTGCCGGAGGCCCCGCTGGCGGGCCCGGCGTCGGCGAACACCCCGGCCCTGGCGAGCCCGGCGCAGCCGGAGTCGATGCTGCAGAACGACGTGAAGTAAGGATTGGGTTCGTTTCGTAGATTTCGCGCGGGCGACCTCGGAGACGGGGTCGCCCGCGGTGCTTTTTGGGTTCGTTTTGTAAACCAAGAGCGGGGGCAACGACGCGGTGGCGGGAAGGGATGGAGGGGTCGGTGGGTTCGTTTTGGCTTGTCGAACGGGGTGTGGGTGGGGGTGAGGCTGGCGCGCGCGAGCGGAAAGTGGTTCGTGGGCTCGGGTTGCGGGAGGCGCGGCGATCGGCGTGAGGCGGGACGGTGGGTTCGTTTTGTAAAATCGATGTGAGCGGAGTGGGTAAGGATGAGAGGGGGCGCGGTGGGTTCGTTTTGTAAAACGGGGTGTGCGGCGAGCGCGATTGGGCAAATGAACGCGGGCGACCCCGGGGAGGGTCGCCCGCGGATGCGCGTGCGGTAGTGGACATGGGTTCCCTTTTTCGTGATGTTCGATCCGGCGCGTGCGATCGGTGGTCCGGGGCGGTGTTGTGCGCGCGACGCGTGATTATGTTCGGGGCATCACGTGCACCTTCGGTGCGACCGCTAAGTAGGCCCTTGGGATTCGAGTGCGGGTGGCGCGAGCGGTGGGCAGAGCCCACCCTACGGGGCGCGGTGCGGGTTAGTTGGCGACGCCGGCGGTGAGGCGGGCGATGCGGCATCGGATGCCGGCGCGGTCCCAGAGTTTGCGGGTCGGGGCGTCGCAGTCGGCCCAGTGCTTGTCGAACCAGGCGATGGCGTCGTCGAGGCGGACGGCGTCGCGGAAGGTTGGCTGGTCGGCGAGGTTGAAGAGGATGAAGGCGGAGACGAAGGGGTCTTGGGCGGTTCGGCGGATGGAGACGGAGGGCCAGATGCCGCCGGCCTGTTGGAGGGTGGCGAGGTACTCGACGCCGCGCTCGACGGCGACGCCTTGGCCGTGGCTGGTGAGGAGGGCGCGGAGACAGAGGGCGGAGACGAGCGGGTCGCTCCAGCCGCCGTCGGATTCCTGGGCGGCGAGGATCGCGCGGATCAACTTGCCGACGAGCGGGTGGTGGGCCTGGCAAAGCTCGTCCAGACGGATGATCGCCAAAGCGGCCGAAGGGACGGCGCGACCGAGTTCGATGGCGAGGCGCTCCGAGGCCTCGGGGCGGGCCTTGAGAAGCTCGCGGGCGAGGCGGTCGTACTGGCGGGCGGTCCAATAACGTTCAATCTGGCGCACCGTCTGCATGGGACTCCTTTCCATGGGCGGACTCTGTTAGGTGAATTATGGCCTAACAAGAGGGAGGGAGTCAAGGGAAATGTTCGGGGGATTTACGGAAGGGTTCGGTTAGGATCGATAACTCGTGGAGGCACATTGGGATGAGGCGGATGGTGTCCCGTGTGGGTGACGACGGGCGCGCACAAAGTTGCGTTTGCGGAGCCGCGGGGGGATGGTTTCCGCCAGATCGTGCGGATCGTCCGTGTGGGTGGCTGGGCGGTGACGCGCGGCCGGGCGCTTGGTGATCGGGGCGCCGATCGAGGGCGCGGGGCGGAAGGAGGATTGAGATGCGAATCGCCTGGGTGGTGATGGTGGCGTGGGCGGTGGTGGCGGTGGGTGGGTGCGGGCCCGAGGGGCCGTACGAGATGGCGCCGGTGCTCGTGCAGGCGGTCGACGGGCAATCGAACGAGCCGCTGGCAGGCGTGACGGTGGAGCGGCGCGATTACGACGGCCGCGCGCCGTACCGGAGCGAGCAACTGGGGGTGACGGGGACGGACGGGCTGGTCGTCGCGCGGATGAGGGCGTGGCACCCGGTGTTCGTGCTGACGCGGCCGGGGTATGGGTCGGCGGAAGCCAGCGTGTCGTTTGCGGACGTGGCGAGCGTGGCGTCGCCGGCGGACGGGGCGCGCCGGCGCCGCCGGTCCGGTACGAGGGGCAGAACGTTCCGGTGCGCCCGATCTTGCGCGTGCCGATGTGGGCGAAAGGGCGGTGAGCGCGTCGGGGTCGAGGTTGACGGATGAGTCCGGGGGCTGTGGAGGGGGCGGGCGGTGTGGCCGAAAGCTGGCGGGAGGCGGACATGCGAATCGGATTGATCACGATCGTGGTGCTCGGCGGCGCGCTCGGCTGCGGGTGCGCGGCGCGGACGCTGCACGAGGTCGTCGTGCAGGCGTACGACGCGCGGACGAAGGAGCCGATCAGCGGCGTGCGGGTCGTCGAGTGGGAGCGTTTTCAGCCGACGACGATCGCGTACCAGACGGCCCGGCCGCTGGGCGTGACGGGGACGGACGGGCTGATGGTGGGGCACCCGCGGACGCTGTGGCCGAGCTACATATTCAGTCGCGACGGGTACGAGTCGGCCGAGGCGCGGGTGGACGGTGACGCGTGGGGCGGGCCGGTCGCGTACGTGGCATCGCCGTCGTGGGGAAACCGGTGGCGGCGGTTGTACGACGGGGAGGCGGTGCCGCCGACGCGGTACGAGGAGAAGCGGGCGGTCGTGCGGCCGATGTGGCGGGTGGAGGAGGGATGATTGCCGGGGGCGTACCGTGCGGAGTGGGAGGGGCCTGCGCGTTCGGCGCGGGTCGGTAATTCGCCCCTCACCCCCGCCCTCGCCCCGTCGCGAATGGGATCGTCGCGCGCGGGGGAGGTGTTGGCGCGACTGGGAGAGGGAGTGGGGCGTGCGCGCTGGGGACGGTCGTGTGATGGCGGGCGGTCACGTGCACCTTCGGTGCGACCCGCTAAGTACGGCCTTGGACGTCGGGGGCGGGTTGCGCGAACGGTGGGCGAGCCCACGCTACGGGGCGTTGGTATTAGTCACGGGGGAGGGTGACGGTGCGGGGGTCGGGGCGGCGGGGGGCGGTGCCGGGCTTCTGGGTGGCGAGCTTTTTGGCTTCCTTTTCGCGGTCGACGTTGGCGGGGAGGCGGTAGGCGGATTCCTGGTAGTTGTGCAGGGCGCCGGCGACCTGGGTGGGCGGGAGCGGGAGGTCGCGGCTCGGGGGGGTGCCGAGGTAGCTGAGGGTGCGCTCGACGACGCGGGAGGCGCCGGGGGCGGAGACGGTGCCGCCGTAGTGGGCGAGGGACTTGTCGGGCTCGTGGATGATCATGACGACGACGATCTTGGGGTCTTCGAACGGCGCGCCGCACATGAAGCTGGAGGTGTACTTCGAGTCGTTGTAGCCGTTCTTTCCGCCGGAGACGTGGGCGGTGCCGGTCTTGCCGAAGATGTTCCAATCCTTGAGGCGGGCCTTGGTGGCGGTGCCGCGGACGGGGACGTCGGCGAGGACGCGGCGGACGTCCATGGCGGTCTGGGCGTCGAGGACGGACGGGACGAGCTGGAGGCCTTCGGATTCGGCGCGGGAGGCGATCTGGCCGTCGGGCTCGAGGGCGCCGCGGACGATGCGCGGCGTCACCAGCCGCCCGCCGTTGGCGTAGACGCAGAACGCGCGGGCGAGCTGGATCGGGGTGACCATGACCTCGTAGCCCTGGGCGACGGACTCGGTGGAGTACTTGGTCCACTTGCGGAGCGGGTTGACCATGCCCGGGTCTTCGCCGGGGAGCTCGATGCCGGTGCGCTGGCCGAACTGGAAGGACTTGATGGCGGCGTGGAGCTTCGTGTTGCCCATGCGCTCGGCGAGCATGCACATGCCGATGTTGCTGGACTTCACGAGCACGTCCCAGAACGCGAGCTTGTCGTAGCCGTGGACGTCGGTGATCTTTCGGCCGTAGGGCGTGACGAAGGTTTTGCCGTTGAGGGGGAAGACGTCGCCGATTTTGGCGACGCGCTCGCGGAGGGCGTAGCCGGCGAGGAAGGGCTTGAAGGTCGAGCCGGGCTCGTAGGGGTCGGTCAGGGCGCGGTTGCGGCGGACGGCGGGCTTGGAGTCCTCGAGGATCTGGGGGTTGAAGTTGGGCCAGTTCGAGAGGGCCAGGACGTCGCCGGTCTTGGGGTCGAGGACGATGCACTCGCCGCGGTCGGCCTTGAACTCGGTGCAGGTGCGGGCGAGCTCCTGCTCGGCGATCATCTGGATGTTCGAGTCGATGGTGAGGATGAGGTGGCGCCCGTGCTGGGGGGGGAAATAGTCCTCGGCGGCGACGGAGATGGCGCGGCGGCGGGCGTCTTTGAGGACGCGTTGGGAGCCGTCGCGGCCGGCGAGTTCTTTGTTAAACTTGAGCTCGAGGCCTTCGAGGCCCTTTTCGGCGAGGCCGGAGTCGTCGCGGCCGACGCCGCCGAGGACGTGGGCGGCGATCGAGCCCATGGGGTAGTAGCGCTGGTTCTGGGGGAGGCTGCCGATGCCCGGGATGTCGAGGGCGAGGATGGCGTCGACGGACTTCTGGTCGAGGTTTTCGGCGAGCTTGATGAAGCGGGCCTCGAACTTTTCGGAGATCAGCTTGGAGAGTTCGAAGGGCTTCTTGTCGAGCAGGCGGGCGAGCTTGGCGATGTCCGCGTCCATCGTCTGGAGGTTGCGGACGGGTTGGGTCGGGTCGAGCTTGGGGGCGTGCTTGGGGTCCTTGATGCGAAGGGCGGCGTCGGCGGCGGCTTGCTCCGAGGCGGCTTGGTAGGACTCGAGGAGGAACTTGGGGTCGACGTAGACGGTCTGGGTCTGGACGGTGCCGGCCATGAGGCAGCCGTTGGCGTCGTAGATGCAGCCGCGGCGGGAGGTGAGTTTTTCGGTGAGGTGTTGCTGGCGTTCGGCGGAGTTGATGGTGCGCTCGCGGCCGTAGGTCTGGAGGTAGGCGACGCGCGAGACCATGCCGCCGAGGACGGCGATGAGGGCGCACATGACGAGGGCGGCTCGACGTGGGGAGAAGGTGGGCATGGGGGGGCGCTCCGGGGGCGTAGTGGGGGCCTGGTCCGATAAGTATCGGCTGGGGGGGGGGGGGGGGCTTGAGGGGAAGGGGTTGGGTCGTGCGATTGAGTTGTGTGAGGGGATGGCGAGGGTGATATGATGGGGCGGGCCGGGTCGGTCTCGAGATCTCGGCAAGAGGGATGAACCTTGGGACAACTGCACGAAACGATCCGGGCGTTGGTGACGAGTGGCCGGTACGTCGTGGGTCAGCACGCGGCGGAGCGGTTGGACGAGCGGGGCGTGCTGGAATGGCAGGTTGTCGAGGGAATCGAAGATGGCGACCTGATCGTCGAACGGCCGAACGATTACCCGAATCCGGCGATCGAAGTCGAGCAGACGTTGGCGGACGGGACGCCGGTGAAGGCCGTGTGGTCACACATGGTTTCGGCAGGCGTGGCGAAGCTCGTCACCGTACACTATTTCGATGAGTGACCTTATGAACTTGCCCGGCAAACGAGTTCGGCGGACGCGGTTGGTCAGGACGGACCGGTTCGTGGTGGCGGTGGAGGTGGAGGCGGTCATTCCGGACGCCGATCCGAGCGAAGCGGTGTTCGAACCGGGGGTGGTGGAGTTGCTGCGCCAGGTTGAGGAGCGCGCGAAGGCGGGGGACGTTGAGTGGCTGAAGCGCCACGGGAAGGTGTACGCGGCGGTCGAGGCGGCGTGACTGGCGCGCGGGCTTTACCTCCCTTGGCCGTGACGATGATCGAAGCGTCGATGATCGCCTTGCTTGCCGCGATCGGCGCGTTGCTGCTGTGGGCGTTGTTGTGGATCGTCCGGTTCGTTGTGGAAGTCTGGCGGGCGGGGCGCGAGGAGCGGCAGCGCGAGGCGCGGCGGGTGACGCGGGTGATACCGGGACTCGGGGAAATGTCCTCCACAGACGGGCGGTGGTGGTCCGGTCAGGTGCGCGGGATCGACGTTGACATTGAAAGTGCGGGCGGCGCGCCTCGGGAGACGGAGGTCGCGCGCGTGATCATGTTCGTCGAGGAGATCGACGACCTGGCGCGGGCGGCGACGGAGTACTTGCGCGGGGCCGCCGCTCTCGATGCGCTGTCGCAGCCCGACGACGTGATCGTTCCGGACGGGCTGGTGGTCGGTGCGGGGAACGGGTTCCGGTTGGATTTTGGGTTTTCGTACGACCCGGACGGGTTTTACTGGGTGCGGTTCGTCGATCGGACGCCGGTCGAGTGGGGGCGGGATGATTGAGGACGCGTGAAGGGAGCGCCGTTGGACGCGCTGGGCAAGCCCGGCGGCGAAAAGGGGTGGTGGGGTTACTTCGGGGGCGCTGGGTCCATGACGAACGTCGCCTCGGTCAGCGCGCTCCACTCGCCCTTGGCGGAGCGCGCACGCGCTTTGACGGGGGTTGATGCGGTCAGGGCCGGGCGGTTGGCGGGGTCGTACGCTCGGGCGGCGGGGGAGATGGCGCCGCCGGGGGTGGTGGCGGTGGCAGGGACGCGGGGGTCGACGCCGTCGGTCGTGTAGTGGACGATTGTGCCGGCGGGTGGGGTGATCGACAGTGTGTGGCCGGGGGGGACTTTGCCGCCGTGGGGGGTGAGGGTTGGGGGGGCGATGGCCGGGGTGAATCCGGCGGTGGCGAATTGTTTGGCGACGCGGTCGGTGCGGGCGGGGAGGTAGGTGGTGAGGAGGCGGGTGGTTTCGGCGCGCCAGGTGGCGCGGGTGTAGGGGCCGCCGCGGTTGTCGCCCCAGCGGGCGGATTCGGCGACGACGGCGTTTTGGATCTGGTCGGCGAGGGATTTGTAGCGGGCGATGTTTTTGGCGGGGGTCAGGGGGCCGTCGTTGGTGAGGGCGCGGTGGGCGCGGTCGGCGAAGAGGCGTTTGAAGTCGGGGTTAGTCATCAGCCGGCGGAAGACTTCGGTCGGGTGGCCGGTGGTGTTGACGCCCGTCACGTTGTCGTCGAGGTTTTCGAGGGTGCGCTCGGAATCCCACGAGACGAACCGCCAGCCCTTTACTTTGGCGGCGGGGTCGGTGTCGCGGTAGGCGTAGTAATTGTGGAAGTCCCAGTCGAGGTTGCCGGCGAAGAACTGCTGGATCATGTAGTCGGCGAGGGCGGTCGGCTCGACTAAGCGGGTGGTGACGTCGTGGTAGTGGGCGGGGACGGTCATGTCCTTGCGGACGGCTTCGAACAGGGCGCGCCAGTCGGCGGCGGCGCGGGTGGTGCCCTTGGGGTCGGTTTTGGTGGGTGGGCCGGAGACGGGCTCGCCGGAGTTGACGATGGAGTAGTGGTCGCGCTTGCCGCCGACGACGGCGGCGGCCCACGCGTCGGCGGGGCGGTCGGTGAGGTCGTAGAGGCCCCAGTACAGGCCGTTGAGGTAGAGGTGGGCGTAGCGCTGGCGGACGGCGGGGTGGCCCATGTCGCGCTGGGTGAGGCGGGCGAAGCCGTCGCGGACGTAGTCGGCGCGGTGGTGTTGGGCGGGGTCCCAGTGGGTCCAGCTGTTGTTGTAGGTGCTGCGGAAGACGACGGTGTCGAGTTTGCCGGTGTGGGCGCCGAAGAGGGGGAAGTCGAGTTTGCCGGGGCCGTATTTTTTCTTGAAGAGGGCGCGGAAGGCGTGCTTGGGCTGGTTGGCGGGGACGCGCGAGTTGCCGCCCTGGATGCGGAGGCCGGCGTCGATCTGGAAGCCGGGGCCGGCGACGCCCCCCCTGCCCGGGTCGAGGAGCTCGATCGACGCGGGGCGTTCCCAGTCGGGGCCCTCGGCGGTCGGGTTCT
>DASPKW010000399.1:0-8792 GCA_035627895.1 Tepidisphaeraceae bacterium | reverse complement strand
CCTCCAGCTCGCGCTCTCGGGTCGCTTTGTCGACGCCATTGTAGCACGTGTGTGGCCCTGGGCATAAAGGCCATGAGGACTTGACGTCATCTCCACCTTCCTCCGGTTTGACACCGGCAGTCCCCTTAGAGTCCCCGGCATGACCCGGTGGTAACTAAGGGCAAAGGTTTCGCTCGTTAAGGGACTTAACCCGACATCTCACGACACGAGCTGACGACAGCCATGCAGCACCTGTACTAGTTGTACCCCTTGCGGGGCCTACCCGGCTTTCACCGGGATAATCCTAGCATGTCAAGCCCAGGTAAGGTTCTGCGCGTTGCTTCGAATTAAACCACATGCTCCACCGCTTGTGTGAGCCCCCGTCAATTCCTTTGAGTTTTAGCCTTGCGACCGTACTTCCCAGGCGGTCCACTTAACACTTTTGCTCCGGCCGCGACCCCCGTCAAGGGGCCGCGACCCAGTGGACATCGTTTAGGGCCAGGACTACCGGGGTATCTAATCCCGTTTGCTCCCCTGGCTTTCGCGTCTCAGCGTCGGCACACCCCCAGCAACCTGTCTTCACCTTTGGCGTTCCAAGCGATATCTACGCATTTCACCGCTCCACCGCTTGTTCCGGTTGCCCCTGAGTGGCCCAAGATCGCCAGTATGCCCAGCAGTTCCACGGTTGAGCCGTGGGATTTCACAAGACACTTAACGATCCGCCTACACGCGCTTTAAGCCCAGTGATTCCGCCTAACGCTCGAGGCCTCTGTATTACCGCGGCTGCTGGCACAGAGTTAGCCGCCTCTTCCTCTGGGGCACCTCAGAACTTGGTTGCCCCTGACAGTAGTTTACATCCCGAAGGACTTCGTCCTACACGCGGCGTCGCTCCCTCAGGCTTGCGCCCATTGGGGAAGATTCGTTACTGCAGCCCCCCGTAGGAGTCCGGGCAGTGTCTCAGTCCCGATGTGACTGGCCGTCCTCTCAGACCAGTTACGCGTCATCGCCTTGGTGGGCCGTTACCCGCACCAACTAGCTGATACGAAATCGCCTGCGCCCGGACCGGCGGACCTTTGAGCACTGAGAGATGCCTCTCCGTGGTCTCATCTGGTATTACCTGCCCTTTCGGGCAGCTATCCCAAAGTCCGGGGTACATTAGCGATTCATTACTCACCCGTCCGCCACTGACCGTATTGCTACGGCCCGTGCGACTTGCATGTCTTAGCCACGCCGCCAGCGTTCAGGCTGAGCCAGGATCAAACTCTTCAATTGTTATTCGTCGTTCCCACCGGATCCTCCTGCCCCGCGTCACCGGCCTTGCGGCCTGCTTAACGGGGACTGACGGTTTCACCGGGGGTTTATCGTCGAACAGAGTTTGTCCAACCCGAGCAGACCAAGACAGGTCTACCCGGGTCCGCCACGGCGCCGGCTAGGGCATCCGTGGCGTTTGTCTTTCCAGCTCCGATACCCACGACGAGCGAACTCGCCATGGCAACCGAGAGCTGTGCAAGGCTCAAACACCTTCATGATTGGCTTGCCCTTCCCGGCGTCACTTGCGTGTCACCGTAAAGGGCTACTCACTTAAGGAAATGATCTAGGATCACTTCTTTGCGTGT
Source organism: Tepidisphaeraceae bacterium (assembly GCA_035627895.1). GTDB lineage: Bacteria > Planctomycetota > Phycisphaerae > Tepidisphaerales > Tepidisphaeraceae > DASPKW01. The sequence goes on along the minus strand of DASPKW010000399.1, from coordinate 7,197 downwards.
GCACCACGAAGATGCTCGAGTGCCCGCGCCAACGGGGGTAAGCCGTCGGCGCGAGTCGTTCTTCACATCCTCGCGGCGTCCGAACTATTCACTTGTCAAAGAGCTGTGAACTTCGCCTTTCGGCTCGCTCACAAACCGTTGTCGGCACTTTCGTTACCGCAACCGTGTCGTCCGTCCCGGTCGGCGTTTCCGTCGGTGGGGTCGCGAATACTACTGTTCGCTTTTGGCTTGTCAACCCGTCGTGCGGAAATCTTTTTTAGCGATTTCCGAAGCCGTTTTTGACCGCTCACTTCATCGCGGGACGCCTGCTATCGGCAGGCGACCGTTTCGGACTGGAATCCGATTCGCGATTCCGGAAACGCCGGTCGATTCATCGCCCTGACGGCGAAAATCGACGCGCGTGCCCTGTCGGGCCCTTGGCGTTTCCAGGCGAGTTGAGGGAGAGTCGCGTCGAAGACGCGGGTGACGCCTGATCCATGGGGCCACAGTTAAAGCACCGTGGCGGACTCAGTCATCGGTGTGATCCTCAGTTCCTCGTTGCCGGGAAGAGTTATACGCTCTGAACCCGGTCTTGTTCAACCCCTGATCGGATTTTTTTATCCGCGTCAGGTCGTTGCCCCCTCGCCATCGCGTGGATGACCCTTGTTTTACGCCGAGGAATGCAGCCGGTTCGGCGGCGGGCAAAAGTTTTTTGGAGTTCGGACGTACGCGGTGCGCGGTCGACCCCCCGCGGGGGAAGAGCCCGCGGTGGCAAACACAGTCTCGATCACTCATCATCCCATTCGTCGTCGTGATGTGACGAGTTGGGCGCTTCCCCCTCCGGCGCATCTTCATGATTGCCGCGGTTGCGGCGCTCAGTTCCGCGGCCGGTACCTCTTCGCCCGCTTCGGCCACCCCGCCCGCCGCCATCGCCACCCTGAGTCGTGCGGGTCATCGAGCGGATCAGGCCATCCAACATCCGGCCCACCTGATCGGCGCGCGTCCAGATGTCGTCGAATTGGATGTCGTACTTCAAATCCCGCCCGAGGATGAACATGTACCGCAGGCCCTCGAGCGAGGACTGGGCCACGTTGTAGTAGTGGGCCTTGTTGCGCGACCCGCGCCGCTTGAAGCCCTCGGCGATCGCCTTGGGGATCTCGATCGCGGCCTTCTCCATGATGACGGCCAGCCCGTCCTGCTGTTCCTGCGGAATGCGCGGGGTGATCTCAAAGACGCGGAGGACCAGGGAATGGGCCTCCTGCCAGACTTTGAGTTGTTCGAAGGACTGGATGCGGTCGCGCTGACCGGAGTTGGAGCCCGACCCTTGGTTGGGGTTCTGGGATTCCATTGGGGGGGGGACCTCGTTGGGGAAGGGGGAGGGACGCACGCGCGGCGCGTGCGGGGGAGTTGGGTGACGTGGCGGACGGTGACGTCCACAGGTGGCGCAGACTAAAGGGCGCGCCGGGGAAAGGCAAGGTTGTCGGTCGGCGGTTCAAGCCGCGATCGTGCGCAAACGCCGCCACGCCGCAAGCGACCACCGAGCGGCGCGGACCCGGAGGCAAGTGAGGGCAGTCCGGTGATCGCGCGAGCGGTGGTGGGCAATACCAACCCTACTTGTTCACGATCCACACGTTCCGAAACCGTACCGGATTCCCGTGATTCTGCAGGTGCAGCGGCCCGGGCTCGGCCCCTTCCTTGACCGGCGCGGCCGTCGTCCCCTTGGGCAGCTCGACGTTCTCGTGGATCACCACGCCGTTGTGCTTCACCGTGATCGTCGCGTTCTTCACCTTCTTCCCGCCGTCGTACACCGCGGCGGTGTAGTCGATGTCGTACGTCTGCCACTGCAGCGGCGGGTGGCACATGTTCACGCGCGGCTTGGCGATCGTGTAGATCCCGCCGCACTCGTTGTTCTCCCCCTTGAGGCCGAACGAGTCGAGCACCTGGCACTCGTACCGCCCCTGGAGGTAGACGCCCGAGTTGCCCCGCCCCTGCCCGCGCGCGGTCGGCATGTACGGCAGCATGAACTCCAGGTGGAGCGTGACGGAACCGAACTTCGTCTTCGAGTTCTGCCCCTCGGTGAGCAGGTCGCCGGCGGTCTTGCCCGGCGCGAAGTCGTTCGCCTTGCCGTCGAACAGGACGACCGCGCCCTCGGGCGGCTTGGCGCCCAGCGTCGGCGACTGCCGCGTCACCCTCTTGAACTCGGCGAGCTTCTCGCCGCCGGGCGAAGTAACCGTCAACACGCCGTCCTTGATCGTGGCGGTGCCGTGCTCGGACGTGATGGTGACGACGCCGTCGGCGCCCCGCCCGCCCTCGGCCTCCCACTTCTGGCGGGACGGGTCCCAGCCGTCGCCGGGCAGGCCGCCGTCGTACCCGACGCCGCGGAACTTACCGTCCCCCAGCGCGATCACGTGGATGCCGCGCTTCTCCCCCTTGATCTCGCCGGCGTACTCGCCCTGAACGACGAAGTCGGCGTCCTTGGCGGCGGCGTCGGGGTCAATGATGGCGACCGCCTTGGGCTTGGGCTGGGCCGGCGCGGCCGGCTTGGCCGCGGGCGGGTCGGCGGCGACGACGGGCAAAGCAAGGGCGGCGGCGGCAATCAGGGCGGCGAGGCGACGCATGAGCGATCTCCGTGAGGGATGCGCCGCGCGAGAATGCGCGGTGTGATGTGATGTACAGGGGAGAGGGCCGGATGTTTGGGAGACCGCTGGGACCGAACGCCTGGGTGCCATGCTCAGACCCGGCGAGAATAAACGTTGCTGTCGGTAGTTGCGCACTCGCCGGGGATGAGCATGCCGCGGCCCCCCGCGGTCATCACGAGCCCACATGCTCATCCCCGGCGTTGACCCGGCGTCGACCCGGCCTGCGCGGCATCACGTTCGTCGGCGCCGGGCCTGAGCATGGCACCCGTGCAACTCGATCCGTCACCGCAATACTTGTAGCAACTGCAGCCCCCCCACGTGATTCCGGTCGATCTGCAAGCACCGCATCACCGCCGCCCGCGCCTCGCCGAGCCGGTTCGCCGACCGGTAAATCGTCGCCAGCGCGTACGGAACTTGCGGATCGCCCGGCGCGGCGCGCTCGGCGCGGGCCAGCGTGTCGATCGCCTTCCCCCGTTCGCCGGCGGACTCGTACGCCAGGCCCAGGTTGTAGAGCGCGCGAACGTGCCGCGGGGCCCGGGCGACTGCCGTCTCGAGCGCGCGAATCGTGTCGTCCGGCCGGCGGACTTCCGCGTACGCCAGGCCCAGCTTGAACCACAACTCCGCGTCATTCGGGTCGATGCGCACGGCCTCCTTGAGCTGCGCGACCGCCGCCTCGGCCTTCCCCTGCATCGACAACAGGACCGCATACGCGTCCCGCGGCGGCGCGGAGTTCGGGTCCCACGCCACCGCCTTTTGCAGCCAATTCGCCGCCAAATCGAGCTGCCGCCGGGCCAGGTGCCACACGCCCATCTGCATGGCCCCACCCGGCTGGTCGGCGTTGTGATTCAGGTACGCGAGCAGGTCCTTCCCGGCCTGCGACTTTAAATCGATCCGCTCCCGATTGGCCCAGGCCGCCCGGACGCGGACGGCCCGCGACGGGTCATCGAGCAGTCGCCGCAGCACGCCGCGCGCCTGCTGGTACGGCTCAGGCATCGCTGCGGAATCCGACCCCTCGGCCAGCGGCGTGAGCGACCGCGCGGCGGCCTCGCGCACGAGCGCCTCGGCGTGCGCCGTCGCCGCCGTCAGCGCCGCGATCACCGCCGGATCGTCCAGGTGCGCCCCCAGCAGTCCCGCGGCGCTCGCGCGCCACAGTGGCACCTTGTCCTCCGCAAGCACCTTGAGCAGCCCCGCCTTGGCGGCCAGATCCCCCTGCCGCGCCTTGGCGATAATTCGCGCCCGCTCGCGCGTCGGGCGGTTCATCTTCGCCCCGTACCACTTGTCGACGTGCCCGATCGCCCAATCCGCATCCTTGTCCGTATGACACCGGTTGCACGCGTTGGGGATCTTGAACTCCTTCGTCAGCAGCGGGTCCGGGATCGTAAACCCGTGGTCGTGCCTACTGTGCCGCTGCATGTACACGGTCTGCGGCATGTGGCAGCTCGTGCAGAGCGCCCCGGCGGACGTCGGCTGGTGAAATGTGTGCGCCGCCGGGTCGATGATCGGCGAGTTCGGGTACGACCCCGTATGACACTTCATGCACAACGCGTTCCCCTGCAACACCGGCTTACCCGCGTGCGGGTCGTGGCAATCAATACACTTCACCCCCGCCGCGTGCATCTTAGACGACAGGAACGACGTGTACTCGTAGTCCTCATCCCTCACCTGCCCGTCCGGATAGAACAGGTCCGTGTGATCCGGGATCGTCAGCCAGTGGTGGTCGTCGAACGAATCCCCCGCGACGAACGCCCCGGTCAGCTCGCCCCGCCGGGCGTGACACGCGCCGCACGACGACAGCGTCTGCGCACGCGAGAACTTCTTGAGCGTCGGATCGCGCGGAATTGCCGATTGGGCCGTCTGCCCTTCCGGCTTCTGGCTTCTGGCTTCTGGCTTCTCCGGCTCCTTCTTCCACTCCCCCCCCTTCCAGTTCACCTTCTGCCAGTCCACGTGCCCCTTCATCGGCCCGTGGCACGACTCGCAACTGACCGTCGCTTCCGCCATCGTCGTGCGATACGAATCATTAACCGGATCGTAGTTCTTGCGCACGTTCGTGTTGTGGCACGTCGCGCACATCGCGTTCCAGTTCATGCCCCGCCCGGTCCAGTGGCCCCACTCGCCGGGCTTGCGGTCCTCGTCCCCGTACACGTTGAACCACTCGTTCTTGTGCGGGTCGTACGACGCCTCGAGCGTCTGCAAGCGCCCGCCCGGTGCGCCGACGAGAAACTGCCGCAACGGCGACACGCCGATCACCCGCTCCGCCTTCACCGTCACCGGCGCCGCCTTCCCGTCGTCCGCCAGGCCGTTCGCGACCACCTCGAAGATCCCCTCGCGCTTCCGCACCGTCGTCTGCTGCGTCCCGGCCTTCAACGTGCGCTCGGGCTCGAACGCCGCCGCGTCCAACTTCGGGTCGACCGCGCGCTCGGCCAACCCGTGGTGCGACCGCTCCCACTTGGCGAACTCCGTCGCGTGACACGCGCGGCACGACGCGGACCCGGCGAACCCCGCATGCGGATCGGCCGCCGCATCGACCACGGGCGCCGCCGGTGCGTCGCCCGGCGCGACGGCCCAGCGCCGCAGCTCCAGCGCCAGGATCAGCAGCCCAAGAACCACGAGGGCCGCGATCCCAGCCGCAATGAATGTAGGAGCGAGCCGGCGATGGCTCTTCGGATCAACGTCCGCCCGCGCCGCCCGCTCGACCGGCCGACTCGTCTTGGCTCCCTGCTGATTTGATTTCTTCTTCCGCGACGACATCGCGACGCATGGTAGTCGTGTCGCGCGCTCCGACCAACTTGACGAGCGTTCGCGCCTCCCCGAATCGACCCCGCACGCCCCGCTTAGCCGCTGGGCTTGCCCAGCGCGTCCAACGGCACTCGCATCCAGGATGGTCCTCTGGTCGCATCCACGTCGCGCCTCTTCAACGCTCATCACACGAACCAACGCATCCGGACGCGCCCGACAAGCCCAGCGTCCAAAAGAGGTTGCGCGAGAACCCCTCCCACCTCATCGAAACCTACGAACCACCTTCCCCCGCGTTCGTTTGATCTTCTGTAGTCCCCCCGACATGATCGCTGCAAACACGGGGATCCCGCGCCGGTAGATACCCAGAACCGCAATCCGGGGAAGCCCGCCCTCACCGATGTCCAACCGACTCCGCCCATCGTTCGTCCTGCCCGCGCTCGCGGTGTGTCTCTTGACCTCACCCGCCCGCGCCCTCGACGCGCGCGAGCAGGCCTTCCGCGACAACGTCCGCCCCTTCCTCGCCAAGCACTGCTTCGAGTGCCACGACGACTCCGTCCAGGAAGGCGGCGTCCGCCTCGACGACCTCCCCGCCCTCCTCGCCGACCCCAAGACCCACAAGGCCTGGGTCAACGCGTTCGACAAGATCGCCACCGGCGAAATGCCGCCCAAGAAAAGGCCGCGCCCGACCCCCGCCGAAGTGACCACCGTCACCGGCGTGATCAAGACCCACCTCGTCGCCGCCGACCTCGCCCGCCGCAACGTCACCGGCCGCGTCGTCCTCCGCCGGCTCAACCGCACCCAATACGAAAACTCGATCCGCGATCTGCTGGGCGTGAACGTCTGGGTGAAGGACATCCTGCCCGAAGACGGCTCGGCCGAGGGCTTCGACACCGTCGCCGCCGCCCTCAACGTCTCCAGCGTCCTCATGGAGCGCTACCTCGAAGCCGCCGACGTCGCCCTTGACCAGGCCATCCAATCCGGGCCCGAAGTCTTCCGGCGCGGGTGGGTCGTGGGCATGGGCCCCGGCCTCGGCAACCCCAACGATTACCGCCTGAAACAGGGCGTGAAGTACCTGCCCGACGGCACGTTCGTCTATCTCAACTCGCGCGAGAACTCGAGCATGCTCGACCGGTGGAAGGCCCCGGCCGAGGGCTGGTACCGCTTCCAGGTCCGCGCCTACGCCTACCAGAGCCCCGGCCAGGACCGCACGATGCACCTGATGGCCGGCTCGTTCGACCCCAAGCTCCCCCGCCGCCGCACCGTCGGTTACTACGACCTCCCCCCCACGCCCGACAAGCCGCGCGTCATCGAGTTCACGGAGTACCTGCCCGTCAACGGCACGATCAAGGTCCTCACCCACGGCCTGGGCAACCAGTCGCTCAACACCACAGACGGCGCCGCCGAGTACAAGGGGCCCGGCGTCGCCGTCATGCCCGTGCGCGTCGAGGGGCCGATTCACCCGACCTGGCCGCCCGCCGGTCACCGGCGGATCTTCGGCACGCTCGACCTGAAGAAGGCGACCGCCGCCGACGCCGAAAAGCCGCTCGCCGAGCTCGCGCGCCGCGCGTTCCGCCGGCCCGTCGCACCCGCGGAAATCAAGCCGTTCGTCGACCTGGTCAAGACCCAGATGGACGCCGGCCAATCCTTCGAGATCGCCGTCCGCGCCGGCCTCAAAGCCATCCTCTGCGCCCCCGAGTTCCTATTCCTCTGGGAACAGCCCGGCAAGCTCGACGACTTCGCCCTCGCCAGCCGCCTCTCCTACTTCCTCTGGAGCAGCACGCCCGACGACACGCTCCTCGAACTCGCCGTCGCCAAGTCGCTTTCGAAACCCGAAGTGCTCTCC
>DASPKW010000398.1:0-5535 GCA_035627895.1 Tepidisphaeraceae bacterium | reverse complement strand
GTGCGCGCCCGTCACCACGCCCGCGTGACACCGCCCATTAGGTGGACGCACCGCGCTCTTTGACATCCGACCCCGCCACCACGACCCCGGTACCGAAAGGAACCGAATCGGTACCGAAAAGTCCCGAAAAGTCCCGGTTTTGCCCGGTTTTGCCCGCTTTTCCCCGGCCCCCTCCCTCCACCCAACCCCCGGCCCCCACCCGCGTTACCGCAAACCACTCAGTCACCTCGCCCCGCCCGACTCAAATATTTCTTCCGGCACGCTACACCGCACAGATGAATCGTCTTTCTCATCTGTGACCATCTGTGAGCATCCGTGGCTAAACTCTCCGCTCCCCTCTCTGTAGCTCTGTGCCTCCGTGGCGTATGAATGGCCGTCGCGGCCGCGCAAGCGGGGACGTTCCCGCGAAACGAATTCGCCACAGAGTCACAGAGGCACAGAGAAGAGAAAACAAAAAGAGTCAGCCACAGATGACACAGACGGCCACAGATCAATCGCCTTCTCGTCTGTGCCCATCTGTGAGCATCGGTGGCTAACTCTCTTCTTCTCCTCCGTGTCTCCGTGCCTCCGTGGTGAATCGAATGGCTGGAGAACGGCCCGCCCTAATAGGCTCTCACCAGCGACGCCGTCGGGTAAGCCGCCAGCAGGATGTGCTCGTGGGCCAGGCCGTCCTCCGCCCGCTTTTCCGCGCAGTACTGGCACAGGCCGACCCCGTGGCCCCAGCCGTGGCCCTCGACGAACAAAATGCGGTCCGAGTCGCTGATCACCTTCACGAACGAGCTGTACAGCGTCGACCCCTCCGGCGCCCCCGTGTTCACCGCCCAGCGGAACTCCTCGCCCGACAAGCTGAACTTGTTCCCGCGGAGGTCCGTCACGAGGAACCGGATCGGCCGGCCCCAGCGGTTCTCCTGCTGCACGTCGATCCGCGTGATCGTCGCCATCTTCGCCTCGGGCCGGCCGCGCCGCTGCCCGAACCGCACGAACCGCGCCGTCAGGTCCGACTTCGACACCTCGACCGGCCCCCAGTTGAACCGCGGCGACGCCCGGCACGCCGCGTACACGTTCTGGTCCGACAGCGCCGGCACGTACCCCTCGCCGAACGCGTCGGCCGCCGACTGCGACACGCCCCCGCAGCAGGATGAGAAGTACGCCTTGAAGATGCGCGGCTGGCCGTCCGCGTCCGGCGCCGCCAGCACGATCCCCGCCGTCTCGGCGACCGCCGCGCGGGCCCACTTCGTCTCGGCCGGCAGCCCGCCGTACATCTGGCTGCGCGTGTCGGGGTACACGTCCCAGTGCCGCCCCGTGCCCGCCGTCTGCCGCTCGTAGAGGGCGTACGTCCGGGCCACGATCGCCTGCGCCCGGTACGCCTGCTCGTGCCACCCCGGGTACATCTCGCCGGCCACGACGGCCGCGAGGTAGTCGTCCAGCGCCACGTCGTTGACCACGTCGAACCGCCCCGCCGCCGTCGGCACGAACCGCAGCGCCCCGCGGTACGCCACGCCGTTGACCGTCACGGACCCGACCTGGGCCGGGCTCAAAATGAGCACCGCCGACGCGCTCACCCCCGCCGGCGACGCCCCGCCGAGCTTCGACTCGCCGGCGCTCCACCCCTGTGCCCCGAGCGTCAAGTTAAACGCGGCATTCCCCTCGCCACCCAGCCTCTGGCCCGGCGCCGCCCCCAGCCGGTAGTCCGGCGCCACGGCACACGTAATCGCCGCCTGATCCACATTCGCTAGCAGCCGCACCCGAATCACCGGCGCGGCCCCCGACCCCCCCACCGCCGGCGGCGCCGCCGAACACCCCGGCCGCCACACGACCAGCCCGACCACGACGACGATCGCCACCACCACGGCCACCCCGCCGCGCGCGATCCGGGCGAAATTGGCGGGTGTCGTGGCGTCCATGCCGGCGTCCGCGCGCGCACTCCGGGCATCCGGCCCGCGCGCCGGACCACCGTAACAAGTCGGGGAATGAACTCAATCGGCGGGTGACGGGTCGGCAGCGCCCGGCGGCGCGCGAGGGCGTCCTGACTGTCATCCCGAGGAACGAGGGATCTAGCCGGCAGGCCAAGGCCCGTGGACGTTGGCGGTTCGCTCTCGAGCACCGATCGCCAAAGTCGAACGGGCCTCGCCGCTCCCGGCCGGATCCCTCATTCCTCGGGATGACAGGTTCCACGCCGGTCGCGAGAACGCCCGTATCAGTTCTCGCTGACAAAACGACGACGCCCGCGCAACCAGCGCGGGCGTCGCCAAGATCCAATGTCCGACCAACCTCGATCAATCCTCGAGCTTCCGCAGCCCCAGGCCGAACGTCGTCAGCTGCTGCTTGATCTCGTTCAGCGACGTCTGCCCGAAGTTCTTGCACCCGAGCAGCTCGGCCTCGGTGCGGCTCGCCAGCTCGCCCAGCAAATTGATGTTCAGCCGCTGCAGCGCCTTGCGGCTGCGGACGCTCAGCTCGAGGTCCGACACCGACTTGCTCAGCACCTCGACCGGCACGTTGCCCGCGACCACGGCCGACGGCTTCCGCATCGTCGCCCCGCCGGCCGCCTTCGGGTCCTCCAGCGCCTGCCCGAGCCGCAGGCCCTTGCTCGCCAGCAGCGCCTTGATCTCGTTCAGGCTCGTCTCGCCGAAATTCTTGTACGACAGCAGTTCCGGCTCGCTCGTGCGGAGCAAATCGCCCAGGCTGCGGATGTTCATCTTCTTCAGGCAGTTCCGGCTGCGGACGGACAGCTCGAAGTCGGTGATCGGGATGTTCAGCACCGCGTCGCGCCCGCCGCCGCCGCGGCGGTCGTCGTCGTCGTAGAACTGGCTGCGGGCCGACTCGACGTCCTTCATGTACAGGCGGGCCCGCTCGTGGTTCGGGTTGGTCCGCAGGACCGCGTCGAGGCAGCGGTAGGCTTCCTCGTAGTGGTTGTTGTCCTCGTACAGGATCGCCAAATTGATCAGCGCGTTGACGTGCACCGGGGCCGACGTGCAGATCCGCTCGAGCAGCTCGATCGCCTTGGCGTCCTCGGCCCGGCGGTCGTACAGCGTCGCCAGCCGGAACGCGGCCTGCTCGTGGTCCGGGTTCTCGTTCAGCGCCCGCTCGTAGAACTCCAGGGCCTTCTCGTGCAGCGAGCCGTTGTCGGCCTCCACGCCCTTCTTGAAGTATTCCTCGGCCGCGCGCTCATTGATCGACGAAACGGAAGATTCGCTCATAAGTGGATCGGGGTGTGATGAAAGGTGTTCGAACCGAAACGACCCGCCAGCGGCACACCGGCGGGATAGAGAACAACTGATAAGAGCGCCCTGCGGACGTGTCAATCCGCCCCAAACCGCCATGTCCAAGCAACGATTTCGGTCATATCCTCAGCACATGAAATATCTTGTGAATGGGTGGGCACCCCGAACTCAAACCGCACATGCGGAAATCATCTTACTCTTGCTTATTTTTCTTCCTCCGAACCTTTGCGCCGTGGCGTCTTTGCGACCGCATCCGCTCGGGGAGTAGTCATCGCGCCGTTCCCCGCGTATCGTGCGTCTCGCGCGGAGGTTACGGTGCACCAGCGGATCGCCATTTTCGCCAACCCGATCGCCGGACGGGGGAAGGGCCGGCGCTTGGCCGAATCGCTCGCCGAGCGGTTTCGGCAAGAGCAGTGGGACGCGCGCGTGGTGCTCGAGCACCCGCTCAAGGCCGCGCCCGAGGTCACCGCCGATATCACCGCCGCCGTGTCGATCGGGGGCGACGGCACGCTCCGCTCCGTCGTCGAGCGCGTGACGGACCACGGCGCGAACGAAGGGCCGGGCGTGATGGTCGTGCCGATGGGCACGGCCAACCTCATGGGCCGGCATTTGGGCGTCGCGCTGTCGATCCGGGGACTTGAAGAGCGCGCCGTCGCCGCGCTGAAGCGCGCCCGCATCGTCCACCTCGACACCGGCGTCGTCCGCACCGCGCCGGCGGACGGAGGCGCGCCGGTCCGGCGCCTGTTCCTGCTCATGGTCGGCGTCGGGATCGACGGCGCGATCGTCCACGCGCTCGACCGCGTCCGCCGCGGGCCGATCGGCATCGCCAGCTACTTCCGCCCCGCGTTCGAGACGCTGGCCGGCTATACGTACCCGCGCATCGGCGTCGAGGTCGATGGCCGGACCGTCTGGGCGATGCGCCAGGGCGTCTGCTGGGTCGGCAACGTCAAGGAGTACGGCACCGGGTTCGAGATCCTCCCCCACGCGCGCTCGGACGACGGCGTGCTCGACATCTGCATCATGCCGGCGCGCTCGCCGGGCGAACTGATCAACCACTTCATGACCGCCGCGCTGGGCGAACACGTCCACGGGGAGGGCGTGGTGTACACGAAGGGGACGCGGGTGCGCGTGACGGCGGATCGAGCTGTCGAATTGCAGGCGGATGGCGACCCGGCGGGGTTCACGCCCGCGGAGATGGAGTTGTCCACGGTGCGGGTGGGGTTCATTGCGCCGTAGCAACGCGCCGGGCGCCCCACCGTCATCCTGAGCGCAGCGAAGGATCCAGCCTCGAACGGCACAATCGCTTCGACTTTGGGAAGTCGACCTCGAACACCCTCGCCACCGTCCACCGGCCCTCGACGTTCAAGCAAGATCCTTCGCTGCGCTCAGGATGACGGAAGCGCGCGCGAGGCGCGTGGCATCCGCGCCCGATCCATGGACAATGGACGACCGACCATGGACATCACCCCCGTCATCACACGCCCCGCCACGTCGCTGTTCGTCATCGCCGGCCCGTGCGTGATCGAGTCGCTCGACCTCTGCCTCGAAATCGGCCGGCAGGTGAAGTCGGTCTGCGATTCGCTGGGCCTGGGCTACGTCTTCAAGGCGTCGTTCGACAAGGCCAACCGCTCGTCCAACGCCTCGTTCCGCGGGCCGGGCCTGGAGAACGGCGTGAAGATCCTCGAGCGCGTGAAATCCGAGCTGGGCGTGCCGGTGCTGACCGACGTTCACGAATCATCTCACCCCGCGAAGGTGGCGCCGGTCGTCGACCTGCTCCAGGTGCCCGCCTTCCTCGCGCGCCAGACGGATCTGCTCCAGGCGTGCGGCGCGACGGGCCGGGCCGTCAACATCAAGAAGGGCCAGTTCATGGCCCCGTCGGAAATGGCGCTCGCCGTGCAGAAGGTCCGCGCCGCCCGGCAGGACGTGGCCGGGGCCACGCCGATCCTCCTTACCGAGCGCGGCACGTTCTTCGGGTACGGCCGGCTCGTCAACGACTTCACCGGCCTGGCCATCATGGCCCAGACGCACTGCCCGGTCGTGTTCGACGTGACGCACTCGACCCAGCTCCCCGCCGGCCTGGGCACGACCAGCGGCGGGCACCCGGAATACTCCCCGCTGCTCGCCCGCGCCGCCGTCGCCGCCGGCGTGCAGGGCCTGTTCCTCGAGTGCCACCCCGACCCGAAGAACGCCAAGAGCGACGCCGCGACGATGCTGGGGCTGACGGACGTCGAGCCGCTGCTCAAGGCGTGCGCGGACATCGCCAAGCTCCTCCGAGGGCCTGCGCCGCGGCATGACGGTGTACAACACCGGCGCG
>DASPKW010000397.1:0-7900 GCA_035627895.1 Tepidisphaeraceae bacterium | reverse complement strand
CGGCGTCCGAACTATTCACTTGTCAAAGAGCTGTGAACTTCGCCTTTCGGCTCGCTCACAAACCGTTGTCGGCACTTTCGTTACCGCAACCGTGTCGTCCGTCCCGGTCGGCGTTTCCGTCGGTGGGGTCGCGAATAATATCGCCTTCCATCAGGGTGTCAACGGCTGTGACCAAAAATCTTTCCGGGCTCGTCAGTTTCGAACTTGGCGACGCGGTCACCGGCCCTTTGTTGTCTGCCCAGAGGTCGTTTCCGTTGATCCCCAAGTCAGAGTAATACGCCGACGGGACGGCGAAGGATCGCGCTGGGAGGGAGATTTTTGGGTTTGTTTTGTCTGCGGTGGGAGGACATGGTCACCGACGGTGACCATGCCGCTGTGGTCATTCTCCCATGACCTTGATGACGAGGCGCTTGTTGCGCTGGCCGTCGAACTCCGCATAAAAGACCTGCTGCCAAGGGCCCAGGTCGAGCACGCCTCGGGTGATGGGGAGGATGATCTGGTGGTGGACCAGGATGTTTTTCAGGTGGGCGTCGCCGTTGGACTCGCCGGTCTGGTGGTGGCGGTAGTAGCCGTCTTCTGGGGCGAGGCGCTCGAGAAAATCGTCGAGATCCTTGAGGAAACCGGACTCGTTGTCGTTGACGAAGACGCCGGCGGTGATGTGCATGGCCGACACGAGCACCATGCCCTCAGCGATCTGCGCCTCCCTAACGGCGAGCTCGACCTCGGCGGTGACGTTGATGTATTCCCGCTTCTTGTGGGTATTGAAGGTCAGGTACTTGGTGTGGGCTTTCATCATGAGCGGGCGGTCGCGGGTGATCGGGCAGTCGGGTATCGCGGGACGCGGGCCCGGTTTGGACGCCGGGGGCGCGAGGTCCGTTAGTCACCGAGATACGATTTGGCGGGTCCGATGGCAAGAGTACACACCGGGTAGTAGGGGGGATCACACTCGTTCGTGCGGATGGCACGGGCCCGGAAAATCGTGGTGAATCGGCGGCACCGCATTTAGAATCCGCCCCTTCGAAAATTGCATAGCACGGTGCAAAGGGGCTGTCAGAGGGAACGGGCGGCGGAACGTCATTATCCGAGCGGATCGACGCCTCGAACAAGGACGGCGCGTGAACGACGAGACTCACATCGGACTAGTGGCGACGGCGGGCGACGGAACGGACGCGGCGACTGCGGCGACGAACGTCGATGCGCCGGTGCCGGCCGCGCGGTTGGCGGCGGTGACCGTGCCCGCGGACGTGCTGGCGCGGGTCCACGATCTGTACGTGGGCGGGCGGAACCTTGATGCGCTTGAAGTGGCGCTGACGGTCGGCCCGCTCGACCGGTGGTGCGGGGCCGAAGCGCGGATCATGGCGGGGCGTCTGGCGGGCAACCTCGGGGCGGCGCGGCTGGCGCGGGTGCTCCACCTGCGGGCGTACCGGGCCGAGCCGGCGCACCGGCTGGCGCGCTATTACTACGCCCGGGCGATCATCGAGCGGCGGGGGCCGTACGAGACGTGGCAGTTCATGACCCGGTGTGGCGCGCCGGATGGGCGCGACCCGGAGGTGCTGGCGGACTGGCTGGCGTTCGAGGCGATGATAGCGGCGATGTTGCGCGACTTCGCGACGGCCGAGCGGGGGATCGGCCGGGCGCTGGAGATCGCGCCGGACCGCGCCTGGATCCACATCGAGCGGGCGTCGATTTTGAACCAGCAGGACAAGCCGGCCGACGCGCTGGCGAGCGCGATGCGGGCGCTGGCGCTGAGCCCGCTGTACCGGCCGGCACTGCAGTTCGCGGCCGAGATGCTGATCATGATGGATCGCGACGCCGAGGCGATCGCGCTGCTGGACGACGCGGCGGCGCGGACGCAGAGCTCGGCGATCGTCGGGCACCTGGCGGCGCTAGTGGGCGAGGCCGGGGACAAGCCGCGGGCGCGGGCGCTGTGGGAGCGCGTGGTCGAGCTGAGCCCGATGGCGGACAAGGATTATTTGAAGTTCCTGTCGGCGCGGCGGTGCGACGCGGCGTACGCGTGCGGGGACTACGCGGCCGCCGCGGAGCTGGCGCGGCAGGCGGGGAAGGGGTTTCATGCGAAGATCGCCGAGCGGTTGTCGGCGGACCTGACGGGGAAGGAGCGGGTCGAGCTGAAGGTGCCGTTCGTGCGGCAGGACCACATGACGTGTGGGCCGGCGACGCTGGCGGCGCTGGCGCGGTTCTGGGGGAAGGCGGTCGAGCACCCGGAGGTGGTGGAGGAGATCTGCTACGACGGGACGCCGGCCCACAGCGAGCGGGCGTGGGCGGAGCGGAACGGGTTTGTATGCCGAGAGTTCCGGGCGACGTGGGCGAGCGCGGTCGCGCTGATCGACCGGGGCGTGCCGTTCACGCTGACGACGACCGAGACGACCAGCGCTCACCTGCAGGCGGTGATCGGGTACGACGCGCGGCGGCACACGCTGCTCCTGCGCGACCCGTCGACGAAGCACGAGGGAGAGGTGCAGGCGGACGGGCTGGTGGAAGTGTACAAGTCGACGGGGCCCCGGGCGATGGCGATGGTGCCGGCGGACCGGGCGGAGCTGTTCGACGGACTGGACCTGCCGGAGGTGGGGCTTTACCACCTGTTTTACCGGGTGCAGACGGGGTTGGTGGCGCATCGTCGCGAGGCGGCGCTAGCGGCATACGGTGAGATGATCGAGTTGGACAAACGCGAGCGCCCGGGCATCGGGGCGAAGCCGCAAGCGGCAGAAGGTGAGGAAGCGGCCGCGCCCGCGCCGGAGGATGCGCCGGGACGACTCGTGTGTTGGGCGCGGCGGTCGATCGGCGCGTACGACTCGGACCACGCGGAGCAACTGGCGGCGACCGAGGCGCTGATCGCGCAGTTCCCGGACGACCCGGTGCTGCAACTGGGCAAGCTCGGGCTGCTGCGCGATTTGTCGCGGCGGAGCGAGATCCTGGAGACGCTGGCGGCGGCGGCGGCCGCACCGAAGGCGGATCTTGTGTTCTCGTTCCAGTACGCGAACGAGCTGGCGAACGACCCGCGGGAGTTGCCGCGGGCGACGCGGATGCTCCGCCGGTACGTGCGGTATCGCGGGGGCGACGCGATCGGATACGGCGCACTGGCGAGCCTGCTCTGGCAGGCGCGCGAGCGGGAGGAGGCGCTGGCCCTGTACCGGGTCGCGACGTGTTTGAACGATAAGGACGACCGGCTGGCGGTGATGTACTTCAGCGCGGCGCGGTACTTCGGAAAGGCGGCGGACGCGATCGCGCTGGTCGCGGACCGGTTCGCGCGGTTCGGCGGGCGGTCGGCGGTGCCGGCGATCACGCTGTTCCGCGCGCTGGCGGCGGTCGACCGGACGCCCGAGGCGTTCGCCGCGCTCGACAAGGGTTTGAAGAAGCGGCCGGACGACGCCGACCTGATGCTGTTCATGGCGGACCAGTGCGCTCGGTACGGGCGGACGGCGCGGTCGGTCGAGCTGCTGGCCCGGGCCGAGGGCAAGGCGCACCCGACCGCGCTGCGGCGCGTGCGGGCGACGGTGGCGACGTACCGGGGCGAGCTGGCGGCGGCGCTGGCGGACTGGGAGGCGGTGCTGAAGGCCGACCCGCTCGCGCTGGACGCGAACGAGAACGTCGTGCAGCTGATCGCCGAGACGCGCGGGCGCGAGGCGGCGGTCGCGCATTTGCGCGCGGTGTGCGCGCGGTTCGAGCACAACTACCCACTGCACCAACTCCTGCTCGGCTGGCTTCGGCAGGAGGACGCGGGGGCGTACGAGCAGGCGGTTCGGCGGCTGCTGGAGTCGCGGCCGACGGACGCTTGGCTGCTGCGCGAACTGGCGCTGGCGCTGGTGCAGGCCGGGCGGGCGGCAGAGGCGATCGCGCCGGCGGAGGAGTCGCTGCGACTGGAGCCGCTGCACACGGCGGCGCACGGGGTGCTGGCACGCGTGTACGAGGTCGCCGGCCTGACGGCGCAGGCGCGGCATGCGTGCCGCGAGGCGATCCGGCTGTCGGTCGACAACGAGACGGCGATGGCGACGCTGTTCGATTTGGCGGCGACGCGGGACGAGCGGCGCGAGGTGCTGGCGTTCATCTGCGCCGAGCTGGTGCGCCAGGTGACGGCGGGCGAGGGTTTGCTGGCGTACCGGGTGCTGGCGCGCGGGACGCTCGACGGTGAGGAGATTTTGCGGACGCTCGGCGAGGCGCTGGCGAGCCGGCCGGACTTGTGGCACGCGTGGGCGGCCAAGGCGCGGCAACTGGCGGACATGGGGCGGCTGGACGAGGCCGAGGCGGTGGCGAAGGAGGCGGCGGACCGGTTCCCGCTGCTGGCCAAGATGTGGCTGGATTTAGCGGTGATCCGCGGGCAGAAGGGGGACACGCTGGGCGAGGAGGAGACGCTCAAGACGGCGCTGGAGCTGGCGCCGGGCTGGGGGCCGGCGGTGCGGCAGTTGGCGGACGTACACAACCGGCGGGGGGAGTTCGCCGAGGCCCGGCGGGTGCTGGAAGGCGCTCTGGCGTTCGCGCCGCTGGACGCGGCGAACCACGGGTACATGGCCGAGGCGTGCTGGAAGCTGGACGACCGCGACCGGGCGATCGAGGCGATCCGGACGGCCGTCACACTCCAGCCGAGCTACGACTGGGCGTGGCGGATGCTGCGGTACTGGTCGGCCGAGGCGGGCCGGCCCGGGCTGGCGGCGGAGCTGGCGCGGGAGGTTGCGGGGCGGCGCGCGGGCGAGGCGGCGTCGTGGCTCACGCTGGCGCAGATGCTCGACGGCCCGGAGACGCTGGACGAGCGGCTGGCGGCGCTGGACAAGGCGGTGGCGCTCGAGCCGTTGAACGTGGACGGTCACGACGCACGGGCGAACGTGCTGGCGCGGGCCGGGCGGATCGCGGACGCCGACGCGGCATGCCGGCCGGCGGCGTTCGGGGAGGCGGTCCCGGTGCGCCTGCGCGGGCGGGCGGCGTGGGTCGTGTCGATCGCGGGCGATTTGGCGACCGCGTGCGACCGCATGCGCGAGGTGTTGGCGGAGGACCCGCAGTACGCCTGGGGCTGGAGCATGCTGGCCGAGTGGGAGCGCGACCGTGGGCGGAACGCGGAGTTCGCCGAGGCGGCGGAACAGCTGACGGAGACGGCGCCGCTCGCGCCCGGCGCGTGGGGGCTGTTGGGCGACGCGCACGAGCGGCTCGATCAGGCGGGGAAGGCGATGGCGGCGTACCGGCGGGCGCTGGAGCTGGACCCGACGTACGCGTTCGCGGCGTACGGGCTGTTCGACCTCAAGCTGGCGGGCGGGGCGGTCGACGAGGCCGCGCGCGTGCTGGACGCGGTGCTGCCGCACGAGCGCGGGTCGCTCACGCAGTCGCGGCGGGTGCAGCTCGCATGCCGGCAGGATTTGCAGGACGAGGCGGCGGCGGCGATGGGCGATTTGTGTCGTGCGCCCGACCTGGACCGGACGCCGCTCAAGATCGCGCTGGGCGCGATGGCGAGTGTGGGGTGGGCCGAGGACGCCGACCGGGCGATGTGGCACGTGGTGGTTGAGCCGGCGGAGCGGCCCGGGCTGGCGCGGTTTTTCGGGGGTGAGATGGCGCTGGCGGACGCGGGCCACGTCTTCCAGGCGCGGGTCGACCGGCTGCGGGAGGAGGCCGTCGCGCCGGACGGCAAGCTGCCCGAGAACGTGCGGATGCTGGCGGTCGGGTACGTCGAGGCGCTGTGGGTCGATTTGCGGCGGACGGCGCTGGACGCGTTTCTGCGGCAGAACGCCGGGTGGGTGCGCGACGACGTGCTGATCTGGGGCACGGTGGGCGCGGCGCTGATCGACACGTGGCAGCCGCGGCGGGCGCTGGCGTGGATGGCGGACTGGCGGACGCGTGCGGACGTGGGCGGGTGGATCGTGGCGAACATCGCCGAGGCGCATTTGGCGCTGGGCGATATCGCGGCCGCGCGGGCGGTGACGCTGGCCGGTCTGCAACTGCCGGCCGACCACTGCCGGGATGCGCTGGTGCTGTGGCAGGCGCTGGACGAGGCGTGGACTGGACAGACGGCGAGCGCGCGGAGCCGGCTGGACGGGGTGTCGCGGGAGGCGCAGCCGCAACAGCGGCAGTTCGTGTACGACGTGACTGCGGCGATGTGCGCGGCGGCGGACGGCCGGGCGACCGTCTCGATTGACCGGGCGCGCGGCGCGATGGAGGCGGCGGCCGCGGGCTACAAGGAGTTCGGCCAGCAGCCGACGATGCGGCGGGTGTTCGGCATGGGCGTGCAGGCGATTGCGCGGCGCGGTGGGGTCGTGGCGCGGCTCTGGGCGTGGCGGTGGCGCGTGCGCCTCATGTTCGCGCGGAACGCGAAGACGAAGTGATGCAGGGCGAACTGAAAACGAAAAACGAAAAGACGTAAAACAGGACGGAGTTCGCGCGCCGACCGATCCGGGGCGGCGCTTCGGGCGGAGCCCGTGCGCTGTGCCCCGGCTTGTCTCGGTCAGCGCCGGTTGCGCGAGCCCTTGTTCTTCGTGGACTTGCGGGACGGGCGCTTGGCGAAGCGGGATTTCTGGCCGGCAGTGGAGCTTCGCTTGGGCTTGTTCCTGGCCTTGTCGGCGTCGGCCTTTTTCTGGCGCTCGCTGGTGCGCTGGCGGGCGGGGCGGGCTTCGACCGGGGCCTCGCCGGGGGCGGCGCCGGACTCCTGGCCGGGGGCGGTGAGCTCGATCGACTGGGCCTTGCGGGCCTCGCCCTGGGCGCGGGCGCGGAAGTGGAGCTTGATCGGGACCTCGGGGTAGGGGAGGAGGTCGCGCATGCGGTTGACGATGAACCGCTGGTACCGCTCGTCGAAGTAGTCGGGGTTGTTGACGAACAGGACGAGCGTGGGCGGGGCGACGTCGGTCTGGGTGGCGTAGTAGATGCGGGCGCGGCGGCCGGACGGGGTGGACGGCGGGCGCTCGGTCATGATCGCGCGGATGGCGGTGTTCAGGCGGCCGGTGGTGACGCGCTCGAGCGACTGGCGGAACAAGTGCTGGGCGAGGTCGACGACGACCTGGACGTTCTTGCCGTCCTTGGCGGTGACGAACGCGATCGGGGCGTAGTCGAGGCGGCGGAGCTCGGCGTCGAGGTACTTGCGGAACTCCTCCATGATGTCCTCGTCGCGGAGCTGGTCGCCGTCCTTGCGGTTGGCGCGGAGCTGCTCCTTGGCGAGGTCCCACTTGTTGATGACGATGACGACGGGCTTGAACTGGTCGTGGACGTACTGGGCGAGTTTTTTGTCGGGCTCGGAGACGGGTTGGGTGGCGTCGATGAGGAGGAGGACGACGCCGGCCCGGCGGATCGAGCGCTCGGCCCGGTGGAACGAGTAGAACTCGATGTCGTTGTTGACCATGTGGCGCTTCTTGCGCACGCCGGCCGTGTCGATGACGATCAGGGACTTTCCGTCCTTCTCGAAGCGGACGTCGACCGAGTCGCGGGTGGTGCCGGGGACCTCGGAGACGATGACGCGGTCGCCGTCGCCCTCGTAGAGGTGGGCGATCGCGTTGACGAGCGTCGACTTGCCGGCGTTTCGCTTGCCGACGATCGCGACGAGCATCTCGGGGTCGGGGATCTCGGTGGGGGCGTTGGACAGGTCGATGGTGGCGCTGACGCGGTCGGTGATGTCGGAGACGTTTCGGCGCTCGGCTCGACGCGGCGGTTGCGGAAGAAGACGGCCTGCTGCGCGTCGTCGCGGACGTGCGTGACGTTGCCGACGGGGTCGTAGGTGTAGCGGAGGTTCTGCACCTCGCAGCCGGGCCAGCCGGCGGGCGGCGGCTGCGGGCAGTCGTCGGGAAAACTCGCCGGGTCGCGCCGCGTGACGAGGCGCGCGAGGCGGAAGGTCAGCGGGTCGTACTCGGAGGTCGTCCGCGCGCCGTTGCCGTGGGCGACGAGCGTGCGCTGGCCTTTGGCGTTGTAATCAATGTCG
>DASPKW010000396.1:0-19000 GCA_035627895.1 Tepidisphaeraceae bacterium | reverse complement strand
GCGTACTGGAGCGTGGGCGACCCGAACCGGATGTACGTCGAGTTCCGCGGGTCGCTGCGGTCGAAGTTGATGGCGGTCGTTTCGCGCGGGGCGTTCGACGGCCGCGGTGGTGGGCCGATGGCGGCAGACCCGGACGGGGTGCTCGGCGGCGCGCGGGCGCGGGTGACGGGGCGGCTGACGGCGCAGGGCGGGGCGCTGTTGTTGAGCGTGGCGCGGGCGGCGGACGTCGAGGTGGTGACGGCGGCGCCGCCGGCGAGGGTGGCGGCGGACGGGCCGCCGGTGGCGGTCGACTTGAACGATGTGGAGGCGGTCGAGCGGGCGCTGTACCGGACGGTGGTGGTCGAGGGGACGGCGGGGGCGGTGGGGCAGGCGGCGGGGCCGGTGGTCGGGTGGCCGATGCGGGAGTACGGGTCGGGGTTTCAGGTCGTGGTGCGGTCGGCGGCGCGGCCGGCGATCGAGGCGCGGCACGGGCCGCTGGCGGAGCTCGAGGGGCGGCGGATTCGGGTGACGGGGCGGCTGCGAACGTATTGGGGAAGGCCGGAGGTGGTGGTGACGGGGGCGGGGCAGGTGGAGGTGGTGGGGGGGAGGTAGGGGTTGAAGCCGCGGTCGTCCGGTGTCGACGGTGGTCGGCATGCTCACTGAAGTGAGCACCCCGCGCCCCCCTTGGGTTTGGTTTGCGGCGGTGTGCGCGAAGGGTGGGCGGTTGCGGTTTACTGCTGCTGCTGCTGCTGCTGCTGCTGCTGTTGCTGTTGCTGTTGCTGTTGGTATTCCCCGTCGCGGGATTGCTGCTGCTGGTGCTCTTGTTGGTGGGAGGCGGTGCTGCGGTCTACGGGCATGGTGTAGTTGCCGAAGCTGTCGAGGGGGATGGATTCGAGGCGCTCGGCGGCGAGGGCGGCGGGGATTTCTTCCAGTTCTTCGGTGTTGACCGCGACGGAGATCGACTCGACGGCCTTGCCGCGGTAGACGCCCTTGTTCGGGGGGATGTCGCGGTAGTCGCGGCCGATGGCGACCTTGACGAAGTTCTGGCCGACGATGCAGCGGTTGGTCGGGTCGAAGCCGACCCATCCGATCGTGGGGAAGAGGAGCTCGCACCAGGCGTGGGTCTCGCTGTACCCGCGGTAGCGCTCGCGGTCGGGGTGGATCAGGCCACTGACGTAGCGGGCGGGGATTTTCAACGCGCGGGCGACGCCGATCATCAGGTGCGTGAAGTCCTGGCAGACGCCGTAGCGGTGGTCGAGGCACTCGGAGATGCTGCTGGACGCGGTCGTCATGCCCGTGCGGTAGACGATGCGCTCGTTGATCAGATCGAGGATGCGCCGGGCGACGGCGCCGAGGGGTTCGCCGGGCTTGGGGCGGACCTCGGCGGCGAGTTGCTGGAGGGCGGGGGAGTCGGTGACGGGGCCGCCGAACTGCAGGAAGTCCCAGGTGTCGTAGTCGTAGGCGTTCTCGTCAAGGGGGTAGGCGTCGGTCAGGTCTTCGGGGTCGAGGCGGAAGCGCTGGGTCTCGAGGACGCTGGTGGCGACGATGCGGATCTGGCGGTGGAAGGCGTTGACGGTGAAGGCGTGGACGGTGTTGCCGAGCCAGTCGAAGTAGCTGGTGACGATCGTGCGGGGGCCGACGGCGAGGGCGAAGGAGAGGCGGTGTTGGCCCTCTTCCTGGCGCGGGCACATGCGCAGCTCCATCACCGATTCGGAGATGAGGTCGGAGTAGGAGAGGTCGGTGGTGTGGGTGACTTTCAGGAGCATACGGCGGGTAGCGTATGCGGTTGGTTGGGGTTGAGTGTAGAGGGAATCGGGCGGAGGGGGCAAGGAAAATGAGGGGAAATCGGCGGCGGGAGGGAGGTCGATAAGGGGGACGGTTGGAGTTCACGCTTTTCTCGGGGCGGGTGAAGAAAGCGCGTCTGATGGCATTAGACAAGCCATGGAACAAGTTCCGTGGGCTCTCAGACGGTTCCCCAACGTCGGGCGGGCCCTTACGTTCGAGGCTAGATTCCTCGGAGTACCTCGGAATGACAGGTGGGGACGGGGGTTGCGCGAGTTGCGCTGCTCATTTCTTATCCTTCAGATTCTCGATCGTGGCGAGGGCGTCTTCGGCTCGTTTTTTGAGCTTGGGGTCTTTGTCGGCGGTGGCGATGACGGCGGTGAGTGCGGGTTTGGCGCGGTCGCGGATCTGTTTGTCCTTTTCGGCGGACTTGGTGACGATCCCGATCACGGCCTGGGCGGCTTCGGCGGTGATCGTGGTGTCGGTCAGGAGTTTTTCGGAGAGGTCGAGAGCCTGGGGGGTGGCGAGGTTGGCCAGGCCGGAGAGGACCTGGCGTTTTTCGTCCGGGCGCTGGGCGAGGTCGAGGGCGGCTTGGTACATGGCGAGTTGTTTGGCGGGGGCGCCGGGGGATTGCTTGTCGATTATGCCGGTGAGGCGAATGTAGCCCTTGAGGGCGAGGACCTGGTGGGTCTTGTTGTCGGAGGACTTGGTGACGGTCAGGAGGTCGTCGGTTGCGGCGGGGTCGGGCCAGTCGGCGAGGGTGCGGACGGCGGCGTCGGCGACTTGCTTGCCGGTGTCTTGCAGAAGCGGGCGGAGGGCGGCCAGGGCTTCGGGCGAGGCGGCGGATTTGTAGAGGCGGACGAGCGGAGGGCGGGCGTCGGCGGGGGCGGAGGTCACCACGGCGGCGAGGAGGGCAGTGGCGGATTTGGCGTCGCCGGAGCGGCGGAAGGCGGAGGCGAGGGCGTCTTCGAGGGGGCCGCGGTCGGCGGGGTCTTTCGGGGTGACGGCGAGGTCGACAAGGGGCTTGAGGTCGTCGGGCTTGGCGAGGGCGCCGAGGCCGAGGATGGCTTCCTTGCGGACGGCGGCTTCGGGGTCGGACTTGGCGAGGGCGAAGAGGCGCTGGGCGGCCCCGGGCGAGCGTCGGCCGGCGAGGGCGCGGACGAGTTCGGCCTTGGCCTTGGGGTCGGTGGCGGGGGCGTCGATCGCGGCGGTGATCTGGGTGGCGACCGCGTCGCCCTGAAGGCGGAGGAGGGCGTCGCGGGCGGTCTTCTGGTCGTCGCCGCCCTTGGTGGCGGCGGTGGCGAGGGTGGTGACGGCGGAGGGGCCGCCGACGTCGCCGAGGGTGTCGAGGGCGGCGATGCGGACGGCGGGCTTGTCCGACTGGACGGCCTCGAGGATGGCGGCGGTGGCGATGTCGTCGCCGCGGGCGCCGAGGGCGCGGACGAGGGTTTCCTGGCGCTCTGGGGGGAGGGTGGGGAGGAGCTCGACGAGCGTCTTGGAAAGTTGGATGTCTTTGGGGACGAGGCGGGTGAAAGTGATGGCCTGGCGGGCAACGGTGAGGTCGGGGGCTTTGATGGCGGCGAGGAGGGCGTCGGTGGCGGCGGGGCCGCGGGTGAGGAGGAGGCCGCGGAGGGCGGCGGTTTTGACGGGGCCGGGGGGGGGCGGCGTTGTGGACGGATTCGAAGACGGCGGCGGCGCTCTCGCGTTTGTCGGCGGCGAGCAGGCGCTCACCGGCGGCTAGGAGGGCGTGGTCGGCCTCGGAGCGGACGGCAGAGGCGGCGGGGCCCGCCTGCGCAGCACCGATTCCGAGCGAGGCGTCGGTGGCGCCGGCGATCTTGCCGAGCGCGACGACGGCGGCGGTGGCGGCGGGGGCGGCGGGGGCGTCTGCGGCATTCATCGCGATCGCCCGGAGGTCGTTGAGCGCGGCGGGGTCGCGGAGCTCGCCGAGGGAGTTGATGACGCCGACGCGGAGGTCGCCGGTGGTGGTGTTGAGCGCGGCGCGGAGGGTGGCGGCGGCGTCGGGGGAGGTGAGGGCCAGGCGGCCGAGCGCGAGGCGGGCGACGTGGGCGAGGTCTTTGTCTTGGAGGAGGGGTTCGAGGGCGGGGATGGAGGCGTTGGAGCCGACGATCAGGAGTTGGCGGCAGGCGAACTCCTTCGCGTCGCGCGTGGCGGTGGTCGAGATGAGGAGCTTGAGGATCGATTGCTCGGCGGCCTGGCGGTGGGGGGCGCCGGCGCGGGCGGCGAGGACGATTTGTTCCTCGGCCTCGCGCATCAGCTTGTCGGTCGCGGGGGTCTTGGGGTCGGCGCCGGCGTAGCGGAAGGTGGCGACGTCCTTCAAAAGGGTTTCGAGCTGGGCGGGGGCGAAGGTGGCGAGGGGTTTGGCGGGCGGGGGATCGGCGGCGAAGGCGGGCGCGGCGCAGGCGACGACGGCGGCGAGGAGGGCGGCGCGGGTGAGGTGGCGGAGGGTCATGGTGAGTTCCGGGATGGATCGGGCGGTGTGCGGCGACCGGTTCTGTCGCCCCTTCGGGGCTTTTAATGGCGTTGCGCTGGATACCCAGGGCTCGCGCCCTGGGCTACTTTTTGTCGCCGCTCCGCGGCTGGGATGAGGGTATCGGTTCGCTTCGTGTGCGCGGCGCCCTTGGAATTCGTTCCGCTCGCTGAAGCGTGCCCTACGCGAGCCCTACGCATGCCTTACCGTCATCCGAGGCGCCAGGGTTCGCGCATGTCTCTCCCGAGCAACCGGTTCGCTTCGTCGTCACCGATCACCTGCTCGTTGACGGGGTCCCACTTGATGGGTCGGCGGATCTGGTAGGCGATGTTGCCGAGGTGGCACATGGTGGCAGTACGGTGGGCGCGCTCGATGTTGCGGAAGGGGAGCTCGCGGGTGCGGACGCAGTGGACGAAGTCGCCGAAGATGCCGCCCTTGCCCTTGTAGTGGGGGATGTAGACGTCGGGGGCGGGGGTGCGCTTGTTCTTGTCCTCGTTCTTTTTGGGGAGCTCGCCGGCGGTGCCGCGGAAGCAGAGGTTTCCGCCCCACCCGCCGCGGTGGTACATGCGGACGCCGCTCGCGAAGACGAAGGTGAGGAGCTTTTGGGGGCTGAACTCGGGGGGGAGGATTTCGACGGGGCCGGTCTCGTGGAGGCCGCAGGCGAAGAGGGCGCCGCCGAAGTTGTGGGCGCCCCAGTCGGTCATGCCGCCGCCGGAGTAGTCGCGCCAGGGGCGGAAGCCGCCCTTGATGAGGGAGGGGTGGAAGGGGCGCCAGGGGGCGGGGCCGAGCCAGCGGTCCCAGTCGACGTCCTTGGGGGTTTCGACGGCGGGGAGGTAGCAGGTCTGGGGCGGCCCGCCGCAGTCGACGAAGACCTCGCGGACGTCGCCGATCGCGCCGGCCTTGATGGACTTGTGGAAGTAGTTGTAGTCGCCCCAGACGCGCTGGGAGCCGCCGGAGAAGACGCGGCCGTAGCGGGCGACGACGTCGGCCATCGCGCGGCCCTCGCGGACCGTGAGGGTCTCGGGCTTCTCGCAGTAGACGTCCTTGCCGGCCTTCATGGCCTCGATGGAGATCAGGGCGTGCCAGTGGTCGGGCGTGGCGATCAGGACGGCGTCGACGTCGGGCCGGGCGAGGACCTCGCGGTAGTCGGGCGTGACCTTGCAGTCGGCGTTCTTGTACTTCTTGTCGACCTGCTCCTTGGCCTTGGCGGCGTGGTCGCCGACGACGTCGCAGACCTGGACGACCCGGAGCTCGGTGAAGCCGAGGAGGCTGCCCATGTCGGCGCGGCCCTGACCGCCCATGCCGATGCAGGCGAGGGTGAACTTGTCGTTTGCGCCGAAGGCGCGCCTGGGGACGATCGTGGGGGCGAGGGCGGCAGTCGCGGCGGCGGCGAGGAGGCGGCGGCGGGAGAGTCGGGTGGGCATCGCGAAAGGCTCCTGTGCGGGGGACAGGAGTGGTATCGCGGATGGGGGGGAACGTTGGCGTCTGGTCCCCTCTCCCAGCCGCGCTAACGATGTGATGCGCGATGCTGCGCGTTCGCGGCGGGGAGAGGGATAGGGTGAGGGGCGAATGCCGGGGGGTGTACGTTTGCTGGACGTGGACGCTCGAGAGCGGTTGGTCGTTCGCCCCTCACCCCCGCCCTCTCCCCGCCGCGAATGCGCACTCTTGAAAGTGCGCAGCTGGCGCGGCCGGGAGAGGGAGGACGGGGCTGGGAGAGATTACTTCTTCGGCGCCTCAGTGCCCTCGAACTGGAATCCGCGCTTGGCGGCTTGTTCGTTGATGGATCGGCGGACGGCTTCGTCGAAGGCCTTGTTGGTGTCGAGGCCCTTCTTCGAGACTTCCTCTTTGACGTACGCGTCGCGCTTGGCGGAGATGTCCTGGATCTGCTTGGCGATGTCGGCGCGCTCCCTGGCCTTGGCGTCGACGTGGGCCTTGCGCTGGTCCGGGGTCATCTTGCGCATTTCCTCGGGGAGCTCCTCGTCCTTCAGCTTGGTGATGTCGAAGTCCTTGTTGCGCTGGGCGTCGACGAGGTCCCAGTGGGCGTTGTCGTACTGGCGGCTGGATTTGGAGACGGCGCGGTCGGCGGCGGAGGCGGCGCTGAACCCGCCGCTGGTCGCGTCGTTGGCGACCTGGGCGGCGGCCTTCTCCTCGCGCTGGCGGCCGTAGCCGACGTAGGTCGTGTTGAGCTTGCCCGAGAGGTCGGTGAGCTCCTTGTCGAACGGGCTGGCGACGACGACAGCGCCGCCCTGGCCGGCGATCTCCATGTAGGAGCCGTCGGCGAGCTTGGCGATCTCGCGCCAGGTGGGGGTGGCGGACGCGTGGTCGGTGTTGCCGCAGTAGATCGCGTTGACGACGATGCCCTTGGCGATCGCGCCGGGCGCGGTCTTGGCGTAGTCGAACTCGGCGGGGCCCTGGCGGGCGGTCTCGTTGCCGACGACGTAGATGACCTTGTAGACCTGCTTGCCGTCGGCCCACTTCATGTCGGTGGTGGCGCGGTGGACGGCGAGGCCGACGTACTCGTCGCCCCAGCCCTCGTCCTTGAAGGTGAGGAGGTTCTTGTAGACCTCGTCGAGGTCGGACGAGAGCGGGTAGGCGCGGAACGGGCCCATGGCGTTGCCGTAGGCGATCAGGCCGATGCGGAGCTCGGGGGCGGGCTTGGCGCGGGCGACCTCGTTGACGATGGCCCAGACCTTTTGCTTGGCGGTCTCGATGACGCCGCCCATGGAGCCGGAACAGTCGATGGCGAAGACGACGTCGATGCGGGGCTTGTCCTCGACGGCGGGCTTTGCGATCGGGACGACGGGCGGTGCGTCGGCGGCGAAGGCGCTGAGCGGGGCGACGAGACTGGCGGCGACAAGGGCGGCGGACGCGAGGAGCTTGTTCATGGCGGGCCTCCGGAAAAGTTCGGTGCGAGACGGCCTATGAGTAAGACGACGTGGGGTTGGACGCCAATGTATCTCGGGGGTTCCGGCGGGGGCGCAACGGGCGTGTAACGGCGCGGTACAATCGGGGGATGAGGCGAGCGGTCGGGTGGGGTTTGGTGGCGGTGGGTTTGGGGCTGGCCGGGTTCGGCTGGTGGGGGACGGCGACGGAGGCGGGCTGGCGGGCCTATCACGAGGTGGACGCGATCATCCCGCTCTACGCCGGATTCCTCGGGGTCGTGATGGTGTTCCTGGGGACGGTCCTCGTGGTGTCGACGCGGCGGGAATCGCGTGGAGTCCGCGGGTTTGACGTGATACGATCCGTTCGGCCGGATCGAGACCGGCGGAATCCGTGATGACGATCCTGGACCCCCCCATCCCCCGCACGTCGCTCCGCACGGTCGAAGACCTGTTGGACGACCTCGGCGTGCCGGCGTCGCGGGTGCTGCTGAACCCCGCGCCCGGGCAGGCGACGATCCAGGACGTGATCGACATCCACGCGCGGACCCGGCGACTCTGCGAACTCGTCGATGGCACCCTCATCGAGAAACCTGTGGGATTCAAAGAATCGATGATCGCCCTCGCGATCGCGTCGGCGATTCGCGCGTTCGTCCTGCCCCGTAACCTCGGCGTAGTCTCCGGGCCGGACGGCATGATGAACCTGTTCGCCGACCTCGTCCGCATGCCCGACGTCGCGTTCACGGCGTGGGCGCGATTTCCGGGCGGGAAGGTGCCCGAGAAACCCGTCCCGCGCTTGGCACCCGACCTCGCCGTCGAGGTCCTGAGCCCGTCGAACACGCGGCGGGAGATGGAACGGAAGCGGGGGGAGTATTTTCAGGCGGGGGCGCGGCTGGTGTGGATCGTTGATCTGGACGCGCGGACGGTGGACGTTTACACGCTTGGTGCGCCGGACGCGCCGTTGACGCGTCGCTCGAACGAGACGCTCGACGGGGGCGAGGTGCTGCCGGGGTTCTCCCTGCCGCTCACGGAACTGTTCGCGGAGCTCGATCGGACGGCGGGGGCGTAACCCGGGCTGTCGGCCCGACACGTTCGAACATGGCGACCCTCCCGACCACGACCCCGCGCTGTCTCGCCGGTTTTTCCACCCGCGCCGTCCCCGTGACGGCGGCGGCGTTGCCGGGGGGCCTGGCGTTCACCGCGTTCGCCCTCGCCTGTCCGTGCGGAGGGAACCAATGGACCATCGTCGGCCACCATTACTCGCCAGGCGGGAACGAGGCCGCGTTGGTCGGGCCGGTCGCGCTTCGGTGTGCGGCGTGCGCTCGTGAGCTCCCGCTGATCGATACGGACGTCCACGGATATGACGGCGAGCACGGTGACAGTTGCGCCACCTCCGGCGATGGCCCGCGCGGCGCGTGGGCTTGCCCGCGATGCGGGACGACCCCCGCCCCGGTCGTCGCCGCGTTCGGATATCAGTACGAAGACCCCGAACCGGGCACGGCGTGGGCGCACCGACTCCATGACCTGTTCGACGCGTTCGTGCTGGCCCACCGGTGTGCGGCCGGCGGCGGGCGGCCGGTCGTCGTCGCGACATTCAAATGCGCTTGAAGCTGTCGACCGTCACACCCATGAGCACCCATCCCGATCGTTTCGTGATCGTCGTCGACGGCAGGCGTGGGTACATCGACCGCGCTGGCAAAGTCGTGATCCCGCCGCGGTGGGATTTGGCGGGCGACTTTGTGGACGGGCGGGCGGTCGCGGTCGTGACGGAGCCGGGAAAGGCGGGGGCGGTCGTCTGGCGGTATCGGCTGATCGACGAGACGGGCCGGGAGGTCGCCGAGCTGCCGTACGACCTGGTGAGCGACGCGCACGACGGGCGGTACCTGGTGCGGCGGAAGAACCGGTCGGGTTACGTCGACCGGGGCGGGCGACTCGTCGTGCCGGTGGAGTACACGTACGGCGGCGATTTCTCAGACGGCCTCGCGCCGGTCGAGCTCGGGAAGCGCAAGTTCTTCATCGACCCCGACGGGCGGGTGGCGCTCGAGCCGGCGGTGAAGGCGCTGGGGTTCGCCGAGGGGCTGGGCGTGTTCGTCGAGAAGGGGAAGCACGGGTTTATCGACAAGGCCGGCACGGTCGTGATCCCGGCGACGTACTCGATGGCCGTGGGGTTCTCCGAGGGACTGGCCGAGGTGCGGTTGAAGGGGAAGTTCGGGTACGTCGACAAGTCGGGCACGCTCGTGATCCCCCTGCAGTTCGCGCACGCCGGGCCGTTCTCCGAGTCGCGCGCGGCCGTCCAGTTGCCCCCGATGAAGCGCAAGCGGGGCGATGACGACGACGACGACGACGACGAGTTGCCGTACGGTTACATCGACCCCGCCGGGCGGTGGGCCGTCCAGCCGCAGTTCGCGGAGGCTGGCCCGTTCAGCGAGGGCCTGGCGGCCGTGCAGTTGCCCGGGGAGGGTGGGTACGGGTACGTGGACCCGGACGGGGCGTGGGCGATCCCGCCGCTGGCGGATTTGAAGGACGCCGGCGAGTTCCGCGACGGGCTGGCGGGGATTCGGGTGTACAACCGAAACGGGTACATCGACCGCGCGGGGCGGGTGGTGTGGGAGCCGACGCGGTAGGGGTGGGGTGCGGGGGGTTCGGGATACGGGCGCGGCGGACGGTTGCGGAGCGCGGCGGAAGAATGTTCCGCGGGTCGCGCCGTCGAACTCCCTCCCGCGACAAGTCGCTGGGCTCCCCCTTTTTTGGAGTGCGTGGGGTCGTTACTCGACCTTCACTTTGATTTCGTTCTTCTCGCCGGGCTTGACGGTGAACTTGGCCTTGAGCTCGCGGCCGTCGAGTTTGGCGGTGAGCTCGTAGTCGCCGTGGTAGTAGCGGCCGGTGTAGGGGACGGCGCCGTCGGGGGCGGTCGTGGCGGTGAAGTTCGTCGACCAGGTTTCGGTGATCAGCTTTTTGAGGCGGAGGTAGGTCGGGCGGGGGGCGAAGTCGTTCTTGGGGTCGAGGAGGCCGGCCTGGCCGGTGGCGCCGACGCCCATGGCCATGGCGGCGCGGTTGGCGCGGACGACGGAGGCGCCCAGGTCCCAGTAGTTGAGGGCCTCGGCGGCGGGGTGGGCGAAGACGGTGGTGTAGTACTTTTCCCAGTAGTCGGCGGCCTTGTCGGCGTCCCAGTCGCCGGAGCGGCCGGGGCCGAGGATCTTCAGGCCCAGGTCCATGGTGGCCTCGGTAACCTGGACCTTGACGCCGTAGTGGGCGAAGCCGTCGAGGGCGGCGTGGATGCCGCGGAGGTCGGGGTAGGCGCCGTGCGGGGAGTGGCCGTGGGTGGCGTAGAAGTCGACGCGGTGGCCGGCGTCCTGGAGTTGTTCGATCTCGGCGGCGCCGCGGAGGACGCGCGAGTTGCGGAGCTCGGACTGTGTCGCCTTGCGGGGGTCGAAGCCGGGGTACCAGAACGTCGAGCAGTCGCTCAGGCCGAGCTTGAGGTGGGGGTACTTGGCGCGGATCAGCTTGAACGCGTCGGGGGCCCAGTCCTTGAGGTAGGCGTCGTTCATGACCTGCCAGTAGGCGATGCGGTCCTGGTAGCGGTCGGCGGCGTCCATGCAGAACTTGAGCCAGGCGGCCTTGGCGCCGTCGGGGTCGGTCTGGCGCTTGGCGCGGGCCCAGCGGGGCGTGAACCCGCTGAGGTAGTGGAATTCCATCACGATGCCGTTCTTGGTGCACCAGTCGACGTACTTGTCGAGCTCGTCCCACTGCCGCGCGCCCTCGGTGGGCTCGAGCACCTGCCACTTGGCGGAAAACGGGATGACCGAGAAGTTGAACACGCCCTTGACCGCGTCGAGCTGTTTGGGCGTGACGGGCGGGGCGACCCACTCGAAGTCGTCGGACGCGTCGTGGGCGGTGAACGGCGGGATCGACACGCCGAAGAGGAAGGCGTGGCGGACGTGCCGGACGGTGACGTCGGCGCCGGCGAGCGGTTTGCCGTCGGGGCCGACGACCTCGAGCTTCGCGTCGCTCGTGCGGTGCTTGGTGATGCGCTCGCGGGCCTCTTCGAGGAACTGGTCCTCGTCGTTGAGGACGACGGGGCGATAGACGGCCCACGCCTCGCGCTCGCCGGGGAGCAGGTCGGCGGTGTCGAAGAGTTTGCGGAAGCCGGGCCGGTCCTGGCCGGACGGGAGGACGGCGAGCGTCGCGCCGTACTGCCTGGCGACGGCCTCGACCTCGCCGTCGGTCATCTTCTCGATGCCCTTGCCGCGCGAGAGTTCCTTGCCCCTGGCGTCGTACACGGCGGGGCGGGTGGCCATCAGGCGGGCCCACCAGTCCTGGGCGAAGGCGGCGGTGAAGTAGAGCTGGGTCCCGTCGCGCCACTCGGCGACGACGGCGCGGTCGGAGTGGACGCGGAACCCGCCCTTGTCCGGGGGGACGAGGACGACGGCGTCGGCCGGGGTGTTGCGGGCGACCCACAGTTGGGCGACGACCCACGGGTCTTCCTTGGTCACGCCGGCGTAGGCGCGTTTGCGGTAGCCGTCGACGCCGAGGACGGTGACGCCGACGCACGCGGCGACGAGCGCGCAGAGCTTGGCGCGCGGGCCGACGCGCAGGCGCATGACCGCCCACACGGCCAGGGCGATTGCCGCGGCGAGCGCGAGCATCGGCCCGGCCTGGGTGACGGCGCGGATGACGCGGTCGGTCGACACGGTCGAATCGATGCCGGGGATGTGGAACTCGATGGTGCGGGCGGCCAGGACGGTCGCGAGCAGCGCCGCGCACGCGACGACCGCCTGGCCCCACCCGAGGCGGCCGTTGGCGATCGCGACGAGGACGGCGGCCAGCAGGACCCACGGCGCCAGCGTGAAGAGTCCTGGGATCGCGACGCACGCGAACGTGGCGACCGCGAGCAGAACTTCGAGCCAGCCGGTCGGGCCGACGCGCTGGCGCGCGATCGCCCACGTCGGGTCGGCCGGTGCGGGCCGGTCGCCGCTCCCGCGGTATCCGGCCTGCGCGGGCGGCGTCCGCCCGACGAACCACCGGCCCCACCCGCCGGCGCGAATGCCCGCGACGATGCCGCCGGCGACGTGCGCGAGCATCAGGACCATCGCCAGGCGGGATGCGCGGAAGAGCTGCGCGCGGATGACCGTGGCCTTGGGCCAGAGTTCGGTGAAGACGATGCCGACGACGAACAGGAAAGCCACGCCCGCGAGCATGAGCAGGCTCTTGCGGCGCACGCGGGGGTCGGGCGTCCACGACATGGCGACGGCGGCGAGACCGGCGAGGAGCAGGAACCGCGGGACGTCGCCGTCGCCCTGGACCCACCACACGCTGGGGAAGCTGTGGTCGGCCGAGCGGATCCGGGTCTTCTCGAGCCAGTCGGCGGTCCACTGCTGCTTGTTGGCGAGCATGTCGAGCGCGGTCGGCGCGGCGAGGAGGGTGAACACGCCGACGCACAGGGCCAGCCGCCACGCCCAGCCGGGTTGGCGGCGAATCTCCAGCGCGGCCCAGGCGCAGAACATGACCATGAGATATGCGGCGGTCAGGGCGTGCAGGTTGAACATGACGCCGACGAGCGCGAAGGCCCAGACGTACCGCCCGGCGTACAGCAGGGCGAGGGCGCCGATCGCCAGGGGGAAGACGGCCCAGGTGTGGGTGAACCCGATGGAGTAGAGCTCGTCGCCGGCCAGCGCCCGGTGGTGCCCGCACGCGAGCAGGAGGACGAGCGCGGCGCCGGCGGCGCGGCTGCCGTTGAACATGGCCCGGCCCAGCGCGTAGGCGCAGGCGAAGACGGCGGCAGCGGTCAGCACGTGGAGCCAGAAGTAGACGGACAGGAGGGGGTCGACCGGCCGGGCGCCCGCGGCGTCGGCGGCCGGCAGCCACCCGTCCACCACCCCGACGACCTTCGCCAGCCCCTTGAAGAACATGCTCGGGTAGTCGGCGAGCGTCTTGGTCACGACGGGGTCGGCGGCGAACAGCTGGGGGTCCATCCAGTGCTTGAGGAACGGGATCTGGATCGACTGGTTGCCCACTCCCACCCGGTACCCCGCGAACATCACCTGCGCCAGAGCGAGCACCAGAACGAGCTCGACCCCCAGCAGCACCTGCACGGCCCGGCCCCAGTCCCACCGGCGCGGGATCGCCAGCGCCGGCGCGAGGACGGACGGCCCCTTGCGCGGCGGCGTGGCGTTGGCGGCGGGAATCACGCGGTTCGAGATCGTTCTCACAACGTCCTTTGGGTCGATGCCTCGGTGGGTCACGCGGCGCGACCTGCCACGCTCTATACCCCGTCTGACGCGACGCCGTTAACGAATCCCGCGGTAATGACGAATGGCGAAACTCGAAGCTCGATTCAAATCCGAAGGTCGAATGTCGAACGTGGAAACGGGCACCGGTGTCCGGCACTGATCCGTTTCGTCATTCGGCCTTGGTCATTCGTCATTGAATCGAGCTTCGAGTTTCGACCTTCGTCATTCCCCGGCCTTACCCCGGCTCTGTGGGCTCGCTCACGGATTCTGTATCATTCGCCGCCATGCCCGGGCTGATCGCCGACATCCTGCTAACGGTGCTCGCGCCGATCCTATTGCTGGTCGGGATCGGGGTGTTGCTCCGGTGGCGGCTGCGGGTCGACGTGGCGACGCTGGGCAAGCTGAACATTTACCTGTTCGTTCCGGCGTTCATCTTCCAGAACGTCGCGACGAGCAAGCTGACGGTGGGGGAGATGGGCGGGATCTTCCTGATCACGGTGATCCAGGTCGTGACGCTCGGGCTGATCGTCTGGGGGATCGGGCGGGCGCTCAAGATCTCGCGCAAGACGCTGGCGGCGATCGCGCTGGCGGTCATGTTCTACAACAGCGGGAATTACGGGTTGCCGCTGGCGGATTTGGCGTATCCCAAACGGAACGTCGAGCTGCCGTTGGCGCAGGTGAGCGGGCAGGGCACGGCGGACGGGGCGAAGCCGCAAGCGGCCGGGCCCAAGGACGGGGCGGCGGTGCAGACGTTCGTCATGATGGCGATGAACTTGCTCACGTTCACGCTCGGGATGGGGATCGCGGCGGCGGCCCATACCGGGAGCGTCGGGAAGGGTTTTCTGACCCTCATCCGCCTGCCGATCATTCCGGGGCTGATCGCGGGCATCCTGGCGCAGTGGTGGGTTCGCAACGGCGGGACGCTGCCGATCTTGATTACCAAGACGACCGACTACATCGCGGGCGGGCTGGTGGCGGTGTCGCTGATCACGCTGGGGGCGCAGCTGGCGAGCAACCCGCGGTGGCCGCGGTGGAAGCCGGTGGGGCTGGTGCTCGTGCTGCGGTTACTGATCGGGCCGATCCAGATGGCGGGGATTTTGTACCTGTTCCACCGGACGGGCGTGGGCGTGTTGGACGTGTGGCCGTGGCCTGCGGAACTGCTGATCCTGACCGCGAGCGTGCCGACGGCGGTCAACACGCTGCTGCTGACGCTGGAGATCGGGGGGGATGCGGACCTGACCGCGGACTGCGTGTTTTGGACGACGGTGTTCAGCGTGGTGACGATCACGGGGTGGCTGGTGGTGCTGAGGACGATCGGGTGGTTCGGGTGACGTTGCGCGGGCGGCAGACGTGGTCACCAGAGGTGTCCAAGCCGCTTTCGGATCCGATCGGTCGGCGCACCACGAAGGCCGCGCGTCGGTGGTATTGATCATCGATGCGAACCTTTCCAACCCTCGCGATGTTCGTGCTCTCCCTCTCTACGTGTGCTGCGGATCTCCCCCAAGGGGTTACGCAACCCCTCAAGCTCGCGCCCGGCGCGAACAACCCACGTAATTCCGAGGGCGATTTCGCGCGGTTGTCCGACGGGCGCGTTTTGTTCGTCTACACGCACTTCACCGGTGGCACGGGTGACGCCGCCGCGGCGCACCTCGCGTCGCGGGTGTCGGCCGACGACGGGCGGACGTGGTCGGACAAGGACGTGGTGGTCGCCGAGCGGCCGGCGGACGCGCAGAACATCATGTCGGTCTCGCTCCTCAGCCTGGCCGACCGCGGCGGGCAGAAGAACCGCGTCGCGCTGTTCTATCTGCTCAAGAAGTCGAACAGCGACTGCCGGGCGGTCATGCGCGTCAGTACGGACGACGGCAAGACGTGGACTGAGCCGCGCCTGTGCATGCCGGAGGTCGGGTACTTCGTCGTCAACAACGCGCGGGCCGTGCAACTCAAGTCCGGGCGGATCATTTTGCCCGCCGCCCAGCACGACTGGACGAAAGACAAGACCCGCCCCGGCACCCACCGCGGGGTCGCCTGCACGTTCTACTCCGACGACGACGGCGTCACGTGGAAGCAGTCGGCGTCGGCGCTCGAGGCGCCGGAGGCGTCGCGCTCCGGGCTGCAGGAGCCGCTGGTAGCCGAGTTGTCCGATGGGCGGCTGATGATGCTCTGCCGCACGGACCAAGGGAGCCAGTTCCGCTCGTACTCGGCCGACGCGGGCCACACGTGGGAGCCCGCCAAGGCGACCGACCTGCTCTCGCCGCTGTCGCCGGCGTCGGTCACGCGCCTACCGAAGACCGGGCACCTGCTGATGGCCTGGAACGACCACACGGGCGTCGACCCGAAGCTCAAGGGCAAGCGCACGCCGTTTACCGTGGCGATCAGCAAGGACGAAGGCCAGACGTGGACGAGTCGCAAGACGCTCTACGCCGACCCGCTGGGGTGGTATTGCTACACCGCGATCCACGTGACGGCGGACGGGCACGTGTTGCTGGGGCATTGCGCGGGCCAACAGGCGAAGGGGTCGTCGGGCCTGGCGACGACGGTGGTGACGCGGTT
Organism: Tepidisphaeraceae bacterium; assembly: GCA_035627895.1. Lineage (GTDB taxonomy): Bacteria > Planctomycetota > Phycisphaerae > Tepidisphaerales > Tepidisphaeraceae > DASPKW01. The sequence continues at coordinate 3,092 of DASPKW010000396.1, read as the reverse complement.
TCCGGTGGAGTGGGCGTACAAATAACCGGCGCGCCGCTTTGGGTGCCATGCTCAGACCCGCCGGGAACAGACGCATTCGCGCATGGGTGACGCCGGCGGGGATGAGCATGCCGGGCCTCGATCTCCCCTCGGTATTCGGCACGCTCATCCCTGCCGAGCCGCGGTCGCCCGCGAACCACGCCAGATGCGGCCGGTCTGAGCATGGCACCCGGCAACCCGCGCCCCCCCCAGCGGTTAGACTTCCGCTATCATCCCGGGCGGATGTCTTCTTCCGTCGCCGCAACACGTTCCCGTAAGTCCACCGGGGCTTACTACACGCCGCGCCCGCTGATCGACCTGCTGCTCGACCACGCCCTCCCCGGCACGCCGCTCGAGGCGCCCCTCCGCATTCTCGACCCCGCCTGCGGCCCGGGCGACTTCCTCGCCGCCGTAAACGACCGCCTTGCCGCGACCCAACCCGACGCCGACTACTTCGGAGTGGACACCGACCCCGCCGCCGTCTCGCTCTGCCGCGCCCTTCAATGGGCCGTGGGCGATCGGCCATGGGCGATCGCCAATTCCGACGCGTTACTCGCCCCGCCGCCGTTCCTTGCGGCCGGGTCGTTCGACCTGATCGTCGGGAATCCGCCGTACGTCAACGCGATCAAGAAGTACCTCGCACGAGAGACTAAAGAGCAGCTCCGCGAGCGCTTCCCGAATCTCACCGGCGCGACCGACCTCGCCGCTTACTTCCTGGCGCTCGCGATCCGGCTGGTCAGGCCCGGCGGCCGGATCGCGTTCGTGCTCCCGCGCGCGCTGCTCAACTCGCCGACCGCCACGGCGCTCCGCGCCGGGCTGCCGCCGCATCTCAGGCCGAACCTGATCTACGCCCCCGAGCGCACCGACTTTTTCCCTGGCGCCAAGGTGTTCGTCTGTTGCCTGATCCTCGGCCCCGCCGACGTAAGCCTGTTGTCGACCGACTCGGACCCGGCGATGGCTCGGTTCATCGAGTCGCCGGTGCCCGCGACGCCCAACTGGTGGCAGCACGTGCATGAGCATTGCCCATTGCCCATTGCCGATTGCCGATTGAACGATGCGCAGACGTCCACCCTATCGGCAACGGGCAATGGGCAATCGGAAAGCCGCACCGTCCCCCTCTCCTCCGCCTTCCACGCCCGCGCCTCGCTCACCGCCGGGGACGCGTACGACCTGCTGCCGCATTTGGTGGACTCCGTCGACGGGCCCGGCCAGAAGCTGCTGACGACCGGCCTGATCGACCCGCGCGTGTCGCGGTGGGGCCGGGCGACTTGCCGGTATCTGAAGCGCGATTTCGGCCACCCGCGCGTCGATCCGGCGGCGCCGCTGACGGCCAGCCTCGCTCGTAGAACCGCCGAGTCGCGCCGGCCCAAGATCGTCGTCGCGGGGCTGGCGAAACGATTCGAGGCGGTGCTCGATGCCGGCGGCCAGTACCTCGGCGCGGTGTCGACCTTCTCGATCTTCCACCCGTCCGACGACGTCGCCGCGCTGGCGCGCCTGCTCGACCACCTGCTGGCGCCGGCGATGACCGAGCACCTGATCGCCACGCTCGCGGCCAACGCGCTGCGCGGGCGGCACATCACGCTCAAGAAGCGGTTCCTGCTGGACCTGCCGATCCCGGCGTCCGTCGTCGCAGATTCCCCCTTCACCGGATGTGCTCGTTTCGCGTAACGTCGCGGCCACGATGGCCCGGCACGTGGTGGTACTGCTGAACGCGAAGGCGGGGACGAACGCCGCCGCGCAGACGCGCGAACAAATCGCGAAGGTGCGGGCCGCGCTGGAGGCCCACGGCGCGACGGCGGACGTGCGCGCGGTCGAGGGGCGGCACCTGGCGGCCGAGGCGAAGCGGGCGGCGGCGGAGACGGGCGTGGACGCGGTCGTGGCGGGCGGGGGCGACGGGACGCAGTCGGCGGTCGCCGGGGCGCTCGCGGGGACGGACGTGCCCATGGGCGTGCTGCCGCTCGGGACGCTCAATCATTTCGCCAAGGACCTGGGCCTGCCACAGGAGTTGGCGGAGGCGGCGGCGGTCGTCGCCACAGGTGTGCCGCGGCCGGTGGACGTCGGGCGGGTGAACGGGCGCGTGTTCGTCAACAACTCGTCGATCGGCGTCTACCCTCACGTCGTCCGGCACCGCGACCAGCTGCGGGAGACGCTCGGGCACGGCAAGTGGTACGCGATGCTGATCGCCGTGCTGAACTTGTTCACCCGGCGGATGCCGCGAGTGCACCTGCGGCTGGCGGTCAACGGCGAGGAGCACGAGCACCGCACGCCGTTCGTGTTCGTCGGGAACAACGTGTACGAGCTCGAGTTGCTCACGCTCGGACAGCGCAAGCGGCTCGACGCCGGCCAGCTCTGTCTCTACTTCACGCCGCGCTCCGGCCGGCTGGCGATGGTCCGGCTGGCGCTGCGGGCGCTGTTCAACCGCCTGCGGCAGGACCGCGACTTCAACGCGGTCTGCTCGGGCGACGTGTGGATCGATACGAAGAAGAAGCGGCTGAACGTCGCGATGGACGGCGAGGTCGAGCCGATGGACAGCCCGCTGCATTATCAGATTTGGCCGGCGGCGCTGAGGGTGATTGTGCCGGCGGAAGGCGCTTCGCCCGCGGGGAGCGGGTAACGATTAACGATTGATGCGTAAGCAGACCATGACCCCTTAAGTATTACTCGTTAATCGTTACGCCCTCATGCCCGTCATCGCGCACATCTCCGACCTGCACTTCGGCGCCGAAGACTCGGCGGCGGCCGAGGCGTTGTTGGCGGACCTGAACGCGGTCACGCCGGAGCTGGTGATCAACTCGGGCGATTTGACGATGCGGGCGCGGGGGGCGCAGTTCGCCGCGGCCCGCGCGTATCTTGATCGGATCAAGTTCCCGCAGCTGACGGTGCCGGGGAACCACGACGTGCCGCTGTACGACGTGTTCCGGCGGTTTTTGTCGCCGCTGGGGCGGTACAAGAAGTACATCACGAGCGACCTTGCGCCGACGTTCGCGACGCCGGAGATGGTCGTGATGGGGGTGAACACGGCCCGGTCGCTAACGTGGAAGAACGGGCGGATCTCGCCCGAGCAGATCGAGACG
>DASPKW010000395.1:0-4465 GCA_035627895.1 Tepidisphaeraceae bacterium | reverse complement strand
CCCCCCGGCCCGCGCAAGTCGAACACCGCCCGCCGCGCCGACGCCCACCCCGCCCCCAGCCCCGGGTCGTGCCGCTCGACCCACGCGCCCGCCATCGCGAGCCACTGTCGGTCGTTGTAACTGCCCGTGAACCCGACCAATGCGATCGTCATGACGGCGGCATCCTACCCGCGGCTTGGGCATCTTCCCCATGAAAACGGAGGGAGCGCCGGAGGCCAATCAGCGCGCCGGCAGGCGTTGCACCGACGAATGAAGACGAATCGTCACGAACGATTCCTCTGCCCATTCGTGTTGATTCGCGGTTCATTTCTGCTTTACGCGAACCGCGCCATACGTCCGCGAGCGACTGCCGGCAGTCCCCCGCCCAACGCACGACCACCCGAACGCATCACGCAGAACTCAGCACCCCTCCTCCCCCGCTATCCTGCCACGCCCAGGTCCGCCGCGCACCGCCCGCACACGGCCTCGTGACCCCACGCGCGCGGCGCGTCGTGGGCGGTCAGGCGGTCGCCACACCGGGCGCACTGCTGGCCCGGCGCCGCCGTCACGACCGCCGCGGCACCGCGAGACGCACCGCCCGCCGGCGCCCCAGCCGACGCCGGCGGCGGGAGCGGCGGCGCGCGCCCGGCCGAGGCGGCGCCCGTCCCCCCCGGTCCCAACGTTCCGGCCGCCCGTCCCCCCTCGGCGGCCGCGCGCTTCCGGCGCGTTGCAAAATGCACGATCAGCACCACCGGCCACGCCGCCCCCAGGATGAACGCGAAAACCCCGTCCCCCTCGGGCGTCGTCCGTAACCCGGCCTTCGACGCCTTGATGGCGACCACAAACGCCGTGACCAGCGCGATCCCGGCGTAGATTACGATCGACCACCCCGCGAGGTCCGACATCCCGATCAGCCAACCCGTGTGCCAGCCCATGCCGGCGATCATACCCCGCGGGCGCACGCGGCACACCAACTATTGCGATTCCGCCGGACCGGGATTCGCGCGGAGCGCCGCCCCGCGTGCGGGGCCGCCGGCCGCCTGAACATCACCCGGCCGGCACGCCCGCGACCCGCGCGATCCCGTCGCAACTCGCAACTCGCACCCCCCTACTCCACGCTCGTCGCCGCCAGGTAATCCTCCAGCGCCTTCCGCTGCGTCTCGAACGTCTCCTGCGACTCCTTCACGCTCGCCTGCAGCTTCTCGATCTGCGACTCCTGGTCGTTCAGCTTCTTCAGCAGGCGGATCGCGTAGTCGCTGTTCCGGTCGACCGTCTGGATGTTCTGCCTCAGCCGATTCTGCTCCTGCGTGATGTCGTTGACCTGCTTCCGGTACTCCTGGATCGCCCGCTGCGTGTCGGTCATCGCGTTCTTGAGCTCGACCGCCTTGAGCAGCGCGTCCTTGACGGTCTTGGGGATGCGGTCGGTCTTGGCGTACACCATGATCTGCCCGACGTCCGCCGGGAGCAGCGCCATCGCCTGCTGCCGCACGTTCTCCTCCGTGACCGTCACCTTCTCCTGCTTGCCGGGCGCCACGCCCTGACGGAAACGGTAGATCACGTCCGTCTTCTCCTGGAACTTCTCGGGAACCGTCAGTTTCCACCCGGGCCGAAACGCGTGCTCGACCACCAGCGTCTTGGCCTGGTCCCCCTTGTTCTCGGCCACGTAGTCCTGCGTCACGATCTGCTTGTGCGTCAGCCACAGCACGCCCTTGACGATCTTGCCGGCGATGACCGTGTCCTCCTGCTTGTTGTTCTTCGCGTCCACGAGCATCTGCAAGTCGACCCCGTACGAGATCAGCCGCTCCTGGCCCGGCGGGACGTTGTCGATCCGCGCGTCGCCCGCGTACGCCGCCCCTTCGATCACCGTCACCGGCCCCTGCAAGAGGTGCTTGCCCGTCGTGTTCTTCACCCGCGCCCCGTACAGCGGGTTTCGCGCCAGCACGGCCGGGTTGTAGATCGACAGCCGCTCGATCTCCACGTCGTCGGTGATGATCGGGATCATCGCGCTCTGCTGCCGCGGCAAACTCACGTTCCCCACCGTGTACTGGAACAGCTCTCCGACCTTCGACGCCGACGCGACCGACCGCACGCTCGCCGCCGCGTTCTCCAGCCGCTTGTAGTACGCGTCCTTGTCCGACTCGCCGTCCGCCAGCGCGGCCCCGGCGAACGCGCCGCTCCCCGACGTCGGCACGCCCGGCGGGGCGGACGGCGCCGGCGCATACTTCCGCGCCTCGTCCGCCTTCCCCTTCCCCCGCGCCATCCCGCTCTCCCGGTTCCCCTGTCCGCCCTGCTGCTGCAGCTCTTCCCTTGCCTCCGCCAGCCGATCCTGCCCGCCCATTCCCGCGTCGTACGTCTGCGGCCGCAAACTCGCGTACAGCTCCGGCTGCACGACCGGCCGCGGCACGTACAGCGGCCGGTACAGGTCCTGGATGAACGAGATCGGCCGCCCGCTCACCAGCGACAACTGCACGTTCCCCCAGTCGTTGTCCGTCTGGTTCTCCACGATCGCCCACCCGAGGAGTTTGGGTTTGTCTGCCGCTTGCGGCTTAGCGCCTTCCCCACCCTCCGGCGCTCCACCCCCGCCCTGCTTCACCGCCTCCTTCTTCTCCCCCGCACCCGCCACCCCCTGCCCCGGCAGCACCAGCCGGTAGCTCGTCTTCCAGATCGGCGTCTCCACGACATACCCGATCCGCACCTGCCGCTCCCCCTGCCCGGCGAAGTGGATCGTCACCGGCTTCTTGTCCTGGTCCCGCGCCTGCGCCAGCGCCGTCAGCGCCTTGGCCAGCTCCTCCTGCAACTGCTTGTCGGCCAGCTCGACCTTCTTCGTCTCCCCGAGCTCCACGCTCCGGATCGTCCCCCCGCTGATCAAGTTGATCACCCACACGTTGATCGGCCCCTTGTCCCCGCCGACCGCCTTGGGCTTCTGCTCGACGCCCAAAATCGTCCCGTCGAGCGTCTCGCCGGCGCTCGTCACCACCTGCACCTTCGCCCCGCGCAGCTGCCCGAGCAGCTCGGCCAGCGACGGGTTCCCCGTGATGTCGACCTGGAAGCTCCGCAGCGTCTTCTCGACCGGGTCCTGCGACGGGTAGACGACCGACCGCACCATCCCCCCGCCCAGGTCCTGCAGGAGCAGCGACTTCAAAATGTCGTTGATCTGCTGCGTCTTGAACCGCAGTTCGGTCGACGAATTCCCGTTCACCGCCCCGCCGTGCTCGAAATACCCCACGCCCGATGAGAACAGCACGACTACCTTCACCGGCACGTCCGCCGGTGCCCCCTTCTCGTCCTTCTTGACCTCCCCCGCCAACTGCCCGAGCGCCTCACCCGCCGGCACGAACGAAACGCCAGCCACCGCCGCCGCCAGCACCGCCGAAGTCCAGAACCGTCGCATCGTTCGCTCCTCGTTGGTTCGTTCAATCCCCGCCGCGCGATCAAGTGCGCAACACCGCGATGGGGTTCGACGCCCGCGCATCGGAAAAGTTTCCCCATCCCCGTTTAGCCGCGACCCGAAGGGGAAGCTTCAAGCGACCCCGAAGGCGAGCGCGTCGGCGCGGACAGCACAAGTCGCGAATCAAGCTCACGGCCAAACCCTGCCCCGTAGTGTTCACATTCCGTTCGCCGCTATCCTTGCCTTATGCCCCGCGCTCTCCTCCTTGCGACCCTACTCTTAACGGTCGGCTGCGCCACCGCGCCACCCTCGTCCCCCGCTCCGGTTCCCTCATCCCTCGTACCCACCCTTCCCCCACCCGTCCGTGCCCTCTCCCTCGGCCACTCCGTCGACGGTCGCCCCCTCACCCTCCACCTCCTCGGCGACCCCGCCGACCCCGCCCCCCTCCTGATCGTCGGCGGCGTCCACGGCAACGAGCCCACCGCCACCGCCGTCGCCCAACGCCTCCTCGAACTGCTGACCGCGCAACCCGCCCTCCTCGGCCGCCGCCGCGTCGCCATCCTCCCCTGCGCCAACCCCGACGGCCTCGCCCGCAAGCTCCGCACTAACACGAACCTCGTCGACCTCAACCGAAACCTCCCCGCCGCCAACTGGGCCAAGACCCGCAAAGGCGCCATGTTCGGCGGCCACCGCCCCTCCTCCGAGCCCGAAACCCTCGCCCTATTGAAAGCCTTCGAGACCGTCCGCCCCGCCCGCGTCATCTCCATCCACTCGATGGCCGCCCCCTGCAACAACTACGACGGCCCCGCGCAACTCCTCGCCCAGACGATGGCCCGCCTCAACGCCTTCCCCGTCAAAGCCAGCATCGGCTACCCCACCCCCGGCAGCCTCGGCTCCTGGGCCGGTGTCGACAAACAAATCCCCACGATCACCCTCGAGCTCCCCAGCCGCGCCTCCGCAGACGCCGCCTGGGAACAAAACCGCGAAGCCCTTCTCGCCGCAATCAGCGAGGGTGAATCCAAAAACACTCAAGACATGTCCGCGAAGAACCAGCGCCCCTAATCGCACCCCTGCTCCCCTGCTCCCCTGCTCCCCTGC
>DASPKW010000394.1:0-3143 GCA_035627895.1 Tepidisphaeraceae bacterium | reverse complement strand
GGATCATCAGTGAAGCCCGCGAGCGGCGCGAGAAGGCGATCTGCTTCGTCACCGGCGTGCCGGGGGCGGGGAAGACGCTGGTCGGGTTGAACATCGCGACGCAGCACGTCCGCAAGGAAGACGACTTGTACAGCGTGTTCCTCTCGGGCAACGGGCCGCTCGTCGCGGTGCTGCGCGAGGCGCTGGCGTGCGACAAGGTGCGCCGCGGCAGGGAGCGCGGCGAGCGGGTCAAGAAGGGGGAGGCGATGAGCGAGGTGAAGACGTTCATCCAGAACGTCCACCACTTCCGCGACGAGTGCCTGATCGACGCGGGCCGCCCGCCGGTCGAGCACGTCGCGCTCTTCGACGAGGCGCAGCGGGCGTGGAACGTCGAGAAGACCGCCGACTTCATGCGCCGAAAGAAGGGTCGGCCGGACTTCGTCCAGTCCGAGCCCGAGTTCCTGATCTCGTGCCTGGACCGGCACCGCGACTGGGCGGTGGTCGTCTGCCTCGTGGGCGGCGGGCAGGAGATCAACACGGGCGAGGCGGGGATCGGCGAGTGGGTCGATTCGCTGCGGCGGTCGTTCCCGCACTGGCACGTGCACATTTCGTCGCGCCTGACCGACAGCGAGTACGCGGCCGGCGATGCGTTGGGACGGCTCGCGACGCTCCCGGACGTTCGGTGGCGGGACGAACTTCACCTGGGCGTGTCGATGCGGTCGTTCCGGGCCGAGCGCGTGTCGCTACTGGTCAAGCAACTGCTCGACCGCCAGCCCGGTGCGGCCCGGGACACATTGGGGGAGATGGGCGGCCGGTACCCGATCGCGGTCACGCGGAGCTTGCCGTCGGCCAAACGGTGGCTGCGCGAGCGGGCGCGCGGGTCGGAGCGGTACGGCATCGTCGTCTCGTCGGAGGCGCAGCGGCTCAAGCCGCACGCGATTGACGTGCGCGTGGACGTCGACCCGGTGCACTGGTTCCTGAAGGACAAGGCGGACGTTCGCTCGTCGTATTACCTCGAAGACGTGGCCACCGAGTTTCAAGTGCAGGGGCTCGAACTCGATTGGGCGTGCGTCACGTGGGACGGCGATTTCCGCCACACACCGGAGGGCTGGGAGCACTGGTCGTTCGTCGGCGACAAGTGGAACCGCATCCGCAAGGCGGAGCGACAGGCGTATCTGAAAAACGCGTACCGCGTGCTGCTCACGCGCGCGCGGCAGGGGATGGTGATCGTGGTGCCGGAGGGCGATCCGGACGACCCGACGCGCGACGGGACGTTCTACGACCCGACGTACGCGTATCTGCGGGAGGTCGGAATCCCGGAACTGGGATGACCTGCCGCGAACGAATCCGGTGATCCGCGCCACCGACGGCAATCGCCGGCGGCTCGCAAGGATGAAATTCGGGGAGGCGTTTGGTCACGGGTACGCTCGCGCGGTACCATCTCGCCCGACGTTTTCGATTCTCTGACTGGCACCCAACCCGGCCCTGCTTATGTCCGCCGAACCGCGCTCGAATCGCCGGCTTATTTTTCGGTTGCTCGCGGCGGTGTTTGCCGGGGCGATGGTCGTGCGCCTGTTCTCGGCGGCGCCGCAGGCGGGGGCGGTGGCGTCGAAGGGGGAGGACGACGAGTTGCTGCGGACGGTCGCGCCGCCGCGGAGCCCGTACGTCAAGCGGGCACTGATCGTGAGCATCGACGGGCTGCGGCCGGACCTGCTGCTGCGGGCGCGGACGCCGAATTTGCGCGGGCTGATGGGGCGCGGGAGCTACTCGATGTGGGCGCGGACGACGGAGATGTCGATCACGCTGCCGAGCCACACGTCGATGCTGAGCGGCGTGACGCCGGAGAATCACCGGATCGTCTGGAACCACTACATCGCCAACATTTTCCCGGACGTGCCGACGATCTTCGAGCTGGCGCACAAGGCGGGGTACACGACGGCGCTGGTCTCGGGCAAGACCAAGTTCCACGAGCTGTGTCGGCCGGGGAGCGTGCAGTTCGTCGACGTGTTCTGGGAGACGGCGAGCCGGAAGGTCGGGCCGGACCTGGACACGGCGGACGCGGCGTGCGGGATCCTCAGGCGGCACAACCCGGACCTGATGTTCGTGCACCTGGGGCAGACGGACGAGACGGGGCACGCGATCGGGTGGGGGACGCCGCAGCAGATTGCGGCGATCGAGCGGGCCGACGCGGCCGTGGGCATGGTGCTGTCGACGTACCGCGAGATGGGCGTGCTGGACGAAATGCTGGTGATCGTCTCGGCGGACCACGGCGGGCAGGGGAAGGGGCACGGGCCGAACGACCCGCGGAGCCGGCACATCCCGTGGATCGCGGCAGGCCCGGGCATCAAGCGGGACTTCGACCTGACGCGGCACGCGGACCTGGTCGTTAACACCGAGGACACGTTCGCGACGGCGTGCCACTTGCTGCGGATCTCGGTGCCGCACAAGGTCGACGGGCGGTTCGTGAAGCAGATCCTGGAGGCGGCGGACCCGGCGGACAAGCCGAAAACGGCGAAGAAGAAGACGGACCCGCCGGACGCCCCGAAGGACGACGAGTACACCCCGTGGGAGGCCCCGCCGTACAAGCCGGAGTGGGAGCGGGTGGAGATCAGGCATCATTGAGTCCCGGAGGAGGAACGCGCGGGCGGGGGCGTAACGAGTAACGAGTAACGAGTAACGAGTAACGAGTAACGATTAATGCTTAAGGCGTGCCTTCCCCGCTTAGGCATTAATCGTTAATCGTTAGCCTCAACCCATCAGCGATCGGCCGGCAGAGCGGTTGCCCACACCATGATCGTCGCGCACGGCATTGACATCGTTGAGACGGCCCGGCTGAAGCGGTCAATCGAGGAGCACGGGGAGCACTTCCTCGAGCGGGTGTTCACGCCGGCCGAGCGGGCGTACTGCGAGGCGGGGAAGAAGCGGAAGTTCGAGCACTACGCGGGTCGGTTCGCGGCGAAGGAGGCGGTGCTGAAGGTGCTGGGGACGGGGTGGCGCGGGGGGATCGCGTGGACGGACATCGAGGTGGTGAAGACGCCGGCGGGCCAGCCGCACGTGCGCCTGACGGGGGAGTGCGCGGTGATCGCGGCGCGGCTCGGGATCACGCGGTGGCACCTGAGCATCTCGAACATCGAGACGCACGCGACGGCGAGCGCGATCGGGGA
>DASPKW010000393.1:0-5538 GCA_035627895.1 Tepidisphaeraceae bacterium | reverse complement strand
GGCGGCGAGGAGGCGGTCGTCCGACCCGTCGACGGGGGAGCTGGAGTAGGCGGTGTACCGGCCGACGACGTAGGGGACGAAGCGGAACTGGCCCATGGAGAAGGGCCAGTCGATTTCCTGCCGGAAGTCGCCGCGCCAGGTGATGTCTTCGGGCGTGCCGGTCTGCCCGTAGGAGGGCAGGCCGGGCGAGTCGGCGGCGCGGAAGCCGAGGCCACCCTTTTCGCCCTCGCCGACGAAGAACGGGGCGTCGCTATTTTTGAAGCGGAGGCCGCCGACGGTGTTGCTGCTGAAGAAGGTCAGGCCGCTGCCGGCGTCCTCGCCGCCGAACAGGTGGTCGCCGATCCGGTGGTACGCGAGCTCGGGGACGCGCTCGACCTCGGCCTGCTCCTGGTAGAGGTCGGACGAGGTGACGAAGTCGTTGGGCTGGATCGACGCGAGGAAGGTGAATGCCTCGGTGTCGCGGGCGCGCTTGATGTACAGCGCGGTGTCGAGCGGGCGCTGGCCGGCGAACTCGTTGCGGAACCACTGCTCCTGGAAGGTGGGGTCCGAGATCAGCGCGCCCGTGACCTGCACTTGCCAGTCGTCGGGGAAGAAGTGCTGGTGCTCGAAGTTCAGGCGGTAGCGGAACTCCTCTTCCGGCTCGACGTCGCTGCGGCGGCGGCCGAGGATGTCCTCGCCGTGGTCGTAGACGGCGTACGTCTCGAGCTTGCCGGCGAACGACCACGGCTGGCGCGTCTGCTCGGTGACGAAGCCGCCCTCCCACTTGGCGTCGAGGCCGCCGGCGGGGCCGCGCTTGGAGAAGTAGTCCAGCTTGTAGATCGCGTCGAGGTCCTTGGGCGGGAGCTTGCCGAAGGTTTCGAACAGGCCCCACGTGGTCTGGGGCCCGAAGCCCCACTGGTTGCCGCCGCGGAAGCCGATGTCGCGCAGGGCGCCGCCGCGCTCGCTGAACGACCCGGACATGCCGGGGAGCCAGAAGATCGGGACGCCGTTGGCGTTGAAGGTGACGTCCTTGCCGCGGAAGAGCGTGGTCGCGCCGTACCGCTGGTCTTCCTCGGGGATCTGTCGGACGTAGGCGGATTTGAGCCCGATGTGGTAGCTGGGCGTGAAGAAGGAGCTTTGGGTGAGCTTGACCTTTTCGCCGCGGTACTCGCCGGTGGAGAGTTGGCGGACGACGGCGGCGCGCATGACGACGGGGATGCCGCGCTGCGGCTCGATCGTGTGGAGGACGGCGTCGGTCAGCACGGCCCGGTCGGTTTCGAAGTCGTAGTACGCGCGCTCGGCGGTCAGCCGCTGGTCGAAGACGCGGCGGCCGGCGGGGGTGTGGGCGATGCGGACGTCGCCTTCCAGGTACGCGGCGGACACGGCCTCTTCGATCCGGGTGAACTGTGCGCCGGCGGCCTGGAGCTCGCGCAGGTCCTTGATGGGGGTGAACAGGACGGCGCGGTCGGCCTGGAGCTCGACGATGGCCTCGCCCCGCTTCTGGAAGAGCTTGACGTTGCCGGTGATGACGACGGCGATGTTGCCGTCGGCGGCCTTCTCGGTGATGACCTTGTCGGCGCTGAAGGCGACGGGCTGCTTGGCGGCGGCGGGCCGGGTGGTCGGCTGCGACGCGGCCGGGGCGGTCGGGGGTTGGAAGAGCCAGCTGTCGATCTCGGGCCCGGTGGCGTCCGCGGGCCTAGGGCGCATGGCGGCGGCGAGCTTGTACAGGTCGCCGGCTTCGAGATTCCCGACCTTGCGCTCGTCTGCGGTGACGCGGATCATGCCGCGGACGGTCGCGGTGACGAGGAGGCGGTCGCCGGAGCGGGCGAGTTGGCCGGGTTGTTCGAGGGTGGCGTTGCCGATGAGGGCGATCGTCGCTTCGGTGTCTTCGAGGACGGCACCCTTGACGGGCGTGAGCCAGACGACGACCTGGTCGGCCGACAGGGTGGTGCGGTCGAGCTCGAGCCTCACGCCGCCCTCGAGCTGGACGACGTTGGTGGCGGGATTGGTGGCGTCGACCCAGGTCGTGGCGCGCTTAGCGCGGGCGACGAGGTTGTCGGACGCGGATTCGATCGCGGGCGCCACCGGCGGGCGCTGCTGCACCGCCGGGGTGGTGTCCGCCGCGCCGCCGGGGAGTTGGGCCCACGCCGACGGGCAATTGATCGCGACGCCGCTCACGGCCGCCGCCAGAATTCGAAGCATGCCTTTGCGCACCCAAAGACTCCTTCCCGAGCCCGGTGAGACCCCTTCGCGCCGCACGCCTGATCAGCGATTCCGATGCATAAAACCCGTCCGCGCGACGACTTGGGGGGCATGATAGGGGGAGGCGGAAATCGCGTCAAAGATCAGCCCGGCTTGGCGCAAGGTCGCACTCGGGTCGAGGGTGGAGGATGGAAGATGGAGGATGGAGCCGTGGTGCAACTTTTCGCCCGCCAACGGGTTCCAACGGACGGGCGCGTCGGGTGATCTCCGCCGCCAGTCCCGCCGAATTCGTTTGAGAAGGACGTTTCCGCGATCTAAGATCAACCCGATCCCCGCCTTGCCCGTATGTCCTCCTGTCGACGTCTATTTCCCTGCCCATCTGGAGTTTGCATGATCCGCTTTTTTCCGGCCTTGCTCGTGTCGTGCCTGACCGTGGCCGTCGTCGCGGCGGAGGTCGATCACAAGAAGGCGAAGCCGGCGGCGACGACGGCGCCGGTCGCCCAGGTTGTTACCAAGTTGGATGCGCCACCCAAGCCTGCGCCTGAGAAGGGGGCGCCGGAGAAGCCGGTGCCGGTGCCGAACAAGCCGGAGAAGGCCCCGGACAAGCCCAAGCCCGTTCCGCCGATCGTCCCCAAGCCGGACCCGGCCAAGCCCGCCACGCCCGCGGCGACGGGTGACGAGGCGTTTCCGACGCCCGCCGAGCTGATGAAGCGGATCAAGGAGAAGCAGGCCGCGCTGGACAAGCAGCCGAAGGTCGCGCACATCAGCCTGTCGCTCCCGATCGTCGAGAAGAGCCCGGAGTTCACGCTGTTCGGCGACTCGCACCTGCTGACGATCCCCGGTCTGCTCGACCGGCTGCACAAGGCGCGGGACGACAAGGGCCTCCGCGGGGTGCTGCTGACGCTCAGCGCACAGACCGAACTGAACACCGCGCAGGCGCTGGAGATCAAGGGCGCGCTCGACGAGCTGCGCAAGGCGGGAAAGAAGACCTACGTGTACGCCGACTCGTTTACGACGCCGACGTATTTGGCCGCGAGCGGCGCGACAGACATCTGCCTGCTGTCGGGCGGCGACCTGATGTTCCAGGGCGTGGCGATCGAGCCGATGTTCTTCAAGGGCCTGTTCGACAAGCTCGGGGTCAAGGCCGAGATGATCCAGATCGGCGAGTTCAAGGGGGCCGACGAGCAGTACACGCGGGTGGAACTGTCGCCCGAGTCGCGCGGCGAACTGGACCGGCTGGCGGACGGGATCTACAACCTGGTCGTCGACCGGATCGCCCAGAGCCGGAACATCAAGCCGACGGTGGTGAAGCAGATCATCGACGACGTGTTCGTGTCGGCCAAGGCCGCGAAGGACAAGGGGCTGGTCGACCACCTGATCGCCCAGGAAGAGCTGCGCGAATTCCTGCAGAAGGAATTGGGTGCCGAGGAGATCAACCTGGTCGACAACTACGCGGTGCCGAAGGTGGAGAAGTTCGACTTCTCCAACCCGATGGCAGCGCTGATGCAACTCGGGAACAAGAAGAAGTCGGCGGACGACGACAAGCCGAAGGTCGCGCTGATCCACGCCGAGGGCGAGATCGTCGACGGGGAGACGGAGGACGGCATCCTCGGGCCGAGCAGCAGCATCGGCGGGGAGAACATCCGCCAGGCGTTCCGGCTGGCGCTGCGGGACGATAACGTGAAGGCGATCGTGCTGCGGATCGACTCGCCGGGCGGGTCGGCGGCGGCGTCGGAAGTGATGTGGCAGGCGGCCAACGCGGCCGCCCAGCAGAAGCCGGTGATCGTGTCGGTGGGTTCGATGGCCGCGTCGGGCGGGTACTACCTCGCGTCGGCGGGCGACCACATCTTCGCGGACCCGTCGGCGATCGTCGGGTCGATCGGCGTGGTGGGCGGGAAGTTCGTGCTGCACGGGTTGTTCGAGAAGCTCGGCATCACGACCGAGACGATCACCCGGGGCAAGAACGCCGACATGTGGTCGATGGACAAGGAGTGGAACGACCGCCAAAAGCGGATGGTCACGAATTGGATGAAGGCGACGTACGAGCAGTTCACCGACCGGATCATGACCAACCGCGGGAAGAAGATTAAGGACATCGACAAGGCCGCCCGCGGGCGGATCTTCCTGGCGAAGGAGGCGAAGGAACTGGGCCTGGTCGACGAGATCGGCGGGCTGACGGCGGCGATCAAGCACGCGGCCGGCGAGGTCGACCTGGAGGAGGGCAAGTACGAGATCAAGTTCGTCCCGGGGAGCAAGTCGCTGATCGACTTGCTGACGGGGAACGTCGACCCGGCGACGACGGAGGCGGGGCTGCCGATCCGGCCGACGATCAAGATCGGCTCGGACTCGCCGTTGGCGCTGCTGCCGGCGCCGGTGCGGGCGAAGCTTCAGCAGCAGATCCGGCTGGTGCAGATGATGGACCGGCGGCCGGTGTTGCTGGTGTCGCCGTACACGATCAGCGTGAAGTGAGCGATCGGGAGTACCCCGTTTAGCCGCGACCCGGAGGACGAGCTCCAAGCGAGTCCGCAGGCGAGCGCGGTGGCGCGGTGGCGCGGTGCGCGTAGTCACGTTGGAACGAATAACGGGCGCGGGTGCGAACGTGCGCCCGCGCCCGTCGTGTTTCCGGTCGCGACTTTGACGCTCGACGCGCTCGCCTGCGGGGTCGCTTAAAGCTCCCCCTCCGGGTCGCGGCTAAACGGGGGTGTCAGCGCGTGATTGGCTTCGTGTATCCCGTCATTTCGAGATACCCCTCGCCCAGGTCCGCGCCGTCGTCGCCCTTCGCGGACACCGCGCCTTCGTAATAGGTGACGTCGGTGCTGTTGGGCGTTTGGAGTTCCTGGTCGGGAATCAGCGTGCGGATCGTGAACTTTGGCAGGCCGCGGACGGCAATCGACCATGCCGACGGATACGTGGCCTTCGTCGCGGGGCTGGTCCACGTGGCCGTCGGCGCGAGCGCGATGTCGGCGGTGGTGAGGTAGGTGGGTACGCCGGCGGGCGAGACGAGGGTGCCGGAGAGGTAGTCGGTTTGGTTCGCCTGGTTGCGGATACGGTAGAGCATCAGGTCGTGGCCGGAGCGGAGGTGGAGGGCGATCCAGTCCCAGCCGACCTGGTGGGGGGCGAGGGAGGAGGTGGAGAACTCGCGGTCCATCCAAGAGAGGCCGGTGACGTTGTGTTTGGTGGCGTCGAGCGTGATCGCGCCGGTCGTGGGGAGGCGGGTGAGGGAGTAGTAGTAGGAGGCGTTGCCGGGCGCGGCGGATTTGGGGTTGAGGCCGCCGGGGCCTTGGAGCGTGAGGCGCGCGGAGGTGGGGGGGTGGGGAGATGAGGAGTTGGGGAGTGGAGTGGTGAGGTCGAGGGCGA
>DASPKW010000392.1:0-14315 GCA_035627895.1 Tepidisphaeraceae bacterium | reverse complement strand
TCGTCTCAAGGGGGGCGTCGCGATAAGGAGGGGCGACGGGCGGCGGCGTAGGCCGAGGCGGTGGACGGCGTTAGGATGGGTGATTGACCCCCGACCACCTTGGCCTTCCCAACACCTATGCGGCCCGGCCAGCTTCATCCGAACGAATTCGAGGTCGCGATCCTCGACCGCCTGAACGCGGCGTACCCCGACCTCCGGTTGGCCGCGGCGGACCTGCACGTGGTGAGCCGCGAGTTCACCGGCGTCGGCAGCTTCTCGAACTTCCTCGTGCGCGGGCGTCCGAAGGCGGAGCGCCGGGCCCTGAACATCCCCGCCTACGTCTCGATTCCGGGATTGGTAGGCGACCTGGGTTTGGTCGCGTTCTTTGAGGGCGACAGCCTGACGATCGAGGCGTTCGCGGCCGGCGGCGAATGGTGGGACGGCGTGTTCGAGGGCTTCACGATTTATCCCCCCGCCTGACGTCGCGACGGAAAGCGTAAAGGCTCGGGTGTCATTCCGCGCAATGCCCGTCCATCGTCCACCGGAACGACGCCGACGCACGCCGGGGCGGCCCGCCCGAACCGCCGGCCCGCCCTCCCGCCAAGGGGGGTGCGGCGGGGGCGGCCGCCCGTGTTGCGCGGGGCGTCCTATCTCATGAACCTTCGGCGTCGGACGCCGCGGGGGCGTGGGCACGGTCGGACGCCGATCGCCAACGTCTGGCGGGCCGCGACGGACCGGCCAGATTCCTCGGAGTACCTAGGAATGACAGGTGGGACGCGGCGACCGCGGTCCAGGCGTTTCCGACGTCCGAGGCAAGATCCTTCGCTGCGCTCAGGATGACGGTGGGCGGCGCGCCATGGGCCATGGGCCATGGGCCATGGGCAATGGGCAATGGGCAATGGGCAATCCCCCTCCCCTACCGCCCCACCGCCTGCCCGTACACGTCCACGCACTCCCGGGCCGCGTCGGTCCACGTGCGCTTGCGGACGTCGAAGCTGCCGTGCTGGCGGAGCGTGCTGGCCAGCGGGGGGTGGCGCAGGACGGCGACGATCTTGTTCGCCATCTCGTTGATGTCCCAGAAGTCGACCTTCAACGCGTGGTTCAGGACCTCGCTGACGCCGGACTGCTTGGAGACGATCACCGGCACGTCGTGGCTCATCGCCTCGAGCGGGGCGATGCCGAACGGCTCGGAGACCGACGGCATCACGTACAGGTCCGCCATCTTGAACACGCGCTCGACGTCCGTGCCCCGCAGGAACCCGGTGAACAGCACCTTGTGCCCGATCCCCATCGCCGCGGCCATCTCGATCACCCGCCTGATCATGTCGCCGCTGCCGGCCATCACGAACTTCACGTTGTCCATCACCTCGAGCACCTTCTTGGCCGCGGCCAGAAAGTACTCGGGCCCCTTCTGCATCGTGATCCGGCCGAGGAACAGCACGATCTTCTCGTCGGAGTGGATCTTGTACTTCTCCTCGTCGAAGTCGCCGTTGCCGTTCACCTCGACCGCGTTGTAGACCACCTCGACCTTCGACGGGTCCACGCCGTACTGGTGCACGCAGATGTTCTTGGTCAGGATGCTGACGGCGATCACCTTCATCGCCGCGTGCATGCCGCGCCGCTCGATGTCGTAGATCCGCGTGTCGACGTTCACGCCGCTGCGGTCGAACTCGGTCGAGTGCACGTGCACGACCAGCGGCACGCCCTTGGCGGCGCTGACGGCCATGCCGGCGGGGAACGTCATCCAGTCGTGCGCGTGGACGACGTCGAACTGCTCGCCCCGCGCGACCTCGGTCGCCAGCGTGGCGTACCGCGAGATCTCCCCGAACATGTCGCCGCCGTAGTGGTCGCCCTTGCCCTCGCCGACGACGCCGGGGGTTTTAGTGGTCGCCAGGTCCGCCGTCGCCACCCCGCCCGCGGCGGCCGTCTCGGCGGTCATGCCCTTAATGCGCCGGGCGCGCTCGGCGGCCATCTCGGCCTCCGGGCGCTCGTACGGGTCGTTCATGCGCGACGGGATCGCGCGGAAGCTGACGTGCTCGAACTCGTCGAGCCGGAACTCGGTCGCCGGGCTCGCCAGCGGGCTGCCGGGGCGCGGGCTCAGCAGTTTCACGTGCGTCGAGAATGGGCTGCTCACCGGGCGCGGGAGCACGAACAGGATCTCCGTCCCCAGGCCGCTCATGGCCTTGGTCAGCCCGTAGCACGCCGTCCCCAGGCCACCACTGATGAACGGGGGAAACTCCCACCCGAGCATAAACACGCGCATAGATTCCGCTCTCTCTTCGCTGCCGCTGCTGCCCTTCAAGACTCAAACGACCGAAAACGAACCGCACCGCGAAACCCGCGGCCCTTAGGAGCCGCCGATCCGCTCACCCGCGAATCACCCCCGACTTGCCTAACACCTGCGCACCGCGTTTAGAAGTGCACCGCTCCGACTCGTGATGCGCCTGCCCGGCGTGCGAAGTGTTGCGCGAAGCGGACTCCGGGCAGTCGACTCCGGGGCACTCCCGGCGTCGCGCCACCCGCTCCCTGCTTAGCTCGTAAACCTGCTGCGGACACGCAGTTGCCGCCACACCGGCCGACGACCAAACGCCCGCCGCTCGCGTACAAATCGAAGGGATTGGCCTGCCGCCAAGAATTCACCGACCGGCAGGGACCACGCCCAAGGTATAGGTCCCGGATATCCGTTGTCAACTGCCCGGCTAACCCAAATGTTACATTTGTGCGTAAGCGATTGTGGGTTCGTCTTTGGGTTGCCCAATCGACGCGCACTTTACATCGAAACGGTGACCGCCCGGGCACCGCGATACAAACTCCGGTCCACTTCCGTGAGGTGCGTCCCAATGGGGCGGTGCGTTTTCGAGTCCAAATTTGCCGCCAACCGGCGGGCGTGGGTACATTGCCGCCCGTCACACCGTGGAGCAGGCCGTCCCACTCATCTTCAGTCGCGAGTCGTTGCCGCCCGCGCCGGGGTGGCTCGCCCGTGGGCTCGCCGCCGTCGTCTCGCTCACCTGCCTGACGTTCCTGGTCATCGGCGCCCGGCTCACGCCCGCCGCGGGCGGCACCGGCACCCACGAACAGCTCGGCATGCCGCCGTGCGCGTTTCTCGAGCGCACCAACCTGCCCTGCCCGGCGTGCGGGTTCACGACCTCCGTCTCGCACTTCGCCCACGGCAACGTCGCCGCCAGCGCCTACCTCCAGCCGATGGGGTTCGTCATCGCGGTCGCGTTCGCCGCGACCGTGTGGGTCGGCGGGTACGTCGCGGTCACGGGCCGGCCCGTCTACCGGTTGTTGGGCCGGCTGCCCGGGCGCGGTATCCTGATCGCCCTGCTCGCCGTCGCGGTCGGGGCGTGGGCGTGGAAGACGTTCCTCCACCTCTCCGGCCGCGACCACTGGCCGCCCTAGTCCCTACCGCACGGGACGGCGCGCCCGCAAGGCGACGCGCGGCCGGTTCGGAATTTCCTGAGGCCGGGCGCGACCGCGGGCTGCAGCCCTCGGCTATCAAGGCAATCACACCTTCGACTCACACCCCGGAGACCGCACCATGACCCGACCGCACCGTTCCTGGAAGGCGCCGGCGACCGCGCTGATCGCCCTGCTGTCGTTCGGCCTGTTCGGCTGCGCCGTCCTGGGCGTGGTCGCGGCCAAGCTGCCCCAGGCCCCGGTCAAGGCCCGGTACGCCGGGCTCGCCGGGCAGCAGGTCGCCGTCGTCGTGTGGGTGGACCGGGCGACCGGGTTCGAGTACAACACGCTGCGGTCCGAGCTGACGCGGGAGATCGCGCGGAAACTGCGGGCGGCGACCGCGACGGCCGAGGACCTCAAGGGGACGTACGTGATCGACGCGGCGCGGGTGCTCAAGTGGCAGCGCGACCACCCCGAGTACGAGGGGCGGTCGGTCAACGAGGTCGCCCCGCTGATCGCCACCGCGACCGGCGCGACGCGCGTCGTGTACGTCGAGCTGTCGAAGTTCACGACCCGCGACGCCCACTCGGACGCCCTGCTCAAGGGCCGGGCCGAGGTGATCGTCAAGGTCGCCGAGGTGACCGGCGGCGCCAAGGCCCGCGAGGGGTACAACGAGGTCGGGGTCGAAGCCCTGTTCCCCGAGAAGGCCCCCGAGGGCGTGCCGATCTCGCAGAGCATCAACATCGAGTACGTCTACGGCGGACTGGTCAACGAGCTGACCAAGCAGGTCGCCGTCCGGTTCTTCGCGGTCAGCCCGGACGAGGGGTGACCGGGGCGCGCGGCGCGCGCGCGTTCTGACGAACCCACGGAACGAGTTCCGTGGGCTTTCCTCGTGACCTCGCGTGCGCCGGCGCGCGAGTGACCTTCTTTTGAGCATGCCTCCCATGACTACCCCCCGTCGCTCGTGTCGTCCCGCGGTCGCGGGTCTGATCGGACTCGCGTTGTTCGCGGCGGTGTTCGGGTGCGCGCTGCCTGGGGTGCTGGCGTACAAGTTTTTCCCGCCGACCGTGCCGGCGCGGTACACGCCGCCGAAGGACCAGCCGGTCGTCGTGCTGGTCGAGGCGGGGCAGTCGCCGGGCGCGTCGGTGCCGGAGGCCGAGGAACTGCTCCAGGCGCTGCACGCGGACCTGGAGAAGAACAAGGTCGCGCCGATGGTCGACCTGGCGCGGGTGCACGACTTGCGCGACCGCGAGGGCCGGGGGTTCTCGAAGCTGTCGATCTCCGAGATCGGGCGGCGCGTCGGGGCCCGGCAGGTGATCTACGTCGACCTCACCCACTGCGATTTGCACAGCGACCCGGGGAGCGACGTGTACAAGCTGCGGCTGTCGGCCAAGGTGAAGGTGATCGACGCGCAGACGGCCCAGACGCTGTGGCCCGACGCGGAGGGCGGGGAGCCGTTCGAGTACGAGACCCAGCCGACCCGGGCGACGACGGACGCGAATTCGTCGACGATCAAGCGGGAGGCGCTGAAGCTGACGGGGAACGAGATCGCGCGGATGTTCTACAAGTGGTCGGCCGACACGATGAGGGAGGAGCACCGGGACATGCGGTTGAGGTAGGAGAATTGCCGATTGCCGATTGCCCATTGCCCATTGCCCATTGCCCATTTGGGCATGGGCCATCAATCCACGCGGGCCTCGATCCATTCGCACAGGCAGTGGTAGAGGAGCTTGTGGGCCTCCTGGATTCGCGCGGTCGACGCGTGGGGGATAATGAGGGGGACGTCGCAGAACTCGCGGGCGGCCCCGCCGTCGCGGCCGAGGAAGCCGACGGTGAGGAGGCCGGCGTCGCGGGCGGACTTGAGGGCTTTCACTAAGTTCGTGCTGTTGCCGCTGGTGGTCATGGCGACGAACACGTCGCCGGGGTTGCCGAGGGCTTCGACCTGGCGGGTGAAGACGGTGTCGTAGCCGAAGTCGTTGGCGGCGCAGGTGACGACGGCGGGGTCGCACAGGGCGATGGCGGCGAGGCCGCGGCGGTTCTTCTGGAAGCGGACGACGAGTTCCTCGGCGAAGTGGATCGCGTCGGCGGCGCTCCCGCCGTTGCCGCCGATGAGGACCTTGCCGCGCTTCGACCAGCAGTCGAGCATGGCTTGGCCGAGGCGCGAGAGCTCGGGCTCGAGGGCGCGGAGTTGGGGGAGGAGCGCGGCGAGGTCGTCGACGGACCGGTTCAGGATCGACAGCATGTGCACGGGAATAACCCGGGGGCGTTTGATTGCAAGTTTCCGAGCCGTCACGGGCGTAACGAGTAACGATTAATGCTTAATCCCCCCTTACGCGTTCATCGTTAATCGTTACGCGCGGCACCCTTGGCGGGTCACTGCTGATCCACCCCGTCGCGTTGGTAGAGGTCGAGGTAGAAGATCAGCAGCTCCTTCTCGCCGACCTTGCGGGTCTTGGTGTGGTGGAAGTGAAACTTGTTGAACAAGTTGAGGGCGGGCTCGCGGTCGAGGTAAGTGTCGAACATGACCTTGACGTACCCGCGGTCGCGGCAATAGCCGACGGCGGTCTCGACGAGCTTGTGGCCGATGCCGCGGCGGCGGTGGTCGGGGCGGACGCGGAGTCGGCGGATCTCGCCGACGCCGGGCTCGGCGGGCTGGACGCCGATCATGCCGACGATCTCGCCGGCGGCGTTGACGGCGACGAAGAACTGCCCGCCGTCGTCGGGGACGTAGGCGGTGGCGATGTCCTCGATGTCGAGGCCCGTGTCGTTGTCGGCGAGCTTGGGGGCGATCAGGCCGTCGACGTAGAGCGCCTTGCACGCGGCCGCGTCGCCCGCGCAGTAGGGGCGGACGGCGAACGCGATCGGAGTGTACGGCACGTCGGCCATGGTCGGGATCGATTGTAGCATCGGGGTGGTCAACGCAGTAGGGCTGGGATTTGTTCCCGTGCGGGCATAGGGTCGGCTGTCAGTTGCTCGAGGACGTCAGCGGTCGGAGATCCGTGCCCGAACGCGAGTTGCCGACGGAGCACGGGCCCTTACCTTCGGGGCCAGATCCCTCGGAGTACCTCGGGATGACAGGCCGGACGCCGCGCGCGATTCCATCCCTCTCATTTCGTCACTCGGAGGTCGGTTCGATCGTCAGGAATTCGAGCGCGTCGGTGTCGGTGTCGAGGAGGGCGACGGTCTTGGTGGTGGCGCGGTGGAGGGCGCCGGGGTTGATGACGCGGGTGCGGCCGGCGCGCTGGTCGCGGCGGACGTGGGTGTGGCCGTGGAAGACGTAGTCGTAGCGGCCGGACTCGATCGCGTCTTCGAGCTTGCCGTGGTCGTCGCCGTGGGTGACGGCGATCGATTTGCCGCCCAGCTCGAGGTCGGCGAAGGTCGCGTGGCAGGCGACGCCGACCGACTCGGCGTAGCTCGCGAGGGCCTGGCGGTCCCAGTCGCAGTTGCCGAAGACGAAGGCGGCGCGGAGGCCGGCGAGGGGGTCGAGGAGGCGCGGGGTGGTTACGTCGCCGCAGTGGATGAAGAACTCGGCCTTTCGGGCCAGCAGCGCGCGCACGGCCCGGCCGGTGATGGCGTAGCGGTCGTGGGTGTCGCTGAGGATGCCGAGGAGCATGGGGGGCGGGTCAATTGTCCATGGTCAATTGTCCATTGCCGGTCGCTGATCATAGCCGTGCGGCGCGGGGGCTGGCCGGTCGCGTGGGGCGTCTCGATGTTCGGAGACCCCCTACTGCCCGGCGTACCAGGGGACGGTACGGATCGGGCGCTGCGGGGCGGTGCGGAAGCCGGCGGGGTCGGTGGCGGGGAAGGACCAGGGGTGGAATGATTGCGGGGCGCGGACGACGGTGACCGGCTGGGGCTGGAGCGGGTGTTGGGCGGAGGGCGCGGCGACTTCGGGGGCGCGGGTGGGGACGGGCATGCCGATGCTGCGGAGGTGGAGGGCGCGGGCGAGGTCGGCGTGGGTGAGGATGCCCAGGAGCTGGCCGGCGGGGGTGGTGACGACGAGGCGGCCGGCGGTGTCGGGCTGGGCGGACATCTGCATGGCCGCGTCGATGGCGGTGGCGTCGGGGGCGATAGAGATCGCCGCGGCGTTGGGGGTCATGATCTGGCCGACGAGGAGCCGCGGGTCGGAGGTTTGGAGGCGGTCGAGGCTGACGCTGCCGACGAGCTGGCCGGCGGTGTCGACGACGGGGAACCCGCCGTGCTTGTGGAAGCCGACGTACTGGGCGAGCGCGCCGACGGGGAGGTGGGCGGGGACGGCGTGTACGTCGGGGGTCATGAGGTCGCGGACGCGGAGGCCGTCGAGGGCGTCGGCGACGCGGGCGTAGTTGGCCTCGCGGGTGGCCGAGACGTAGACGAACAGGGCGAGCGGGATGAACCACAGGTTGCCCGGCCCGACGCCGAGGCCGACGCGGAGGTCGCCGCCGGCGAAGGAGATCATGCCCAGGCCGTAGGCGACCATGCCGAGGGCGATGACCTTGGCGACGCCGGCCGCGATGGCGGTGGCGCGGACCTGGGTCGTCCAGAGCGCGAGGAGCGAGCGGAGGATGCGGCCGCCGTCCATGGGCATGGCGGGGATCAGGTTGAACACGGCGAGCATGAAGTTGATCGTCGCGAGGAACCCGCAGACCAGGCGCGGGACGGGCCAGGCCGACCCGAGCAGGAGGGCGAGGCCGAAGAACGCGGCGGCGAGGACGAAGCTGACGATCGGCCCGGCGATGGCGACCACGGCTTCTGCGCCACGCTGCTTGGGCATCTCGCGGAACTCGGCGACGCCGCCTAAGAACCAGAGGGTGATCCGGCGGACCTCGACGCCGTAGCGGCGCGCGGCGAGCGAGTGGCCGAGCTCGTGGAGGACGACGCAGGCGAACAGGCCGACGGCGGTGACCAGGCCGAGCAGCAGGCTCATCCCGCCCGACAGCGGTTCGGCAAGGAAGCCCAGCCGCGCGGCGTACGCAAACTGACTGGCGGACATCCAGACCATCAGGGGGAAGACGAACAGGAAGGAGATGTCGAGATACAGGGGTATCCCGAACAAGCGGAGGGGGAGTTTGAAGGCAGTCTTGAACATGTTGATTGGCTTAGTAGAAGCTTCGGATCAATCGTAGGAGGGTGATGAGCCGGACTGGCGGTGGAAGGTCGGGGTTTGTTTATAGGGCCGAGCGGCTGATCACGGTTGCAAAGGTCGATACGAGAATGAGTTGGTGACGCCACCGCGTGTGATGCAAACCGGGGACCGGCCGGGACCTCCGGACGAGGCCGGTGTGGCCGGGCACTAGAGAGAATCGCAAATGCGGACCGTGCCGGCCTCACAACTCATTACAGATCAGACAGTTAAGAGAATCGCAAGCGTGGAAAAACGGTACTTTTCGGTACGAATCGGTACTTTTCGGATCGCGACCGGTACCGGAACGGTACCGACGGCTTAGGTCGCCGGGACCGGGCTGACGCCGTGTGGCGGCCCGTGGTGAGACGCCGTGGCACGGTCGGGGACGGGATGGATGGGCGCGCGGTCATCTACAGTAACTGGGGGTGTCACCGCAGGGGCGCGTGCGGCGCGCACGGACCTGCGATTAGAAACGACGGCGCGGGAAGAATCTTTCCGATTGGGGTGAGGCGGGGGTAGCGCGGGGGCGCGGCGTGCGGAGTTCGGCTTCGGAGCTTGGGGGAGTCGCGGTCGCTCGTCGCTCGACATTTGGGGGCGGGCTCTGACCTCCGCGGCAAGGTCCTTCGGAGTACCCCGGGATGACGGCGAATGACGGGCGGGATGACTGCGCGCTCGTTCAGCGGCGCGGTGTGAGGGGCGGGAGGGCGAAGTCTTTTCGGATGGCGTTGGCGGCGGCCCAGAAGTGGGGGTCGGACTCGAGGAGCTTGAGGACGGAGGTGGTGGAGACCCCGAGGTTGGTGGCGACGGCGGCGGGGTTGCCGGCGAGGGCGTGGAGGAGGTCGAGGATCAGGCCGGCGGCGGCGGCGTAGTAGGCGTGGCGGTGGCTGGCCTCGATGCGCGTGTCGTGGCGGATCGTGAGGAACCAGTCGGGGGGTTCGAAGTGGGCGAGGTTGACCGGTTCGCGGACGTCGGCGGCGATCTTGTTGCGCATGCGGCGGACGGCGTGGAGCTTGTTCTCGGCGAGCGAGCGGGCCTCGGTGGCGGTGACCATGATGCCGGTGGGGTCGTGGTGGAGGCGGACGGCGTTGGAGGTCTTGTTGCGTTTTTGGCCACCGGGCCCGGAGCCGCGGTAGTAGTCGGCGCGGCAGGCGGCGAGGAGGGCGGGGTCGGTGAGGAAGCGGGGGGAGGTGTGCGTCGCGGGGGGCATTCGGACGATGCTAGGAGCGTCGAATGACGAATGACTCGGGTCGAATGACGAATGACCAAAATCGAATGACGAATGACCAAGTTCGAATGACGAATCAATGACGAAGGTCGAATGACTAATGACGAAACGGCGGGGCACCCGGTCAAGGGTAGAGTACCTCGATGTGGCGGAGGCAGTCGTTGGGGGTGTCGCGGCGCGAGCGCGCGGGCGGGACTCCTTCGACGGGTGCGTTCGGGACGAACTGCAATGCCGGCGCGCGTACCGGTGCGTGATGACGCAGTCGCGCCGGCACGGGGTGTGCGCGGATTGGACGGCGTACGCGGGCACGCGCGTGCGGATCGAGGTGGAGCGGGGGATCCGGCGGGCGGTCGAGCTGCGGGCGTTCCTGTGGGGGGCGGTGGGGTATCCGCGGTACGAGGGGCGACCGAAGGCGCGAGAATGACGGGAGGGATCGTCGGGATGTGCTCTGTGCATCACTAAAGTGAGCATGCCGATGAATCGTCAGTTCGTCTTGTAGTCGCGCCAAATCCATCGGAGGGTGTCTGGGAAGATCATCCCCCCGTGTTTGGGGGAGTGGAGACCCTCTCCCCAGACGTGATGAACGTCATACCTCGGTCCTGTCGACTTTTCCTTGTCGGCCTTGGCGTTGGCGTAGTGGAGGGCGGCGAGCATCTGCTGGTTGGCGAGGAACCAGTGGCCGTGCTCGTTGTCGAGGTCGTTCGAACCGTCCTGGAGGAAGATGCGGAGGGGTTTGACGGGGGTCTTGCGGATCAGGGTGGGGTAGAGGTCGCCGCCGGGGCGGAGGGGCTGGCCGTCCTTGCCGGGGCGGTAGGCGATGCCGGTGAACGAGCCGATGTGGGAGACGACTTTGCGGAAGGCGTCGGGGCGTTCCCAGGCGACGGTGAAGGCGGCGATGCCGCCGGACGACATGCCGCAGATCGCGCGGGCGTCGGGGTCCTTTGAGAAGGTCGCGCCGCTCGCCTTCTCGGCGGCGGGGAGGAGCTCGTCGATGACGAAGCGCGCGTTGAGGTCGTGGAGCGTGTCGTACTCGAACGAGCGGTTGTCGGCCCGCCACTTGCCGTCCGGCGGCTGCTTGTCCTTGTGCGCGCCCGGGTTGACGAAGACGGCGGCGATCGCGGGGATGTCGCGCTTGGCGATCAGGTTGTCGAGGACGATCGGGACGCGGACGGCGGCCTTGGGGTCGATGTACCAGTGGCCGTCGAAGAAGACCATGACGGGGAGGGCGGCGCCGGGCTTGGCGCCGGCGGGCACGTAGACCCAGAAGTCGCGGAAGGTGTCGGGGAAGACTTGGGAGGTCTCGAGGCGGTGCTTGGTGAGGGCGCCCTTGGGGACGTCGGCTTGGGGTTCGGCTTCGGGGCCGGGCTTGTAGTTGGCGTCGGTGGCGCGGGCGATCGTTGGGAGGAGGAGGAGGGCGAGGAGGAGGCGCGTCGTCATGTGGCTGTGTAAACGCGATCGCGGGTCGCCGTTTAAGCGGCAGTAGCGCGGTATGATTCGTCATGCCCATCACCGGCCTTCACACCATGTTCTACTCGTCCAAGCCGGACGAACTCCGCGCGTTCCTGCGGGACGTGCTGGGGTTCCCGTTCACGGACGTCGGCGGCGGGTGGTTGATCTTTGAGATGCCGCCCGCGGACATGGGGGTGCACCCGGTGGAGGCGGGGGACGCGCCCGCGACGGCGGCGAACACGCACGCGATCTCGTTTTCTACGGACGACGTACACGCGACCATGGCGGAATTGAAGGGGCGTGGGGTGGAGTTTACGGCGGCGGTGGAGGATCACGGGTACGGGCTGGTGACGTACTTCAAGGCACCGGGGGAATTGGTGATTCAGTTGTATCAGGCGCATTACGAGAAGAAGCCGCGGAGCGTGTAGCTCGTGCTCCGCGCGGGATCAGGGGCGTGGGATCGCGGGCGCGTCGGCAACGCGCTGCGTTGCAGCTATCAAACGATCGCGGCACTGCGCGCGAAAATCTTCAACTTTTCGCGTGACAGGGGGCGGCGTGCGCACTACGATGTTCGGCGTAAGTTCGGTATTCGCCCGCGGGCGATGCGGAGGGTTTGCCGGGCCGATGTTTTGTGTGAATTCCGGCACGGGATTGAGGATTCGCCGGATGACGTTTTGTTTAAGGCCTTGCACTCCGCTTCGCCCGCGGGCGGTGTTTGGTGGTCGACGCGCTCGCCTTCGAAGTCGCCTGAGGCTCCCCCTGCGGGTCGCGGCTAAACGGGGTTGCGTGCGAACAGGGGCGTGTCGGGTTTTCACCCCCACTTTCAATGTCAGCGCCACTCGTTCACAATCCGGTCATGGCTCGCGAGCGCATCATTTCCGCACAGTCGGCCGGGGAGGACGAGAACCGGTTTAATTACTCGCTTCGGCCGCAGCGGTTCGCGAATTACATCGGGCAGCCGACGCTGATCAGGCGGCTCAAGATCGCGGTGGACGCCGCGATGGGGCGGAAGGAGCCGGTGGAGCACGTGTTGTTGCACGGGCCGCCGGGGCTGGGGAAGACGACGCTGGCGCACGTGATCGCGAACGAGGTGGGCGCGAAGGTGCACGTGACGAGCGGGCCGGCGATGACCAAAGGGGCGGACCTGGTCGGCATTTTGCAGAAGCTGGGTCAGGGGGACGTGCTGTTCATCGACGAGATCCACCGGCTGCCGGTGATCGTCGAGGAGTTCTTGTACAGCGCGATGGAGGACTTCAAGGTCGACGTGACGATCGACGCGGGGATGCACGCGCGGACGATCACGCTGCCGATCCCGCCGTTCACGCTGATCGGTGCGACGACGCGGATCGGGCTGCTGACCGGGCCGATGCGCAGCCGGTTCGGGATCGTCAACCACATCGAGTTTTACTCGCACGAGGCGCTGCACGAGATCCTCCGGCAGAACTGCGTGCTGATGAAGCTCGAATCGGAAGACGCGGCGCTGTGGGAACTGTCGCGACGGAGCCGGGGGACGCCGCGGATCGCCAACCGCCTCCTGCGGCGCGTGCGCGACTTCGCGGCGGTCGAGGGGAAGGAGCCGCACAAGGGCAAGCTGACGCTGGCGATCACGAAGGAAGCGCTGGTGCTCGAGGGGATCGACGACAAGGGGCTGGACGAGCAGGACCGGACGTTTCTGCGGACGCTGATCGAGGTGTACGACGGCGGGCCGGCGGGGATCGAGGCGATCGCCGCGACGATGGGCGAGGAGACGGACACGCTCGTGGACGTGATGGAGCCGTATTTGCTGCAGAACGCGCTGGTGATGCGGACGCGCCAGGGCCGGCGGGCGACGAAGGCGGCGTACGACCATTTGGATTTGAAATGGTCGCCGCCGAAGGACGCGATGGGGAACGGGCCGACGTTTTTCGACCCGGACGCGATGGGGTGAATGGGGGCGCGGCGGTAGCAGGGGGTCAACGATTTGCTGACGCGCGTCGTGGGACTTGGCGCGAGGTCCGCGAGCGCTCCGCGGGACCGGCGCGTCGGCAACGCGTTGCGTTGCGGCGATCACGCTTTGTGCAAATGCGACATCCGCGCGCGGCAGTCGGCGCGCGGCGACGATGACATCGGCGAGCCCAATCGCGGCATCGCGCCTTGTGGCATGGGTACGGCCGCGCGGCCTTATATTACTCGTGTAGTGCACCGGTCGCCGCGCCCACGCGCTCCCCTGCGGGCGCGCTGTCGCTTGCCCTACGGGTCGCGGCTAAACGGTGGCGCGCGGGTGCGAGGCGCGCGAGCGGTGGGCAGAGCCCCACCCTACGGGCGCCCGGTCTGGGTCTGTAGCGCCGGCTGGCGTGTTGAGGGGAGGCCGGACTGGTCCGCCGGCGGCTGCCAGGTGTTCGCCGCCGCGGACGACTCCGCCGCCTGCCGTTGGCGCCGCTTGCTCGTCAGGCGCATCGCCACGACGACGTCGGCGATGCCGATCGCCATCACGCTGGTGGCGATCGCGGCGAAGCCGGCCGGGTTGCGCGTCTTGGCGCCGACGACGCCGAGCAGGGCCGTGTCGAGCACGTCGCCGACGACGCGGCCCCAGACGGCGTAGGTCGGGTCCTTGCGGGTCAGGCAGTCGACGCCGTGGGCGAGCTCGCGGACGCCGAGGGCGCGGAGCACGTTGGTGTTCGTGTCGTCGGGGTCGATGCCCATCGCCTCTTCGAGCTGGCGCGGCGCGAGGAGCTCGGTGAGCCCGATGCCGATGCTGGCCCACCCGAGCGCGCGGGCGGCGGCGTAGTCGTTGCTGGTCTTGGGGCGGAACATGAAGCCTCCGAGTAAGAAGACGGAGGCAGGCGAGCAAACGGCGATCCGGTGCCGCTCAGGTTTTCCGGCGGGAAGGATATTCACCACGGAGGACACGGAGGACACGGAGGGCACGGAGGGCACGGAGGGGAGAGAAAGACAGAGTCAGCCACCGATTTCACAGATGGCCACAGATTCAGAAATGAAATCCGTGGCCGTCCGTGAACATCTGTGGCCGACCCTGCCCGGTTCGGGGATTCTTGAACGCGCGGGCCGCGGCCGGTTACCTTGGCGCGGGTCACGGGGAGGGCGAGGTGATGGCCAAACAGTCGATAGCGGCGATGAAGTTCGCCAAGGTTTACCGCTGTACGTGCGGAAGGCCGAGCG
>DASPKW010000391.1:0-18333 GCA_035627895.1 Tepidisphaeraceae bacterium | reverse complement strand
CTCGGGGTCCCACGCGCCGGCGTAGCGGATACGGTGGAGCGGGAGGGTCGTCGTGAGCGGGACGGCCGCGGTCGGGGCGGGGATCGCGCGCGTGTCGACGCGGTTGCGGGGCTCGGACTTGCCGGCGGCGTAGACGTAGAGGTTTACGCCGAGCTCGAACGCCTCGCGGCGCGTCTTGACGGCGCGCTGTTGCCAGGCGCCGGCGATGTCGGTGGGCGAGTGGAGCCAGACCCACCGCGCGCCGTTGTGCACGCCCCAGAGGCGCGGGCGCTTGCCGGCCGCGATCGGGTAGTGGCAGGTGTAAATCTCGTCGTCATCCGGCACCGCGCGGTACTCGAGGGTGGGCCAGAGCTGGGGCGGGATCTGCTGGCGGTAGGCGACGTTGATGTTGTCGGCCCCGTCGTCGGCGTGCGTGAGGAGGAGACCGCCGGCGTCGGTGAAGGCTTTGAACTTCAGGATCTCGGGCTTGTTGAGGGCGGCGAGCTGGTGCGTCGCGAAGTAAAGGATGGGGGCGTCGGCCCACTCGGCCGGGTCGCGGTCGATCGAGGCGACGCCCCAGTTGAGCGGGCGCTCGAGCTCGCGCGAGGCGAACGCGGCGAGGTTGGCCAGGTCGCGCGGGCGGTTGTTCCACGGGCCGCGGTCGATCCGTGCGCCGGCGCCCTTGTCGGGCGGGGCGGGGGTGTCGAGGCGGAGCTTGTTCATGACCAAGGGGGGGCGGCCGCGCGCGAGGAACAGGACGGTGTACGCCGTGTCGATCAGCGTGTCGGCGGTCGGCTGGTCGGTCTTCCCCCAGGAGCCGTTGGCGTTTTGAGAGAGGACGACTTTCCTGGCGAGCTCGCGGTACCAGTCGTGGATGCCGAAGTGCTTCAGGCCCGTGGTCAGCCCGGCGCGGGAGAGGGCGTGGAGGTTGTACCCGAGGTAGCGGACGCGCTTTCCGTCGGCGGCGACGTCGACGGCGTTCTCGCCGGCCTCGAGCCAGGCGAGGGCGCGGTCGACCGCGGCGACGGCGGGCGTCGGGGGCTGGCCGGCCTTGGGGAGCGCCGTGCTATCGAGCCACGGGCGCACGAGCGTGAGCGAGGCGACGCCGCCCAATGTCATCGGAAGGGTCGGGTCGGTCCTCATGAGGCTGAAGAACCACCGCCCGTCGGGGCGCTGCCACGCGAGCCAGTGCTTCTGGACGGCGGCCCAGTACGCCTCGGGCGCCTCGACGCCGACCTCGGCTGCGGCCGACACGGCCCACGCGCCGTACTGCGAGTTGGAGTTGTCCCAGACGAACGGGGTGAGTGCGGTGCTAGCGTCGGGCAGGTACTTCGGACGCTCGAAGACCGACGGGGGCGGCGGGGGCAGTACGATCCGGGGGACGATTTCGAGGCCGGTGCGCGCATCCATGTGGAACCCGCCGTCGGCCAAGGCGATCGGGCGCCCGAACTCGTCGCGCAGGGGGCCTTCGGAGCGGAAGCCCGGCTTGGGCGTGGGCTTGGGCGGCTCGATCGGTTCGCCGGCCTTGCGCGGGAGGCCGCGGCGGTCGGCGGGGATCACGCGCGGGATGGACCGGTCGTCGTACGAGTAGGCGCCGTCGACGTGGGCGGCCATCAGCCAGTGGGCGTCGTCCTTGAGGGCGTCGCGGTCTTCCGGCCGGTCGTAGAGCGCGAGGGCGACCGCGCGGAGGCTGCGGGCGTACACGGCCGGCGACTGCGGGTGCTCGCGCTCGCCGACCATGGCGTGTTGCTTCATCCGGTCGAGCATCTCGCGGACGCGCGGGCTGGTGACCTGGAGGTCCGGGTCGCGCGTGGCCTGTCCGGACGACATCAGCGCGTAGACGACGAGCGCGTTGAGCCCTTGGCGGTAGGTTTCGCCACCCTCGGTCCGTCCCTGCCAGGTCTGGCCGTCCTTGAATTGGGCGGTGAGGAAGGCGTTGGCCTTGGCGAGCGCGGCGCCGATCGCGGCGTCGGAAAAGCCGTCGGGGTCGGTCGGCGTGCGGACGACGCGGAAGCCTTTGGGCTGGACCGTCGGGGGCGGGGGGGCGACGGCCGTCGGTGTCGTCGTTGTCGTGGCCGGCGCGGTCGTGGTCGTCGCGACGCGCCCGGGCGCGCTGTGCGGCGCGGTCGTCGGCGGCGCGGGGACCCGAGTCTCGGCCAGGCCGCCGACGGTCGGCGCGGTCGCCGCGCTGGTGGTGGTGGCCGGGGCGGTCGCGCGCGAGCCGGGTCGCGGGGGCGGAACCATGTCGGCGCCGAAGCCGGGCATCTGCTTTCGCAGGAGGACGACGAATACCTGATTCTGGTCGACCCGCGCGTCCTCGACGACCGAATTGTAGACGATCGGGTCGCTGATCTTCCGCCCCTGCGTGGCGAGGAACAGTTCCTGGTATTTCGCGTGCGCCTCGGCGAGTTTTCCCTCGACCGTCAGCCGCTCGGCCTGCTGCTTCAGCGCGAGCAGGTCGTCGTACGGGCCGACCTTCTTCCCCGGGCCGGACTTGCGCAGGGCCACGATCAGCACGAGTCCGACGATCACCAGGGCGGCCACGGCGGGCAGGATCCAGCGGGCCATTCGCATCGGGCGGGCTCCTATTTCGGGTGAAGTCGGGGACACGCGGGGCGGGCGGGCGTTAGGAGAAGTCTAGCAACTCAGTCCGGCCCCGGCACGGCGCAGACCTCGAGCCCGACGAATCGTACGGGATGTCCAGTGCCCCTCGTCCGTGGTCGCCGCGGCGAACCGCGCCGGACGATCGCGGACGGCTTTACGACTCCTCCTTCGACCCTTCCCCGTTATTCGCCGGCCCCTTGTAGTCGAGCGGCTGCGGGGGCAGCACCTCGACGCGCACGCGGTCGACCCGCTGCGGCTCGGCGGCGACGATCGTGTACCGCACGCCGTCCTGGTCGAACGTCGTGCCGACCGGCGGGATCCGCCCGAGCGTGACCGAGACGAACCCGCCCACCGTCTCGTACCCCGCATCGTCCGGGATCTTGAGCTTCATGTGGCGGTTGAAATCGCCCAGGTACATTCGTGCGTCGACCTCGGCCGTCCGCTCGTCGATCCGGCGGATGGACGACGGCCCGGCGGGCTCGTGCTCGTCGCTGATCTCGCCGACGAGCTCCTCGAGGATGTCCTCGATCGTGACCAGGCCCGCCGTCCCGCCGTACTCGTCGGCGACGATCGCGATGTGCACCTTCTGGACGCGGAAATCCTTGAGCAGATCCCTCAGCGGCTTGGTCTCGGGGACGAACACGGCCGGGCGCATGGCGGGGCGGACGCTGAACTGGGACGAGTCCTGGCCGAGGTGCTTGAGCAGGTCGCGGGCGTACAGGATGCCCAGGACGTGGTCCAGCGTGCCCTCGTAAACGGGGATGCGCGAGTGCCCGGACTCCTCGAGCGTCCGCTTGACCTCGTCGAGGGTCGCCTTGACCTCCAGCGCCACGATTTCCGGGCGGGCGGTCATGATCTGTCCGACCTGCGTGTCGCGGAACTCGATGACCGACACGATCATCTCGCGCTCGACCTTGTCGACGATCCCCTCCTTCTCGCCCTCGGCGACGACGGACAGGATCTCCTGCTCGATCTCACCGGCGTCGGTGTCGCGCTTCCCGCCGGCCATGCGGACGACGAGGCGGTCGACCCCGTGCAGGATCTTGGCCAGCGGGAGGAACAGGATGCGGAGGCCGAGCAGGACCTCGGCGAACAGGCCGACGATCGGCTCGGCGGCGTGCTGGGAGACGGCGTGGGGCACGGCGACCGAGCAGAAGATGGTGATCGCGACGGTGACGACCGCGGCCCAGATGTAGTGGGCGTACCAGTGGTGCCAGTACCCGTCGAACGCGCGGAGCAGGGCGAGCAGGATCAGGACGTTGGCGACGACGCGGATCGTGGCGGTCGCGAAGACGATGTCGGCGGCGCCGCGGAGGAGGGGCTCGTACAGGCGCGACCGCCCGCGGCGCTCGAGGTAGTCGGCCAGGCGGGCGCGCGAGAAGTCCCGGATCGAGTAATTGAGGATCGACGCGCCCGTCGAGGCGAGGATGGCGGCGATCAGCGTGAGCGCGATCGTCATGACTTGACCCCCCGGCGCGTCGCGAGCGTCCCGCGCGCGCCCGCCCCCGCCGTGTAGAGCGCCCCCGCACCGAGCGTGGTCAGGATGGAGTCTTCGGCTGCGTGCATCGTCGCGAAGTCGCGGTCGGTTCTATCGTCGTACCCGCACAAGTGCAACATGCCGTGGACGGCGTACAGGAGGACCTCGTCGGCCGCCCGCGTCCCGCGCTCCTTCGCCTCGCGCTTCGCGTACGGGACGCACACGTAGACCTCGCCCGAGACGGCCCGCCCGCGCGCGTCGAGGTCGATCGGGAAGGTCATGACGTCGGTCGGGCCGTCGATCTGCATGAAGTCGCGGTGGAGGCGGCTCATAGGGGCGTCGCCGATCAGGATCACGTGGAGTTCGGCGAGCACGCCGCGTTTGGCCAGCGCGCGGGCCTTGGGCAGCATTTCGCGCAGGCGCGAGACGTAAGTGCGGCCGACCTCGGCGGACACCTCGAGCGCGAACGCCTTCCCGGACGCTTTGGGCATAACGGGGGGCACTCTACGGCAGGCGGCCGGGACGCGAAAGGCGCGATCCGCGGCGCTCGGAGTTCACCCTTTAGGGTGTAAGGGGGGAGCGCGGCGACTGGGGTTTCGCTCGCTTCCAGAAGGTTTCTCCCCCCTTACACGCTGAAGCGTGAACTCCGAGCGCCGCGACTCGGCGCCACTCGCCCTCCCGCGCGTGCTCCGCTATCCTCCCTCCCATGCCCAAGCCGACCGACGTCCGCGTGGTGTCCGCCGCGTTGTACTTCATCCCGATCCGCACGCGCGTGCCGCTGAAGTTCGGGAGCGAGACGCTGACGTCGGCGACGGTCGCCCGGGCGCGGATCGAGGTCGAGGGGCGCGACGGCCGGCGGGCCGTCGGGTGGGGCGAGACGCCGCTGTCCGTGCAGTGGACCTGGCCGTCGACGGCGTCGTACGAGGACCGCCACACCGCGCTCAAGGCCTTCTCGGTCGACCTGGCGCTCGGGTGGTCGACGTTCGCGCGACAGGGCCACCCGATCGAGATCGCCGTCGAGTTCCTGGCGACGGTTCATTATGAGGCGCTCGGCGCGTTCAACGCCGGGCGTGCCGCGGCGGGCGCCGAGCCCGTCCCGCACCTGGCCGCCCTCGTCTGCTGCGCCCCGTTCGACACGGCACTGCACGACGCGTTCGGCGTCCTCCACGGCGTTGACGTCTACGACACGTACTCCGCGGACTGGATGTCCGAAGACCTGTCGGCGCATCTCGACCCCGAGCCGTTTTACGACGTGCGCACCGAGCAGACCCGCACGTTCGCGGGGCTCTACCCGGCCGACTTCCTCAAGCCCACGTCGGCCGCGCCGAAATCGCTGGCCGCGTGGCACCTCGTCGGCGGGCTGGACCCGCTCGAGCCGTCCGACCTCAAGGGCGACGAGCCGCAGGACGGCTACCCGGTCCTGCTGCGCGACTGGATCGCGCGGGACGGCCTGACCTGCCTGAAGATCAAGCTCCGCGGGAACGACGCCGAGTGGGACTACCGCCGCGTCGTGGCGATCGGGCGGATCGCTCAGGAGACGAACGTCCCCTGGCTGACGGCCGACTTCAACTGCACGGTCCGCCGCCCCGCGTACGTGAACGACATCCTCGACCGCCTGCGGGACGAGGACCCGCGCACGCACGGCCAACTCCTCTACGTCGAGCAGCCGTTCC
The DNA here is from genome assembly GCA_035627895.1 of Tepidisphaeraceae bacterium. Lineage (GTDB taxonomy): Bacteria > Planctomycetota > Phycisphaerae > Tepidisphaerales > Tepidisphaeraceae > DASPKW01. The sequence goes on along the minus strand of DASPKW010000391.1, from coordinate 12,600 downwards.
CCTACGACCTGGAGGCGAACCGCATCGACGTCTCATCGTGCTCGGCGCGCAAGCCGCTGTTTATGGACGAGAGCGCGCACGACTGGGGGCTCGTCAAACTCGGCAAATCGCTGGGCTGGACCGGCGTCGCCCTCAAGACGTGCAAGACGCAGACCGGCGCGCTACTGTCGCTCTGCTGGGCCAAGGCGCACGGGATGACGCTGATGGTACAGGACCTGACCAACCCGATGCTCGCACAGGTGCCGCACGTGCGGTTGGCCGCACACGCCGGGACGATCATGGGCGTCGAGACCAACGCGATGCAGTTCTACCCGGAGGCGAGTTCGGCCGAGGCGGCTGTTCACCCGGGCCTGTACCGGAGGCGGAACGGGCGCGTGGATCTGTCGACGTTGGGTGGGCCGGGGTTCGGGTATCGCCTCGCCGAGATCCGACGAGAACTGCCCTCGCCCGCCGCGGAATTCTGATGGATGTCTGCTTGCCGGTTGACGGGGCGCTCGCGCATTCGAGCGAAGGGCAAACATGCGCCCGCGGCGACTACGGACCCGTCGGCGTTCGCGGGCGACTCGCCCGCTAACCCGCAAGCGGGCGGATCACCCGCGCCCTACTTCTTGACCAGGTAATCCGGGTTGTAGTGCCACTCGTCGAACGACATCGTGCGTTCGATCCAGTCCGCGTGCCCGTCGACGAACAGCGCATTCCCCTTGCCGAAGTTCGGGTCGGTCTTCGATTCGGAGCCCTTGTCGTGGCGGTTCGACAGCAGGTTCTTCCCGTCCGACTTGTAGTTCTGCGGCGCCCAGCACCCGTCGTCGATCGTGGCCGAGCTCTCGTCGACGATCAGGAGCATCTCGCTGGGCCGGCGGATCGAGCTGAGCTTCCGGCACGGCCGGCTCGTCACGTGCGGCGAGATCAGTTCGTTGATCGTATAGCTGTACTTGTACGCCCGCCCCTCCACTTCCGGGTCCGACGGGCACCGGTAATACTCGGGATTGAACGAGCCGCTGTCGCCCTGATACTTGACCAGTCGGCTGTCGTTCAGCACACGCCCGCTCTGCCAGTAGATCCAATCTTCGAAGTGGGGCCCGCCCGCTCCCGGGCGCGGGACCGCCCCCTTGTTGTCGTCTGCGTACAGTTGCATCGCCAGCCCGAGTTGCCGGAGGTTGCTCAGGCACTTGACCCGGTTCCCCTGCTCGCGGGCCTTGGATAGCGACGGGAGCAGGATCGAGATCAGCAGCGCGATGATCCCGATCACGACGAGCAGTTCGACCAGCGTGAACGCCAAGTGACGCCCGGCGGCGCCCGTGCCTCGGTGACGGTACGGCATGCGAGAAGACCCTTTCTGTTCGACCCAGGCTTGCGAACCGGACGACGAAAGACGTGTGATCGCGATCCCTGCGGACGGCGACCTTAGTTATAGCATCCTACCGTCGGGGCGGTGATTCCCGCAACGAAATACCCCGCCCCGTTTAAGCGGACTCGCCCTGGCATTCGTTAAGCCGCAAGCGGCAAGACTTGAGCCGCCCGGGAGTTCCCTCAATAATCCCTTGCAATGCCCTGGATCGAGAACCGATTTGAGGAAGGTTTGATCGTCACCAGCGTCGATTTCGCGCTCAACTGGGCCCGGAAGAATTCGCTCTGGCCGATGACGTTCGGCCTGGCGTGCTGCGCGATCGAGATGATGGCGGTCGGCGGGTCGCGCTTCGACCTCGAGCGGTTCGGCGCGGGCGCCTTCCGCGCCACGCCCCGCCAAGCCGACCTCATGATTGTGGCCGGCACGGTCAACTACAAGATGGCCAGCCGGGTGAAGCGCCTGTACCACCAGATGGCCGAGCCGAAATATGTGATCGCGATGGGCGCGTGCACGGTGGGCGGGGGGCCGTACTTCAAGTACGGGTACAACGTCGTGAAGGGCGTGGACCTGGTGGTGCCGGTCGACGTGTACGTGCCCGGGTGCCCGCCGCGGCCCGAGGCGCTGATCGAGGGGATCATGCGGCTGCAGGACAAGATCGCCAAGCAGACGGTGGCGCGGCCGGGCGCGGCGCGTTGACGGGGCGGCCTCGGCAGGTCGATCAACGAGAAACGGCGGTCGCGGATTCGCGCGACCGCCGTTGATTTCACGTTCCGACAGACGGTCACTGCGTCTTGGCGTTGATCATCGCCTCGACCACCCAAACGGGTCCGCTGAGGAACTTGGGGATCGCGATCATCGCGCGGACGGACACGAAGATGAACAGGCCCAGGATGAGCAGCGGGATCAGCAGGAAAAGAATCGCCTCGCCCGGCGCGAACGGGGACGACATGACCTGAACCATCTGGTACAGGACCCAGAGGACGCCGAGCGAGTTGATGACGATCGAGACGATCGGCCCCCATGTCCGGCACTTCATGGCCGCCCCACCGGCAAGCGGGTAGATCACGGCCAGCGCGACGGTGGTCAGCAGGGAGACCAGCGCGTACGCCATCGCCTCTCCGCTGCGGCGGAACGGGCTCGACGAGATCTGGATCACCCCGTACGTGACGAAGCACGCGGCGACGATGTACACGATCATCAGGATGCGGCACATGACGTTGAACCCGCGGATCGGCACCCGGTGCCGCTCGGTCGCGGCGAACTGCGCCAGATGCTGGTCGGACAGGGGCCAATCCCCGCGCGGGCCCGTGACGGGCGGGATGTTCGCCAGGATCCGCCGGGTGCGCTCGTTGATGTCACTGGTCGGGCTGTAGTACCCAATTTGCCCGCCCTGGGCCTGCTGGGCGTAGGCGTAGTCGGCGTTGCCCGGGGCGGGCTGGGCGTAGGCCCCCGGCTGGGCGTATCCCTGCTGCGGGGGGGCGGCCGTCGCGACCCCGCCGCCCGCGCCACCGGGGAACAGTCCGCGCACGCGGGACGCGGGCGTCCACTCGGGCATGCCGTCCTTCCAGACCAGGTCGTTGGGCGTCAGTTGCCCCCCGGCCGCCAGGTCCTTCATCTGCTGCGACGTGATCGGCCCGATCTGTTGGCCGCCCTGCGAGTAATACCATTCGGTAGACATGCTCGACCTCACTCCCTCTTCGGTTCAGGTTGACGTGTTCGCCCGTTGCGACGCGGCGAATTGTAAACGGCGGGCGCGCGATTCCAAGAGGAAAACGATCATTCCGGGGGTAAGGGATCTTGCCAGTGGATGTCGACACGCCCGCCTGACGCGGGTTCGAAGCGTAAGGCGCCGGGCCGGATTCTGTCGCGGAAGGCGAGGGCGTCACGCGCGTAAGGATGCGGGGACGGAGTTACAATACGGGCATGCCCGCGCGAATCCTGATCGTCGCCCTGCTCGTCGGTGTGGGTCTGGGATGTAGCCGCGATTCGGGACGAGCGCGGGGGGCGGGGGTCGAGCCCGGCGCTCCCGTCGGCCAGATCGCCTTCGTCCGCGACGGTAAACTGCTCCTGATCAAGCCCGACGGCACCGGCGAGCGCCTGCTCGTCGCCGACGTCGACGACCGACTGCCGTTCGACTGGTCCTCTGACGGGAAGCACATCGCTTACACCGCCGCCCGGCAGCAGGGGGGTGCGGCCGACCTCATGCTCGTGTCTACCGATCCGAATGCAGCCAAGCCGACGAACCTGACGCGCCTGCCCGGCGGCGTCGCGCGGTCGCCGGCGTTCGCGCCCGACTCGCGCGCCGTCGCGTTCATGCGCGACGCACCGGCCGGGCTGTACGTGCGCAAGCTTGGGGCCGAGGGCGAGGCACGCCGCCTGACCCACGACGGTCAGATCGAGCAGGTGCCCGCCTGGGTCCCGGACGGCCGCGGGATCGTGTACGGCGAGCTCGTTTTCACCGACGAGTCGGCCGTCAACAAGTTCCGAATGGAATTGCAACTCGCGGCGTACGACGCTGCCGCTACCGGCGTGGCCGCGGTGTCGAAGGTTCCGACCGGCGACGGCCCCGCGGACTCGCCCGCGTTCGCGCCCGCCGGCGCAAGGCGCCTGCTCGCCTACCGGGCGCGGCGTGGGAATGAGGAGGTGGCCCTGCTCGACTTGGGTCAGCCCGGGGCCGCCGAGCGAAATCTGACGCGGTCGCCGGCCGACGAGCACGACCCGCGGTTCTCGCCGGACGGTAAGCGGATCGCCTTCTGGCGGCTGCGGGCGGGGGGGCAACACGAGTTGTGCACGATGACGGCGGACGGGGCTGAACTGGCCGTGGTCTGCTCGCTACCCGCGACCGCGGAGCCCGGCGTGGCGGAGTGGTCGCCGGATGCGCGCCACCTCGCGTTCGTGACGTCGGAAGCGCTCTGCACGGTTCCGGCCGGGGGCGGCGAGCCGGTTCGCCTGGCTAAGGTGTCCAACGCGACCGTTCGTTGGCGGTGACGGGGCGGCCGCGCTGATCTCCCAGTTCGTTCTCGTCACGCCAGCGCGCCATCGTGTCAGTGGGACACCGATCGGGAGGCACACTATATAATCCCGGCTTGGGCGATCTGAAGTTTGCCGGTTCTTACTCTAAAAGACCCCGGCTCACTATTCATAAGTAAACCACGTTTCCGACTGTAGGTGTTCTCCTCATCGGCGGTTCAAAGGTGCCGGAGTTTCGGCGGTTTTGTCTATGGCTCTGGGCGGAAACCAGCTTTGAACGCCAAGAGCATCCCCACGCTACCGCGCTCTGACCCAATTCGACTATTTCCTGCACGACACCGGCGCGCAGTTCGGGTATATTATAACTGTCCGCTGGAGGAGCGAGGGCTATTCCTGCACATCAGTTAGTTCGTTAGTGCACCAATTGACATCGGTCAGGCGACCGCTTGCGCTGTCGTCGCACCGTCCCCAAAACTCTGGCGATTCGATGCGCCCGCGACCATGTTGGTCGCGGTCCGGCGTCATTGCGGAGTGTGCTTTCTCGGGACGGTGCCACTTGGACATGTCGAACCGGCAGCAGCGGGCGAAGCGAGTCGCGGGTCAGCGTCAGTTCCGCCGGCTGGCCGCCAGGTTGTTCCCCAAGGGGTTCGCGCTCGCGGCGTCGGTCGCGGGGCTGCTCGGCGCGAATGTGGCGCACGCGGCCAACGACCTGTACTGGGACACGAACGGCGTGGCCACCGGCTCGGGCGATCCGACCGGCATCTGGGGCACGGACCCGTTCTGGAACAGCGACCCGCTCGGGGAGGCGGCGGGCACGTTCACGGCCGCGACGGCGAGCACCAACGACCTGCACTTCTCCGCGGGCACGACCGGCACCGCCGGCACGGTGACCGTCAACGGCGATGTGCTCGGCAATAGCATTCGGTTCGACAACGACGTCGCGTTGACGCTCAGTGGCGGCAACACGATCACGCTCGGCGGGGGCGCGGTCGGCACCTCGGGGATCGTCGTCGCGACCGGGACGACCGCCGCCAACGCGATCGGCACGACGCTCGTGTTCACGGACCCGACGACGACGATCCAGAACAACGGGGGCGGCGCGCTCACGCTCGGGGCCGTCAACGGGACGTCGGCGATCGTCAATTCCGGGTCCGGGGCCGGCGGGGTGTCGGTCGGCGCGATCGGCGCGACCGTCGGCGCGATCACCCAGAACAGCGCGACGTCCCACCTGACGCTGACCGGGGCGAACGCGTCGACCGGCGGGATCAACATCACCGCCGGCACCGTCGCCGTGACGGCCGACAACCAGCTCGGCGGGGCCGGGAACGTGATCACCCTGAACGGCGGCGCGCTCCAGATGACCGGCACGACCGGGTTCAACGTCGCCAACAACCGCGTGTTCAAGATCGGCGCGAACGGCGCCACGTTCAACAACAACATCTCGACGGGCGGCAACTTCAACGTCATGGGCGTGATCAGCGACGTCGCCCCCGGCGCGGGGGCGCTGTTCATCACCGGCACTGGCGTCACGCTCTACGTCCCGGCCGCCCAGAACACGTACACCGGCGGCACGCACCTGGGCGCCGGCACCACGACCGTCATCAACGCCGACTCGATCGGGTCCGCGACGACCAACAACCTCGTCAGCGGCGGGCTCGGGGTCGGCACCGTCTTCTTCGACGGCGGGCGCATGCGCGCCTCGACCGGCACCGGCAGCATCATCGGCAACGCGCTGGTCATGACCGCCGACACCACCTTCAGCACCGGCGCGACCAAGGCCCTCCAGTTCACCGGGCCGATGACGCTCTCCGGCGGGACGCGCACCGTGACCCAACTGACCGCCGGTCAGGACATCGTCTTCAACGGCGCGATCGGCGACGGCGGGAACGGGTACGGCCTGACCGTCGGCGCCGGGAGCGTGGGCAACATCGTCCTCGGCGGGACCAACACGTACACGGGCCCGACGACCGTCGACACCGGCGTGCTCGTGCTGAGCCCGACCGGCACGCTCGTCAGCTCCCCGGTCAACGTCGGCGTCGCCGGCACGGGCGGGACGCTCACCGTCCGCGGGAGCAAGACGCTCGGCGGCGCGTTGACCGTCGGCGGGAACGCGACGGCCGCCAGCGCCGGGACGCTCAACCTCCAGGACGGGACCGTCAACTCGGTCACGCTGACGAACACGACCGGGCCGGCGCTGGCGCTCGGCGGCGCGGCCGCCGGCGACGCGTCCAACTTCAACATCGACCTCGGCCCCGGCGGGGCGGATTCGCTCGTCCTCGGGGCCGGCGCACAGGCGACGATCAATGGCGGCGGCGCCAAGCTCGGCATCAACGTGCTCGCCGGGTACACCGGCGGGTCGCAGGCAATCGTCTCGTCCCCCACGACCAACCTCACCACCCAGGCCGGCGCGGTCACGCTCGACACGACGACCGGCAACTTCGGCGGGTTCACGCTCGGGCTGGTGACGACCGCCAACGCCGTCACGCTCACGGGCACGAAGCTCGTCGCCGTCACGCCGAACACGCTCTACTTTAAGGGCGCGGTCGACGGGAAGTGGAACGGGTTCGCCGGCGGCAACCTGAACAACTCGAACTGGACGACCGACGCCGCCGGGACGACCGACGCCAAGTCCGACCCTGGCGCGAACACCGACGTTCACTTCTCGGCGGCCGGGTTCACGGCGGCGAACCAGGTGACCACGCTCAACCAGAATTACTCGATCAAGAGCCTGACGATGGACGCGGCCGCGACCACGGTGGTCTCGGTCGCGGCCGGCACGCCCGCGGGCACGCTGACGATCGGCGCCGGCGGCATCACGACGCAGACCGGGTCCGCCGCGCTCACGGTCAGCGCGCCCGTGACGCTCGGGGCGACCCAGACGTGGACCCACGGCTCGGCCGCGACGATGACGGTCTCCGGGGCCGTCGGCGGGACCGCCGACCTGGTGCTGACGCGCGGCAACGCGGCCGGCGGGACGCTTCTCATCTCCGGCGCCGTCAACATCGCCGGCACGATCACCCGCGACGCGACGAACGCCGCCGCCCAGGACCAGATCACCGGCGTGATCGGCGCCGGCGTGACCGCGATCACGCAGAACAACCCGAACGCCACGTCGTCGCTCGTGCTCGACGGGAACAACACCGCGCTCAACGCGACGATCACGGTCAACGCCGGACGCCTCGACGGCCGCAACACCACGTCCACGACCAACACGATCCGCGCGTTCGGCACCGGCCAGATCGTCCTCAACGGCGGGACGCTCGACGCCCGGGCGAACGGCACCGGCGTTTACCAGGTCATCACGACCGGGGACGGCGTGACGGGCAACAACGTCACGCTCGGCGGCAACGCGACGATCGACTTCCAGCGGACCAGCGGCACCACCGCCGTCGGCAGCATGGTCGTCTTCAACAATCTGAGCGCGTCCGCCGGCAAGATCCTTACCGTCACGGGGACCAACCGGTACGCCGTCGGGTTCGCCGGCACCACGACCGTCGGCCCTGGCGGCGCCACGCTCAACCCGACCACCGCCCCGCTCACCCTGCTCGGGCAGGTGTCCGCCGGCGCCAACGGCCTGACCGTCACCGGCGCGGGCACGACCCGCCTGCTGAACACCGCGACCGGCGCGGGCGCGAACGACATCACCGGCACGATCACCGTCAACGGCGGCAGCCTCACCGGCTACGCCCAGGCCGCCGGCGCCGCGCCCGGCGCCGGGAGCAACTCGCTCGGCACCGCGACGATCGCGCTGACCAACAGCGCATCCGTCCTCCGCCTCGCCCCCACGTTCAACGGCGGGCTGACCACCCCCGCCGCCGCCGGCGTGATCGACAAGACCTGGACCGGGGTCACCCTCCTCTCGACGACCAACGTCCTGGCGCCCACCCAGCCCATCACCACCGGCACCGCCGGCCTGAACCCGACCGGCGTCCAGACTCTGACCCAGATCAACATCCCCGGCGCCGCGACCCAGACCCAGGCCACCCACCAGTTCACGGGCCTGATCAACATCACGGCCGCCGGCGTTTACAACTTCAGTCACTTCACCGACGACGGTGGCAATTTGTTCGTCGACGGCCACGCCCCGATCGTCACGGGCAACAGCACCGTCGCCAACTCGTTCTACCTGACCGCCGGCCTCCACACCCTGACCAGCCGGTGGCACAACAACACCGGCAACGGCGGCGACGTCCTCAGCTACCAGGGCCCCGACACCGCCAACGCGCTCGTCGTCGTGCCCGCGTCGGCCCTGTTCAACACGACCGCCGCCGCGATGGCGACCAACTTCGGCAACAACGTCACGGTCGCCGCCGGCACGTCGCCGTCGATCGAGATCGCGTCGGACACGACGCTCGGCAGCCTGACCATGGTCGGCACCGGCGCCGGCACCGGCCTGAACGTGACGGGCGCCGGCGACGTCAACACCCTGACGTTCGGCGGCGCCGTCACCCTCACCGACAACTTCACCCTCAACAACCCGACCGCCCACGTCCTCTTCAACGGCGGCCTGCTCGCCCCGGGCGGTAACAACTTCACCGTCACCAAGAACGGGTTCGGCACGCTCACCGTCAACGGCCCCGTGCAGGCCAACGGCGGGTTCGTCGTCAACGGCGGCGTCGTCAACGTCACCGGCACCGGCACGATCGGCACGCCCGGGGCCCCGGTCAACCTCAACGGCGGCGTGATCGACCTGAACGGCACCAGCCAGAACCTCGGCGCCCTCTCCGGCACCGGCACGATCCAGAACGGCACGATCACGTCGTCGGTGCTCATCAAGCAGGGGCCGGGCACCGTCACGCTCGCCGCGGCCGTGACGTCGCCCACCGTGAACGTCCGCCAGGGCGCGGCCGGCATCACGGTCAATCCCGCGGCCCCGTCCACCCTCAAGCTCGACTTCTCCCACGCGTCCGCCCCGGTCAGCGACATGGTCTCCCCGACGTCCAACCTCGTGCTCGGCGGCGCCGGCCCCTCGCTCGCCGGCGGCGGCACGTTCGCCATGCAGGGGAAGAATTCGACCGACAACAGCCAGACGTTCGCCGGCACGCTCGTCGACGCCGGCGCGTCCGCCATCGCCCTCACTGCGGCCGGCACGCCCGGCAACGTCCTGCTCAACGCCGGCCCGATCACGCGCAACGCCGGCGGTACGGTCGACTTCTCCCTCCCGGGGGTCACGCAATCGGCGACCAACGGGGTCGTCACGTCGACCGGGTCCAACGGGCAGATCCTGACAATCGGCAACACCGCCTTCGCCACCGTCGGCGGCAACAGCTGGGCGGCCAAGAGCACCGACAGTCCCGGCAACGTCGTCGACCTGTCGGTCGCCGGGCCCGGCGGCGCCACGCTCTACACCGCCTACGCGGCGACCCCGCCCACGATGACCGGTCACGCCGACATCACCGGCTCGTTCACCGCCCCGACCACCCAGACGTTCGACAGCCTGCGGATGAACTCCGCGATCGGCAATACGCTCACGCTCGCGGGGACGAACACGATCTCGACCGGCGGCATCCTGTTCGGCAGCGCGTCCGCCGCCGCCAACACCATCACCGGCGGGACGATCGTCCCGGGCACCGGCCAGGAACTGGTCGTCATCTCGAACAAGCCCGGCACCACCAACGTCATCTCGTCCGTCATCGCCAACGGCGCGAGCGGCCCGACGACCGTCACCTACCGGGCCAACCCGAACGGCACGACGACCGGCAGCATCATCTCGGTCGCGAACAACAACACGTACACGGGCCCGACGTACATCACGTCCGGCCGCGTGCAGCTCTCCACGACATTCACCACCCCGTTCGGCACCGGCCCGAACGCGATCGTCCACATCAACGGCAACACGGACGGGCAATTCTACAGCACGCAGAACACGACGATCGCCAACCCGTTCGTCATCATCGGCAACGGGTTCAACGAGAACGGCACGCGCCGGGGCGTGATCCGCCTCGACAGCTCGGCTACGGCCAACCCGACGCTCGGCGGTCAGATCACCCTGCTCGGCGACGCGAGCATCGGCAACCCCGCCGCCATCACCGGCGCCGGGACGGGCATCCTCAACGGCAACATCGTGACGTCCAATGCCCTCGGCTCCACGTCGTTCGCCCTGACCAAGTTGCTGACCGGCCCGATCCGCCTGCGCGGGACCAACAGCCAGACGGCGACGAACATCAACGCCGGGCTCCTCAACGTGCTGGGCGACGCCCAGCTCGGCGCCGTCGGTGCCCCGATCAACTTCATCGGCTCGTCCACCCTCCAGTTCAACAACACGGTTGCCGAAGCGCTGCCGGCGACGCGCAACTTCACCATCGCCGCGGGCACGGCCAACTTCGACACCATCCCCGCCGCGGCGACCGCCGACGTCACGATCAACGGCGTGATCAGCGGGCCCGGCGCGTTCAGCAAGGGGTCCGCCGGCGGCGGCGGGGTGAGCGGCCAGACCGCGGCCAAGAACCTGATCCTGACCGGCGTCAACACGTTCGCCGGGAACGTGACCGTCAACCACGGCCGGCTGATCATCACCAACAGCAGCGCGCTCGGCTCGCTCACCGCGACCAAGTCGATCAACCTGACCAACGGGACGAACGGGCTCCCCGAACTGCACCTGGACGCGCAGCGGGTCGGCGGCACGTCCGCCCCCAACATCGACCTGCCCGCCAATTTCTCCTTCCAGACCAGCAGCAACGCCGGGGCGATCACCAACGTCTCGGGCGACAACATCATCCGTGGCAACTTCACCCTCACGGGCGGCGGTGGCGCGACCGGCCTGACGTCGAACGCCGGGTCGGTCACGCTCACGGGCAACCTGACGCCGGACACGACCGGGCGCGAGCTCAACCTCCGCGGGAACGGGAATGGCACGATCTCGGGCGTCATCGCCAACGGCACCACGCTCGACCTGCCGGTCTTCCGGAACAACGGGACCGGGACGTGGACGCTCGGCGGCCCCAACACCTACACCGGGCGCACCGACGTCACCGCCGGTGTGGTCAAGATGGGGCACGCGAACGCCCTGGGGAACAGCGCCGCGTCGACCGGCGGTAATACGGACAACGGCACCAACGTCTCGGCGACCGGCGTCCTCGACCTGAACGGCAATGCGCCCAACGAGCTGATCAAGCTCAACGGCACCGGCATCGGCGCCACGGGCGCGCTGATCAACACGGGGGCGGCCGTCACGATCGGCGGCACCGTCGCCTCGGTCCGCGGCGGCACCGGCGGCCTGGGCATCACGCCCGTCATCGCCCTGACCGGCGGCGGCGGCACCGGCGCGACCGCCACCGGCGTGCTCGGCGTCACCACCCAGACGTTCGCCGTCGCCACCCCCGGCGCCGGCTACGCGGCCGTCGCCACCGCCACCATCGCCGGCGGCGGGGCGACCACCCAGGGGGCGGCGACCTCACTGATGGGCGTGACCAACGCCACGTTCACCGTCAACGCGAACAGCGGGTACACCGTCGTCCCGACGGTCACGTTCAACACCCCCACCGGCGGGACGGCCGCGACCGGGCACTTCGTCAACAACGCCGGCGTGCTCTCGCTCGTCATCGACACGCCCGGCTCGGGCTACACGGCCGCCCCGACCGCGACCGTGTCCGGCGGGACGACGTCGGGGACCGGTGTGACCGTCACCCCGACGTTCACCAACCTGATCGTCACGGGCGTCACCGTCACGGCGAACGGCGCCGGGTATACGTCGGCCCCGACCCTGACCTTCGGCGGCACGGCCTCGACCACCGCGACGGCGACCGCCAACGCCAACAACTTCATGCTCTCGCGCGTCACGCTCACTAACGTCGGCGCCGGCTACACCAGCGCCCCGACCGCCTCGCTCACCACCGCCGCCGGCACCGTCCCCCTCACCGCCGCCACCGCCGGGGTCGTCCTGACCGGCAACAGCAGCATCGGCGGGACCGGCGACATCACGCTCGCCAGCACCGTCACCGAATCCGGTGGCGCCCGATCGCTGACCAAGGTCGGCTCGAATACGGTCAACCTGAACGCCACCAACACCTACACCGGCCCGACCTCGGTGGCCGGCGGCACGCTCCGCGTCAACGGCTCGGTCGCCGCGTCCAGCGGCGTCGCCGTCGCCACCGGCGGGCGGTTCGTCGCCGGCAGCACCCAGACCATCAAGAGCCTGAACCTGTCCGCCGGGTCGGGCCAGGCCGAGATCGCCAACGTCCCGGCCAGCCTGCTCGTCCTGACCGTCGGCGACGGGTCGACGACGGCCGTGGCCCTGCAGCTCGGGGCCGCGTCCAAGCTCGACCTCCGCCGCAACGCGATGG
>DASPKW010000390.1:0-17213 GCA_035627895.1 Tepidisphaeraceae bacterium | reverse complement strand
CACCCTCGGCGGGTCGACCGCCGGGTCCACCTCCATCGCCTACGACATCAACATCGACAACTACATCGTCGGCGAGTCCCGCACCGTCCCCGGCGGCTCCCGCCACGGGTTCTTCTACACCAACTTCATGCGCGACGTCGGGAGCATCGGCGGGTTCACCGGCGACACCGTCGCCTGGGGCCTCAACGACTTCCCGTTCCCGGCGCCCGGCCCGACCATCGTCGGCGAGAGCAACGGGACGGCGTTCTTCAAGCGCGGCCCGGGCGGGGCGCTCTTCACGGCCCCGGCGGCGACCGGCCAGGGCATCCTTCGCGGCCGCTTCCGCGAGGTGAACAACTACGACCGCAACTTCCCCTTCCCCAACGGCATCGGCGACATCATGGTCGGCTTCGACGCCACCAACACCCAGGCCGTCGTCTACGACGAGGCCGCCGACTCCACCACCGACATCGGCACCATCCGCGGCGCCACCACGTCCGAGGCGTACGACGTCAACTCCGCCGTGTCCGGCAACTACACCGTCATCGGCGTGTCCGGCGAGGGCACCGCCGTCGAGAACGCCTTCTGGTGGCGCCCCAACCCCGGCATCATGCGCGCCCTCCCCACCACCCCGGGCGACACGTCCAAGGCGTTCGGCGTCAACGAGCCCAACGCGACCGCCGACGCCCTGGGCGCCGCCGGTCAGGTCGAGGTCGTCGGCCGCATCCAGCGCCGAAACAACAACCAGGTCATCTCCCGCGCCGTCATGTGGATGGAGGACGGCGCCAACACCGGCACCTTCCAGATGATCGACCTCCAGGCCCTGACGTCCGGCGGCACCGGCCGCGTCCTCACCGAGGCCCACGCGATCACCACCGACGGGTGGATCGTCGCCATCGGGACCGTCCCGACCGACACCGCCATCCACGCCTTCCTCCTCCGCCCGACCTCCCCGTCCACCACCGGCAACACCCTCCGGTTCTCCGGGAACTTCGTCAAGCCGCTCATCCAGGCCCAGCCGACCACCCCGAAGATCGTCTTCAACTACTTCGGCAACGGCGACTACACGGTCAACCGCAACAGCGTCCTGTTCAACCTCCAGACCATCGACCTGGCGCGCGGGCAGCTCCCGTCCGAGGGCATCGTCGACTTCACGTTCCCGCCCGGCGGGCTCCCCCGCGTCATCACCAACGCGTCCAAGGGCATCGGCAAGTTCAGCGGCAAGGTCACGGTCAGCGCCACCCTCAACGACGGCACGTCCGCGACCATGCTCGTCAACTTCGAGGGCACCACGTCCCGGGCCAAGAAGCGCGACTTCGTCTCCGGTACGTTCGTCGCCGTCTCGAGCCGCGGTAAGGTCCTCAAGCAGGGCACCCAGAACGTCATGGCCGGCAATTTCGACACCCGCTGATCGGCGCGCCGCCCCCCCCCGCCGCCGTGCGCGTCGCCGTCCCGTTCCGCCCGCGATCACCGACTGACACCCAGGAATCACCCCCCATGAAGCGCCAGCCGACGCCCGCCACCCCCGCCCGCCAGTCCGTCGAACCCCTCGAGACCCGGACCATGCTCGCCGCCGCCGACCTCGCCGGCGGCACCCTGACCGTCCGCGGCACCGACCGCCCCGACGTCATCACCGTCGCGCGCGACCACGCCAACAAGGGCGTCCTGGTCGTCACGACCAACGGCGACGCCCAGACGTTCTCGCTCGACAAGGTCCGCCGCATCCGCGCCTATGGCGGCGGCGGGTCCGACGTCATCACCGTCGACCAGGCCAACGGCACGATCGCCGTCCCCGCCTACATCTTGGGCCAGAACGGCAACGACTCGCTCACCGGCGGCGGCGCCAGCGACACCCTGATCGGCGGGAACGGCAACGACTTGCTCAACGGCCTGGCCGGCGGCGACCAGATCTTCGGCGGCGCCGGCGGCGACCGCCTGCTCGGCGGCGACAACGTCGACGTCCTCCACCCGGGCGCCGGCGACGACCTGGTCAACTCCGGCGCCGGTAAGGACGTGGTCGTCGGCGCCGGCAAGGGCGACCAGGTCGACGTCGGCGAGGCCGCCGACGTCCTGATCTCCAAGAAGGCGCGCTGGCGCCCGCAGCCCGAGCGCGGCGACAACAGCCCCGCCACACCCGCCGCCTACAACGCCACCGTCGTCGGGTACACCCCCGACCAGGTCCGCGCGGCCTACCAGTTCGGCCGCCTGTCCCGCAAGGCGTTCACCAACCGCGGCCAGGGACAGACGATCGCGATCGTCACCGCCTACGACTACCGCACCGCCCGCGAGGACCTCAACGTCTTCTCCCGCCAGTTCGGCCTCCCCGAGGTCGGCCGAAAGATGTTCGGCGTCATGTACGCCGACGGCGTCCAGCCCGTCGTCAACGCCCTGTGGGCGTCCGAGGCCGCCCTCGACCTGCAGTGGGCCCACGCCATCGCCCCCGCCGCCCGCCTCGTTCTGGTCGAGGCCGCGTCCGACCTCCCCGCCGACATGTTCAACGCCGTCGCCAAGGCGACCAAGCTGGTCAACCAGCTCGGCGGGGGCGTCGTCTCCATGAGCTTCGGCTTCTCCGAGCTCCAGTCCGACGCCCAGTGGGAGACCCAGTTCAAGAACATCGCGACCGACAACGTCTCGTTCGTCGCCGCCGCCGGCAACGTCGGCGGGCAGATCTTCTACCCCGCCGCCAGTGAGGAAGTCCTCGCCGTCGGCGGCACGACGCTCCCGATCGACGAGAACGGCATCCGCACCGGCGACGAGGCGGCTTGGGCCGACGGGGGCGGCGGCTCGTCCGCCTTCCGCGACCTCCCCGACTACCAGTCCCAGCTCCAGATCGGCGGGAACTCCGTCTCCACCCGCCGCGCCCTCCCCGACGTCGCCTACAACGCCGACCCGTCCACCGCCTACGCCGTCTTCAACTCCACCCCCAACGAGAACGGCGACACCGGCTGGCAGGCGATCGCCGGCACGTCCGCCGGCGCGCCCCAGTGGGCCGGCATCGTCGCCCTGGTCAACCAGAAGCGCGAGGCCAACGGCCTGGGCACCATGGGCAACGACCAGCTCCACCACTTCCTCTACGGCGTCGCCCGGAAGAACCAGCAGTCCCTGTTCACCGACATCACGCTCGGCGACAACACCAACCCGACCTTCGTCGGCTTCGACCTGGCGACCGGCTGGGGCTCGCCCAAGGCCGAGGCCCTCATCGACGCCATGTCCGTCGCCACCGCCAAGAACCGAACCTCCTCCCGCGGCATCGTCGACTTCGTCTGGAACGCCAACTTCACCCGCGAGCTCCTCAACGGCCTGCTCACCGTCCCGGCCGTCGTCAGCTTCGGCGGCGAGCCGACCAGCGCCAACTTCAACGTCGGCAACGCCCGGTTCACCCCGTCCACGATCAGCCTCCGCTTCCAGCAGCAGATCGGCGAGCTCGGCGACCCCCGCAAGGGCACGATCACGCTCAACGCCCTGCTCCTCCCGCGCACCGGCAACACGTTCGAGGGCAACGGCACCGGCATCGTCCTGCTCAACGACGGCACGCCCGGCATCTTCAACGTCCGCTTCAAGGGCCGCCTCTACCGCCTCCACGGCCAGGACAAGATCACCGGCGAGTTCTACGCCGTCGACCCCCTCGGCCAGCCCCTCCAGAACGGCCCCCAGCCCAACCTCCGCGGCGTCTTCGACTCCGCCCGCGCGGCGTTCTGACACCGTCCGTCATCCGACAACTCGAAAGCCCACGGTGCCCGCCACCGTGGGTTTTTCATTCGGCGGGGCAGACATTCTTGTCTGCCCGGACTCCGCCTCGGTCGACCGACCCGCTCGCCTTGTTCCTGATCCGGACACCATCTCGTACACTCCCCCCGCGCGCCCCCCGATGCTCGACCTGTTCACCAACCCCGCCTTCCGCGGCCCGCTCGCCGCCGCCGTCGCCCTCGGCGCCGCCTGCGCCCTCCTGTCCGTCCTCGTCGTCCTCCGCCGCTGGGCGTTCATCGGCGAGGGCATCTCGCACGCCGGGTTCGGCGGGGTCGGCACCGCCTGGCTGCTGTCGCTCGCCGTCCCCGCGCTCGGCGGGCACGACGCCGCCTACGTCGTCGCCGTCGCCTTCTGCCTGGCCATGGCCGTCACCATCGGATTCGTCAGCCGCCGCGACCGCCTCAACGCCGACGCCGCCATCGGCATCGTCATGGTCGCCTCCCTCGCCTGGGGGTTCATCGCCCTGACCGTCTACGAGCGCGCCGGCCGCCCCCACGGCGCGCCGAGTGGGTGGGACCTGTACCTGCTCGGCGACCTCCGCGCCGTCACGACCGCCGCCGCCGTCCGCGCCGTCATCGTCTCCGCCGCCGTCTGCGCCGCCCTCTGGCTGATGGCCAAGGAAATCCTCTTCTACTGCCTCGACCCCGAGCTCGCCGAGCTCGCCGGCGTCCGCGCCACCGCCGTCCACTACACGCTCATGCTCCTGCTCGCCCTGGTCATCGTGACCGGCATGCAGCTCGCCGGGTACCTCCTCGTCACCGCCCTGCTCGTCCTCCCCGGCGCGACCGCCCTCTCGCTCTCCCAGCGCCTCCGCACGGTGCTGACGATCGCGGTAATCGTCGGCGTCACCGGCACCGTCGGCGGCCTCGCCCTCAAGGCCGCGTGGCACTTCCTTCCCACCGGCCCCGCCATGGCCCTGATCCTGATCGCCGAGTTCGCCCTCGCCTACGCCTACCGGCTAGTCGCGCGCCGCGCATGAACCCCGCACCGCGCCACGGACCCCGTTCCCCAGTGGGGCAGACATTCTTGTCTGTCCCGACGAGTGAGTGGAGGCATTCTTGCCTCCCGAACTCGTCGGAGGTTGCCCGCGCCACATTTCGAACACCACGACTCGCCGCTCGCGCCGCCGTTATACTCCCCTGCGCGTGTCGACCCCCGTCCCCATCCTGACCTACGCCACGCCCGCCCCGCGCCGCCGCTGGGGGCCGATCTTCTTCGCCCCCTCCCGCGCCGCCCTCCTCTGCCTCGCCGTCGCCACCCTCGCGTGGGTCTGGCTCTACTTCCGGCACGCGCCGTGGCGGGAGGTGATGGCGATCCACCACAGCTCCGGGCGTACGTCCGGCCGGATGGACAACGGGCTCGCGTTCGACCCACCCCGCTTCACGCCGGACAATCTGCTAGTCACTAGTGACAACGCCCGCGGCACGGAACTGTGGGACCCGCGGACGCGCCAGCGGGTCCGGCACGTGTCGCACCAGCGAACGGCCGCAGGTCAGTTTTACGCCGGCAATGCCCGATTCGTCCGACCTGACGGCGAGCCCGCCCCCGGCCTGTACGACGTGCGCACCGGCGCGCCGGTCGGCCAAAGCCGCAAGACCACCGAGGGCCCGAGTGTGGAGCCCGGGGAATTCAGCTCTTTCCTGATCCTCGCTCCGGATGGCTCCCGGCGGCTCGACATCGATTCGGTGGCGTTGCCAACTCGGTAGCGGGAGCGGATCGCGCGTTTCCGCCTGCTCGACGTTCATGACCCCGCCGGGGGCCAAGCCCGACACGTCGCCTGGCTCGAGCCGCCGGGCTCGGGCGCCGCCTTCACGCCGGACTCGCGGACGGTGATTTTCACCGGGATGCAGACTCGCCTCGCAATTTACGATGCTGAAGATGGTCGGCTGCGCGCCCGCGTGCCGCTCGATGGCGCCCGCTGGATCGGTGGCGTCTGGGTCTCGTCCGACTCCCGGCGGTGCGCTGTGCGGTACGAGATACCGGGAGACACCGTCTTCCAGGTGCTTTCGGTGGCAGACGGCGCGCTGCTGGCCGAGGTCCGCCGACCGTCGCCGGGCATGCGGTGGCCGTCTCCCGATCTCGACCGGCTGTACGCGATCCACCCCGCGCCGGGCGGGGGCGGGCAGCTCGAGGCCATCGATATTGGTAGCGGTGGGACGATCGCCCGTCGCGCGTGGCCCCTTAATGCTGGCTTGCTCGTTACGCCCGACGGTCGCCGATTGATGACCACGGACGGGGATCGACGACCATGCCTGCTCGACGCAGCGTCACTGGCGCGGGTCGCCCGCTTTGATGGTGGAATGGGGTTCGGCGTGCTCACGGCCATGTCGCCGGACGGCCAAACCGTGACGCTCGGCGGCACGGACCGGGCGATCCACGTCTTCCGCCCCACCGGCCCCGACTGCCCCGAGTCCCCCGCCGGCGTCTTCGCCTTCCCCCACCTCTACCTCCTCCTCGTCGCCTTCGCCGGCGCCGCGATCTACCTCGCCCGCGACGCCCGCCGCCGCGGCGACCGCGCGGCTGCCGACGCCATCCTTCCCACCCTCCGCTTCGCGCCCGCCGTCCTCCTCGCCGCCGCCGGCCTGCTGACCGCGCACGATCTGCTCCGCGTCGCCCTCGGCTTCGGCGTCAACTGGGCCGCCCCCGAGCGCCTCCTCGCCGGCCCCGTCCTCCTGCTCGCCGCGTGGCACCTGCCCACCCGCTCACGGTTTTGGCGCTACACCACGATCGCCCTCCTCCTCGCCGCCCTCGTCCCCCTCGCCCTGGCGACCCGCGCCGCGCTCGCGAGTTCATTTGCGCCGATCGTGCCCGTGATCGACACCACGATCGCTGTACCGCGCGCCGTGTTCATCGCCGCCATGACCGCCGCCATCGGCGCGGCGCTGGCGATGGTCGCGGAACTCTCGCTCGCGGGCCGCAGGTTGGGATAACGCGTCCCCTTTGACATCCGCCCCGCGCCCCGCCATACACGACCCGTGCCCCCCGCCGCCCCGCCCAACCCCGCCCGCCTCGGCCTGATCTACGGCGTCGCCGCCTACTTCACCTGGGGCATCGTCCCCGCCTACTTCAAGCTCCTGTCCGCCGTCCCCCCGATCCAGCTCCTCGCCCACCGCGTCGTCTGGTCCGTCGCGTTCCTCGTCGGCCTGATCCACTTCCGCAAGCTCTGGCCCGACGTCCGCGCCGCGTTCGCCAACCGTCGCACGCTGCTCTCGCTCGCCGCGTCCACCCTGTTCATCGCCGTCAACTGGTTCGCGTTCATCTACGCCGTCGCGATCGGCCAGATCCTCCAGACCTCGCTCGGCTACTTCATCACCCCGCTCGTCACCGTCCTGCTGGGCATGATCTTCCTCAAGGAGCGCCTCCGCCCGCTACAGATCGTCAGCTTGCTGATCGCCGCCGGCGCGGTGCTCTATTACGCGCTCGACCAGAGCCAGTTCCCCACGATCGCCCTCACGCTCGCCGCGTCGTTCTCGCTCTACGGCCTGGTCCGCAAGACGACCGCCGCCGGCCCCCTCGTCGGATTGTTCGTCGAGACCGCCCTGCTCTTCCCGCTCGGCGTCGGCGCGATCGTCACCCACTTCATCCACCCGTGGAGCACGTCCCCCGCCTTCCCCGACGTCACACGCGACCAGGCCATCGACGCCATCCTCCGCCACACCCCCCTGCTCCTCGCCGCCGGCGTCATCACCGCCCTCCCCCTCCTCTGGTTCGCCAACGCCGCCCGCCGGCTCCGCCTCTCCACCCTCGGCCTCCTCCAGTACACCGCCCCGACCGTCTCCTTCCTCCTCGCCGTCTTCATCTTTAAAGAGCCCTACACCCGCGCCCAGCAGATCGCCTTCCCCCTGATCTGGCTCGCGCTGGTCCTCTTCTCCATCGACTCGATCCGCGCCTACCGCGCGCAGCAAGCGCCGTCGAAACAAGTCCCGCACCCGGAAGAGGCGTGCCTGACGGACATGTGATCGCACTCCCTCTCCGAGCCGCGCCAACTGCGACGTTCACGTTACAACACATCCGCGGCGGGGAGAGGGCGGGGGTGAGGGGCGAACACCCCGCGGCGACCGATTCGCAAATCGCCGCGACTGCGACCCCGTCATCGCTTCCGGGGCGGGCGCGGCCACTCGTCCGGATCGCCGTAGATGCTCCCGCCGACCGGGTCCTCCTCGCCGAGCCGTTGCTTAAAGGTGCGCCCGCGGTCCGACGGGTCCAGCAGCACGCGGAATCCGGTCGCCTCGTCCCGCCGGTCGACGTTGTGCGTGTAGCCCCAGTAGTCTTTGCCCGGCTCCCACTGGTCGTCGTCGAACCCGCCGCCCATCCACTTGGCCCCCAGCCCGACCACCCACTTGTTCTCCTTCCGCACGTCGTGGATCACGAACTCGCTCACGTTCCCCCACATGCCGTACAACCCCTCCGGCGTGCGCCCGGTCGGCCGCGACTTGACCGGCTCGGGCGACGGCTTGGGCGCCCCCGCCTTCTCCTGCGCCATACGCCAGTCCCAGCGCGCGCCCGAATCCGAACCATCCCCCTTCGCGCGGAACCCCGACCCGAGGAACCGCCCCTCCCCTTCTTCGTCGCCCCACGGGTAATTCCGATCCTTCCCGTACGCGGCGACAAGCCACTCCGATCCGCTCGGCAGCCGGAACGTTCCGAACTCGGGATGGTTCTTCGTCAGCCACGCGCAGAACCCCGCCGCGTGGTTCGGGTTGAGCAGCGCGACCGGGTAGTCGAGCTTTCCGGCCGGCGGCACGTCGCCACCCCACAACAGCGCCGGATTCTCGACCGTGTAGATCGCGTCGATCGTCGAAAACGTATTTCGCCGAAGGCGCTCCGCGGCCGCCGCGGCGCTCGCCCCGTCCTCCTTGTGCGCGCCGCTCTCCTTCAGGTACCGGGCGTACATCGCGTTGGTCACCTCGGTCTCGAGCATGTAGAAATCGGCCCCCGCCAGCCCGTACTTCGCCGGCGACACGCGCACGAACACCGCCCCCAGCTCCGCCAGCTCGACCCGATCCCCGATCGCGGCGACCGGCCTCGACGTAGCACCAATACCCGCATTCACCGCGCCGCGATTCGATTGATCGCACCCCCCGGCCGCGACCGCGATCACGACCGCCGCACCCCAAGCCGCCCACTTCGATCCCTCGCGCGCGTCTCTCATGCGCGCAGCTTATCGACGCCCCCTGCGGGGTCGCAACTCATTTCCGATGGTGGCGCGAGCCTCGCCGCTCGGCGTCCGTCCCGCGACACATCGCCGGCCTCCCCATTCACCCCTCAACCTCACCCACCGCCCCCGCCACGTACCGCACGCGCCCCTCCTCCACCGCGCTCCACCCCCTCTGCCGCCGCGCGTACACCGCCCGCATCACCTCGACCGCCTTCTCCATCCGGTACCCCTCGCGCCCCCGGTCCGTCACGAACGACAGCGACGGCACGAACGTCGGCGGCAGCCCGCTCGCCGCGATCATGCTCGAGTAGCCGACGTAGCTCCCCGTCATCAGCCGGGTGCCGATCGCGGTCTTGGCGTGGTCGCCAATCAGCGACCCTAAATGCCGCATACCCGTCGGCAGCTCGCGCGAGCCGACGCGGATCTTGATCTGGCCGTACGTGTTTTTGAGGTTGCTCGTGATCGTGCCGGCGCCCAGGTTCACCCACTCGCCGAGGTAGCTGTCGCCCAGGTACCCCTCGTGCGCCTTGTTCGAATACCCGGTCAAAATCGAATTGCCGATCTCCCCGCCCACCTTGCACACCGGCCCGAGCGACGTGCCCGCGTGGATCACGCTCATCGGCTTCACCTGGCAGTGCGGCCCGACGTACGCCGGGCCCTTGATCACCGAGTTCGCCCCGACCGAGCACCCGTCCGCCAGCATCACCGGCCCCCGGCTCGCATCCAGCACCACCCCCGGCTCGACCGCCACCGCCGCCCCGAACCATACCCGCTCGGCGTTCACCACGTGATAGTGCCCCTCCGGCCGCCGATCTCCCGCCCGACCGGCAAACAGCCCCGCATAATCCTCCGCCAGCGCCGCCTGGTTATGGGCCACCAGTTCCCAAGCCCAGTCCGCCGACCGCACCTCGCCAGGCAATTTGGGCAAGCCCAGGATCGCCCGCCACCTCGCCGTATCTTCCAGCGCATCCCCCGACGACAGCCCCGCCTCGCGCACGACCGCCCGCCGAACTGCCCCACCCGCCGCGATCACCCCCTCGCCCTCCACCGGCTCGCCCGCCGAGAACGTCGTCGTGCCCCCGTCGATCAGCAACGCCGGCTCATCCTCCAGCGGCCGATTAACCGCAACCTCGCATCCGGCTTCCGCCCGCACGCGCGGCGCGATCTCCGCCATGACCCAGTCCGCCAAACCCGCCCGACACCACAGAGTCACCCGGCTCGGTCGCAAATGCCGCAACTGGCGCTCGATGAGCAACCCCGTCCCGCTCGCCAGCGCAAACACCGGCCGCGACAAGCTTAACGGCGCGAACCCGCGCCAATTCGATCCTTCGAAGACGACGACGTGCATGACACCACTCTATCGGCGTCACGGGCGCAATAAAAAAGGGCGGCCCGGATGGGCCGCCCTACTCTCCCCTCCCTTTCTCACAGTTTCCGCGTCCCCCAACCGCTTTCGCGGCCATTACTTGGATGCGTTCGCCAGGCTCACGTCCCCCACGTGCGGCTGAATCACCGGCGAGCTTTTGACCCGCCCGTGTTGCTCAAGCCCCGTCTTGGCCCCCACGAACAGGACGCTCACCGTCAGCGCCAGGATCCCAATTGCCGACACCAGACCGAGTTGTGCACGCCTGCGATGAGACATAGGGACTCCGCGCTCCAGAAAGCGTTTTCTGCTCTTAGATGTAGCTGAGAGAAGACGTTACGGAGGCGACAGCGCCCAGGTTCGACCCACCTTTTTGCCCTCGTTTCCGGGGCACTCCCGTTCTCCGTGGGGAAAATATACCCCGGGAAAGTGAGGAGGCAATGAAAAACCGCGCAAGTTCCGCGCATGGGTAGATTTACCCGGCGACGTCCCGTAACCCCTCCCCGGGAGGGCGAGGCTCCGTCCGAGCCGTTTGCGGAAGCGCGGGCTAGACGTTGTCTCTTAACCCATCCCGCAGCAGCAACAACCGGTACACCGCCTCCATCATCGGCACCGCCACGCCCGCCCCCTGCGCCGCCCGCACTGGGCACCCCAGGATCGCCTCCACCTCCATCGCCCGCCCCTCGCGCATGTCCACGTGCATGCTCGTCTGGTACGGCCCCATCCCCCGCGTCGCCGTCACCTTCGCGTCGATCAAACTGTCGGGCAAATCCACGTCCACGCCACGCGCGGCCGCAATGACCTCGGCCATCACTCGCCTGACGAGCGCCTCGCCATCCGGCTTGGCGATCAACAGGTCCGTCGTCAGATCGAGCGCCGCTGACAGCCCGTTGAACGGCACGTTCCACACGAGCTTCTCCCACCGCGCCCGTCGCAGGTCCTCCAGCACCTTCGCCGGCACCTTCGAATTGACCAGCATCTGCCCGATCTGCCGCGCCCGCGGCGTCGCCGGCCGGCCGAACTCACCCAGCGTGATCAGCCCGTCGCAAATGTGATGGATCTGCCCCGGCCCCGTCCGGTTGATGCACACGAACGCCGTCCCCCCGAGCACGTGCCGCTCGCCGAACAACTCCGCCAATCGCTCCTCATTTCCCAGCCCGTTCTGCAACGTCAAGATCGCCGTCGACTCGTGCAGCAGCGGGCGGATCAACGGCTCAAACTGGTCGTTGGCGGTCGTCTTGAGCGTGACCAGCACCAGGTCCGCCTTCGGCATCTTCCCCGGATCGTCGTACGCGTTCACCCGCTCGGCCGGCAGCTCGAAATCCCCGTCGCTGCTGACCACGCGCCACCCGTGCTCCTTCACGGCGGCGTAATCGGCGCGAAGGAGGAAGTGAACGTCGTGCCCGTGCTGGGCGATGCGCCCGCCGTAGTACGCGCCCAGCGCGCCGGTGCCGACGATCGCGATCTTCGGCCGCTCCGGCAGCGTGTATTCGGCGGTGCGCATGTCGCGATTTTAGGACGCCGCCGCGGGATAAGGTAGGCCCGGCTCCCTTGCCCGGCCGTGCCAACTGCGGCGTTCGCGTTACTGCGCATTCGCGGCAGGGAGAGGGCGGGGGTGAGGGGCGAACGACCAAACGCGCGGCGATTCAAATTCGTCCGCTATCCAGAGCCTCACGCCACTCGCCTCTCACCCTATCCCTCTCCCAGGCGCGACGACGCTTCCACGCGAGCCGCACGCTCCGGCGCGTCCGGGAGAGGGGACCGGAGCGCCGCCTCCAAAAACTCCCCCACCCGCCGCCGAAACTCCCCCGGGTCCGTCCGCAGCGCCAGCACGTGGTGGGTCTTGTCCGGGCGCCAGTAGTCCGTGTGCCCCAATTCCGCCGGGCGCGACCGCGTCGCCGCCTCCACCGAGTCCATGTCGTGCGCCGTGATGAACAGATCGTCCGCCCCGTGGATCACCATCAGCGGGCACGCGACGCGCGGGATCAGCGCCGTCGGCGCCACCTCCAGGAACCGCGCCCCCGATAGCCGCTCCGCGATCCGGATCCCCAGCCGCTGGAAGTACGTCCCCGGCATCCCCAGCGCATCGCCGTGCGTCATCGCCGCGCTCGGGTAGTCGCTGTACGGGCAGTCCATGATCACCGCCGCGACGTCCCGGCACTGCCGCAGCTCGGCCGTCGCGCACACCGTCGCCGCCCCCAGGCTCACCCCGAACAGCACGAGCTGCCGCGTCGCCGCCGGCTGGAGCTGGCGGAGCTGATCTATCACCTGCGACACGTCGTGCCGCTCCCAGTACCCCGCCGTCGAGTACGTCCCGTCCGACCGCCCGTGCGCCCGCAAGTCGATCGCCAATACGTTGTACCCCAGCGCCCGGAACGTCGGCGCCCACGCGATCCCCCCGATCTTCGAGTCCGAATACCCGTGGACGATGACCGCGCACTTGCCCGCGTTGTGCGCTGCCGGGATCCACCACGCCGCCACCGCCAGCGTCGCCCCGGCCCTCCCCCGCCGCGCCGCCCACTCATCCCGCACCGTGAAGAACGTCTCCTCGTACGGCAGGTCCAAATCCTTCGGCGTCAGCCGCTGCAGCGCCAGCATCGCCCGCCCGCCCTCCATCCGTTCGGGCATCAGCAGCACCCGCGCCATCAAAAACGACACGAGAAAGAACAACCCCGCCCCGACGACGAGGAGAATGACCGCAAGGACGATGAGCGACGCGGGAAACATCGGGCCGGCGATCGTACCCGATGCAGACTCCGCGGACACCTGCTCCGCGCGGTCCCGGGGCGCGACGATAAAACGCCCCGAGGGCGTGGCCACTTCACGTGACCACGCCCTCGGGATTGGGAAGGAGGATTGTTTCGGCGACCGCGCGTCGCTTACACCTTCGCGCTGATCGCGGCCCAGGTGCTGTTCAGGGCCTGCGTCGCATTCAGGCGGACGTAGCCGTCGTTCTTGCCATCGTTACCGGCGCCGTCGATGCCCCAGGGGTTGCGGAGGACGAGCGTCCGCGTGCCGTTCGAGCTGGTCTCGACCGCGGCGACCGAGTAGGCGTGGCAGCCGATCACCGGGGCGCCGTTCTTGGCGGTGTTGATCGCCAGGGTCACGGCCCGGCCCGCGTCGAGCTCGGCCGCGAGCCAGTTGAGCAGCTCGTCGGCGTTGCTCGACGACCACTTGCTGAAGCTCGGCATGCCCAGGTCGGCGAACGCCTCGTCCATCCAGCCGCCGTCGAGGTTCGCGTAGTTGGCGACCGCGCCCTGCTCGCGGAACGTCGCGTACGCCTTCTCCATGATCGCGACCCAGACCGAGTTGTTCTTGCCCAGGTCGGCGTACTCCATGCCGTACCCGTTGGTCGGCAGGTCGCCGTCGACGCGGACGAAGGCCTTGGTGCCGTTGGCGTTGGCGAACTGCACCGCGTACGTCCCGTCGCCGAGCTCGACGACCGACTGGCGGATCGCGTTCGGGTTCGCCTTGGCGATGGCCGACAGGCTCGCGAGGTACCAGCAGTCACCGACGTACCCCTGGGCGATGTCGTCGGCGGTCGGGCCGGCGGCGCCGAACAGCGGGTTCTTCGAGAAGTTCGTGTACGTGACGCCCTTGGTCACGAGCGGGTCGGCAAGGTTGTCGCCGCTCAGGTTCGTCGACACGCGGTTCGTCCGGACGACGCCCCGCGAGGTCGTGTTGTAGCTGTTGAAGGCGGTCACCTTGTGAAAGTTGCCGGCCTTGGTCTCGGCGGTCGTCGCGTCGGTCTTCTCGGTCGCGTCGACCCAGAACGAGTCGTCGTTGTCGCCGCCGTACGACAGGTCGTTGGTCGCGTCGCCGACCGAGACGATCGTGTCGTTGCCGCCGTTGCCGTACACCACGTCGGTCCCGCCCTGGCCGTAGAGCTTGTCGTGGCCGGCGCCGCCGTTGATCGTGTCGTTGCCCAGGCCGCCGTAGATGAAGGCCGGGAGGGTCGTCTTGCGGTTGACGGTCACGACGTCGTTGCCGCGGCCGGCGAGGACGGAGACCGAGTTGAAGTTGCCGGCGACGGTCGTCGACCACTTGCCGTTGGTCAGCAGGACGCCGCCGGTGACCTGCGAGATGCCGATCGAGTCGTTGTAGTTGGTGCCGGTGACGACGAGCTGCGTGCCGCCGTTATAGGCCACGGTGCCGGTCGTGAGCGGGTTGCCGGCCATCATCTGGCGGTTCTCGAGGCCCTCGAAGGCGACCGCGTTCTTGTTCGACGACTTGTTCTTGTTGTTCGACATCTGACTCTTTCCTCTTCCGTGTTCTGGTTGAGGGAGACTTCAGATACGCCGCGGCGCGTGGCAAACCGGGCAAGCGAATTTTGTAAAGCCGGGCGTGCGCGGGAGATAAGGTTGACGAATCCGGACCTGAAAGGGGCCGGTGCCGATAACTCGGAAAGACGGGCGCGGGGACTCGTCGCCGGCGCGCCTGCGCGGCGCGTTTCGAGGTGCGCGGCGCGGGCTCGCGCCGCGCGTCATCGGGCGTCGATCGGGGATCGCATTATCGGACGGGCGACCCTCGTGCCGCTGCAATGGTGTGCAATTGAATTGCCCGCCAGGCCAACGACTAGCTCAACATTCCGATGTTGAGGAACGGCGTGGCAGGCCGGGGTTGGGTCGACAGGCGTCAGGGCGTTCGAGCCCTTCTGCTCAACATCGGAATGTCGAGCTACTTGTCCTGGTCGCCGACCTTCGTCGTGTCCCGCGCCCGCTCGGCCTGCCGGAGTTCGCTCGCCTCCTCGGGGTGGGCCATGTCGGTGCCGGCGTAGACGGCCCAGGCGCTCCACCCGCGGACGATCAGGTTGATCCGCATCTTGTACTGCTTGGTCTCGACGACCACGCGCACGCCGGGCAGCGTCTCGTCCTTGAACGGCGTGCCGACCACCTCGGCCTTGCCCTCGCGCTTCTTCATCTCGTCGACGAACGGCCCGAGCAGCCAGTTGGCCGGCAGCGGGAGCGGGAGGCCGAAGTGGATCACGCCGTACGCCGTCTTGTGGCTCGGGCTGACCCACGTCTGGTGGGTGTGCTCGTTGGTCTTCTCGATCGGTGCGGCCGCCCACCCGGCGGGCGGCGCCACGACGGCCTCCAGCGCCTCGTTGGGCGTCGGCGCCGTCAGCGCGGCCTGGGCGGCGACCGTCTGCGTCGTCGGCGCGGGCGCCTGGTACGCGGGCAGATTCGAGTACTGCGACTGGCACCCCGCGAGGAGGCCGGCGAGCGCGAGAACGATGGGGGCGCGACGAGTCATGTGTCTCCTACGACCGAGGCAACGCGACGGATCGCGACCGTCATTGTTCTCTATGCGGACCGCGTGCAATGGTCGAACAGCAACCGCCACTCGATCCGCTGGAGCGCGACGGCGGCGGGGTAGCGCGGGTCGGCCGGCTTGTCGTGCAACTGCTCGGCGAGGTCGACGAACACGTCCGGGTCCCACCCGCGGGCGACCAGGCGCAGGAACATTTTGTCGGCCGGCTGCTGGTGGATCACGTCGTTGGCGAACGGGGCCATCGACTGCAGCACCGGGTGGTTCCGGCACCGGGCGTACCAGTACTTGGCATTCGAAAAGTCGCCCTCGCGGCGGTGCATGATCGCGTGCCAGAACGAGCCCGTCTCGCCCTTCAAGTCTTGCGAGATCACGTGGGACGGGTCGAGCCAGTCGTGCCAGAGCCAGAGCCCGGCGAGCATCGCGTCGGCGTCGGCCTGCGACGTGATATTCTTGGTGAGCAGTTCCTGGGGGTCGACCGCCTTGAGCCTCGGGAGGAGTTCGGCGTTCCCGCCGCCGGTCACGACAAGCTTCGTGTAGGCCTGCCCGGCATTCGCATTGAGCAGTTCGTACCCCACGGCGGACAAAGCGTCGGTCAGGTTGGAGTGGATGTCGATCTGGGACACGAAGGTTCCTTTGGGGCGTTGAGTGCGCGGGGCCGAGATTCCACGCCCACCCTATGCGAGTCCACGCGCCCCGGGCAAGCCGGATTCGCTCATCCCGGGCGGGGCGGACGTCCGATAATACGCGTGGCGGCCCCGCGGTATGGGTCCGCGCCCGATCGACCGAACTCGATACGACAGAGGATGCCCATGACCCGCGTGACTTCATTCGCCGTGCTCGCCGCTTTGACCGCCGCCCTCGCCGGCGGGTGCACCGACCAGCCGAACGTGATCCCGTCGCCGGACTGGGACCTGCGGCGGACCAACGCCCAGTTCGCCGCCGACGCCGCCAAGCGGACCTACCCGGCCGACGCCCCGCGCGGCGGCGAAGCCCAGGCCCAGGCCGAGGTCGACCACGGGTTCCTGAACCGGATCCAGGTGATCAATTTGTCGGCCGAGGACTGGGACGAGTGCGAGCTGTGGGTGAACCAGACGTACGTCGTGCACCTGAAGAAGTGGGCCCCGAAGCAGATGAAGATCGTGACGTTCAACATGCTGTTCGACAACCAGGCCCAGACGTTCCCGACGAACAACGCGAAGGTGCGCGTCGCGAAAATCGAGCTGGCCCGGGGCGGGAAGGTGTACGACATCCCGCTGAAGCTGGCTGATTGAGGACCCGGGGGACGGCCGCGAAGACGCAAAGAGCGCAAAGAAGGACGGAGGCGCGATCGAGACGATCGCGCCTCCGTTCTCGTTCATATGGGGGCGGAATCGCCGTACGGCGGCAATCGTCGCCTGCCTAGGTGAGCGCGCGCCCGGTCCACGCCTGCGCCACGCGACCGGCGTTGATCCAGCACGCCCGTGCGCCGAGCCGGATGACGACGTACAGGACGTAAAGGACGCCCACCGCCCACCAGGCGCCGGCCGGGGCGCCCGCCCCCGCCACGAGCACACTGCCCGCCTCGAACATGAGCAGGACGAACGCGGCGAAGTGTTCCAAGTCGAGATAGGCGCGCCGGCGGCGTGTGAAGTCCGGCGCCTGCTCGCCTGCATCGCCCGGCCATTGCGGGGTCTTCAACTGGACGAGAAACATTCG
>DASPKW010000389.1:0-9177 GCA_035627895.1 Tepidisphaeraceae bacterium | reverse complement strand
CAGCAGCTTCCGCGGCAGCTCGGGCGCGCCGGCCGCGATCAGGATCCGGTCGAACGGGGCCTGCTCGGGCCAGCCGAGCGTGCCGTCGCCGAACTTGAAGTGCACGTTCCGCAGGCCCAGGTCCATCAGCCGCTCGAACGCGCCGTCCAGCAGCGGCTTGACCCGCTCCACGCTGTACACCTGGTCGGCCAGCCGGCTGAGCAGGGCGGTCTGGTAGCCGCTGCCGGTCCCGACCTCGAGCACCTTGTGGCTCGGGCGCAGGTCGAGGTGGTGGGTCATCAGGGCGACCATGTACGGCTGGCTGATCGTCTGGCCGTGCCCGATCGGCGAGGCCTGGTCGGCGTACGCGTTCTCGGCCGAGCCGCGGGGTAGAAATTTGTCGCGGGGGATCCGCCGCATCGCCTCGATGACGTGGGCGTCGTCGACGCCGCGGTCGATCACCTGCGTGCGGATCATCGATTCCAGGGGGGAGAGTTCCTTGGTCTTGTTCATTATGCGATTTGGCCCGGTTGAGGGGAGCCGCAAGGGGACGTCGTCGGACGCGAACTAAACAATGGTATATCGGACGGTCAAATGGGTTCCAATGAGACGCACGTGAAGCGCCCGGAATTTCGCACCATGCCGTGGCGCATTTGTCGGGGTCGCCCGCCCGGCGTCTCTCGCGTGAGAGTTGCCCCGCCGGTGCGTTAGTATAGGCACACGATGCCCGGAAGATCAGGACCCAGACGGCGTCGCGCTTACGCGTCTGACGCCCGGCCCGCCCGGCCGGTCGTGACGCTCACGACTGACTTCGGCGGCACCGATTCGTACGTCGCCGAGATGAAGGGGGTTCTGCTCAGGGAATGCCCGAGCGTGGCGATCGTCGACGTGACCCACGCGGTTCCGCCGCAGGACGTCCTGGCCGGTTCGATCGTGCTCGAGCGGGCCGTCCGGGCGTTCCCGCCGGGGACGGTGCACGTCGCCGTCGTCGACCCCGGCGTAGGCACCGACCGCCGACTGATTTTGACCACGTTCGGCTCGCAAATCATCCTCTGCCCCGACAACGGCCTGATCACCTGGCTTGCCCGGCGCGAGCCGGACCGTATCGGCTTCCGCGAGTTGATCTGGCGGCCCGACACCGCCCCCAGCCCCACCTTCCACGGCCGAGACATCATGGCCCCGGCGGCGGCGGCGATCGCCCGAGACGCCCGGCTCGTCCCGCGATGGGCCCACTCGCTCGGTGCGGATGAGGTGACGCTCCTGCCGATCGACGTCGCTCCCGACAATGCGACGACTGCAGAAGTGATTTACGTCGACCACTACGGCAACGCGGTCACCAACCTGCCCGGCGAGCGCTCGGCCGATTTGCTCACCGTGCGGGTCGGTCGCCGGTCGGTCCGCGTGCAGCGCACTTATGCCGATGTGCCAGTCGGACGGCCCGTCGCGCTCATCGGCTCGTCCGGATTGCTTGAGATCGCCGTCCGGAATGGGAATGCCGCGCGGGACCTTCGCCTCAAGGTCGGATCGCGCATTCGACTCACTTGAGCGCCCCCGGCGATCCTAGATAGCCGCACGTCAACGACGTGCGGACGTGCCGCTCGCGAGGTACCGCACGTCAGCAACGCGTTGCGTTGCAGCTCTCGAGCTTGCTCTTCCCATCACCCCACCTCCCCATCCCCTCCTCTCTGTGAGCTCTGTGCCGATTCCTATACCATCCGCCCCCATGCCGTCGCCCGCCGATACCGCCCGCCTCCGCGCCCTCGACAAGGCCCACGTCTGGCACCCGTTTGCCCCGATGAGCCTGTGGCTCGAGTCCGACCCGCTCGTGATCACCGCCGCCGACGGCTTTCACCTGATCGACTCCGACGGCAACCGCTACCTCGACGGCGTCTCGTCGCTCTGGTGCAACGTGCACGGCCACCGCGTCCCGGAGATCGACGCCGCGATCGTCGGCCAACTCGACAAGGTCGCCCATTCCACGCTCCTCGGCCTCGCGAACGAGCCGAGCATCCTGCTGGCCGAGCAACTCGTCAAAATCGCCCCCGAGGGCCTCGCGAAGGTTTTCTACAGCGACGCCGGCGCGACCGCGACGGAGATCGCGTTCAAACTCGCGGTGCAGTACTGGTTCAACGTCGGCCGGTCCGAGCGGCGCGAGTTCGTCGCCTTCCGCGAGGCCTACCACGGG
Organism: Tepidisphaeraceae bacterium; assembly: GCA_035627895.1. Lineage (GTDB taxonomy): Bacteria > Planctomycetota > Phycisphaerae > Tepidisphaerales > Tepidisphaeraceae > DASPKW01. Next base: position 7,013 of record DASPKW010000389.1, on the reverse strand, counting down.
GACACGTTCGGCGCGATTTCGGTGGGGCGGATGGAGGCGTTTCATCGGCCGTATTTGCCGATGATGTTTCCGGTGCATTGCGCGCCGACGCCGTTCGGGTATCGGTGGGCTGGGGACGGAGTCGGTGAAGCGACCCCACCGGGGCGGGTGCGGGATGAGGCGCTCGCCGCGCTGCGCACGATCCTGGAGCGGCACGCGCCGCGCGTCGCGGCGATCTGCATCGAGCCGATCGTCCAGGGCGCGGGGGGTATGATCGTCCAACCGCCGGGGTTCCTGGCGGGCGTCCGCGCGCTCGCGACCGAGTACGACGTGCTGCTGATTTGCGACGAAGTGGCGACGGGTTTCGCCCGCACCGGCAAGATGTTCGCCGTCGAGCACGAGGGCGTGACTCCCGACCTGATGACGGTCGCTAAGGGCCTGACGGGCGGGTATCTCCCGCTGGCCGCGACGCTCGCCACCCAGAAGATCTTCGACGCCTTCTTGGGCCACCCCGGGGAGGGCCGCACGTTCTTCCACGGCCACACTTACACCGGGAATCCGCTCGCCTGTGCCGCGGCGCTGGCGAATCTCAAGCTGATGCACGACCGCGACACCGTCGGCCACGTCGCCCGCACCGCGCCGATCCTTGCGGAGATGCTCGCCCCATTAAACGACCTCCCCCACGTCGGCGACGTCCGCCAAAAGGGCTTCATGGTGGGCGTCGAACTGGTGAAGGACAGAGCCACCCGCCAGCGGTTCGACCCCGCGCTCCGGATCGGCCACGCCGTCTGCAATCGCCTCCGCGGCATGGGGGTGATCCTGCGCCCGCTGGGCGACGTGATCGTCCTCATGCCCCCGCCGGCGATGGGCGTCGACAAGTTGCGGACGATTGTCGATGCGGTGCGGGCGGAAGTTGCAACGCTCCCCTGAACGCGAGTCCACGCCGACTCCTGTGGGGTCGGATTCGCACCGCAGGTGCGAGTGCTGTGGGCCCCGGACGCGGATTCACGATTGCATTGACGCACCCGCGGGCGCCACACGAACGCGCTCGCCTACGGGCTGCCCTGACGCTTGCCTTGCGGACCCGCGGCTAAACGGGGGCGTCGCGCCGCGTTAGAACATACATGCCACCACCGCGCCCGACCCCCTCCCGGCGTGACGTTCTTCGCTCGACCCTCGCGGCGTCTACCGTCGCGGCCCTCGGGCCCGCCACGTTCGCCGCGGCCGACAACCCGGTCGTCACCGAGAACCGGCGCCCCGGCACGCGCGACTGGCTCCTGACCAAGACCCGCATCGATCCCGCGACCAAGTACCGGTGTCCGTGGGTCGAGGGCTACTGCTCGCACACCTCGATCGCCGCCGGCGACACCCTGCGCATCTTCGTCTCCACCAACCCGGTGTCGCGGTTCACGATCGACGTCTATCGCACCGGCTACTACAACGGTGCCGGCGCGCGTCACATGACCACGCTCGGGCCGTTCGACGGCAAGGCGCAGCCCGATCCGCCGATAGGGCCGAGCCGCCTTCGCGAGTGTCGCTGGGACGTCTCGGCCGAGTTGAAGATTCCCGCCGACTGGCCGAGCGGCGTGTACGTCGGCAAGCTCACCGAGCACGGCGAAGGCTTGCAGTCCTACGTCATCTTCGTCGTCAAGGACGACCGCAACGCCGATTTGATCTTCCAGGTTTCGGACACCACCTGGCAGGCGTACAACCGGTGGCCGAGTCAGTTCTCGCTGTACGACGACGGCAAATCCCAGTGGTACTGGGGCGCCGGCGTCGACGTTTCGTTCGACCGCCCGTACGGCAAGTATTGCCAGATCCTCGACCAGCCCCTCTCGATTGGCTCCGGCGAATACTTCCTCTGGGAGTTCCCCCTGGCATATTGGTTAGAGCAGCACGGGTACGACGTCACGTACATCTCCAACCTCGACACGCACGTCGCCATCACGCCCCCGACGCCCACACCCCACCCGCCCCTCCCATCGCTGATGCGCGCCAGGGCATTCCTTTCCGTCGGGCACGATGAGTACTATTCGCTCAAGATGTTCGACAACCTCAAACTGGCGATCGGGTACGGGCTGAACGTCGCGTTCCTCTCGGGCAACACCTGTTGCGGGCGGATCGACCCGCGGCCGTCGTCGGCCGGCGAGGCCGACCGGGTCTTCGGGCGGATCGACCACTTCGGCCCGCCGGACAATGAAGAGCGCAAGAAGTTCATCGCCATGGATAAGCTCCCGCACCGCTCGCCGAACGAGGCCACGCTGATCGGCGCGCGCTCGACCGGCGCGATTACCGGCGGCGGCGCGTGGGCCTGCTCCAAGCCCGACCACTGGCTCTTCGCCGGCACCAATATGAAGCTCGGCGACTCCATCCCCGGCCTGGTCGGTTGGGAATGGCACGGCGACCCCGCCACCGGAATCCACGGCCTCGAGATCGTCTCCACCGGCCCCGTCGGCAACGAGAAGACCAAAAAACATCACGGCACCTACACCGCCACGATCTACCCCGGCCCGAAGAACAACGTCGTCTTCAACGCCAGCTCCTGCTGGTGGGGCGATGCGCTGTCCGCGCCACCCGGGTATGTCCGCCCCCAGGTTTATACGACGCCGAAGGGCGTCGACGAGCGCGCGCGGCGGATCACGCGGAACTTGCTCGCGCGGATGATCGGCAAGTAAAGCGCGTCCCTCGCCTACAATCGCCGCATGCTCCGCCCGATCGCCATTCCAGGCCTCTTCGTCACCGCCACAGACACGAACGTGGGCAAGACGGTGATCGCCGGCGCGATCGCCGACCACTTCCGCCGTCGGGGCCGGCGCGTCGCGGTGTCCAAGCCGCTGGCGACCGGGGCCGTGCACCGGCGTGAGGGGTGGGTGTCGGAGGATGCCGAGTTCCTCGCGTCCTGCGCCGACGCGGATCACCCGCTCGACGTGATCTGCCCGGTGCGCTACGCCGAGCCGCTGGCGCCCGCGGTCGCGGCCGACCGGGCGGGCGAGCCGGTCGACTGGGACGCCGTCCAGCGCTCGCTCGACGCCATGACCCTCGGGACGCCCACCACCCCGCCGGCCGACGTGATCGTCGTTGAAGGCGTGGGTGGCGTGATGGTGCCGCTGGACGCGAAGCACACGGTGCTCGACCTCGCCAAGTGGCTCGGGCTGCCTGCGGTCGTCGTCGCGCGCGCCGGGCTGGGTACGATCAACCACACGCTGCTGACGGTCGATGCGCTGCGGCGGGCCGGGGTCAAAGTCGCGGGCGTGGTCATCAACCGCTACCCGGCTGACACGCCGCCGACGGCCGAGGAGACCTCGCCCCGATACATCGAGAAGTTCGGCAAAGTCCCGGTCCTCGCGATCGTTCCCGACGAGCCGGGGCTGGCTCACCCGCCGATCCCCGCGAACATCGCCGCCGCGATCGACTTGGTCGATTGGGAATCCCTCGCCGCCCCCCGCTGAGCCGCACACCATCGAACCGTCACCCCACCTCCCCATCCCGTTGGTCATTAGCCCGCACCCCCGTATCATCCGGTCATGCGCTCCGGCCTGATCATCGCCGCGTCGACCGTCTACATCGCCGTCCTCGGGTGCGTCATTTTCCCGTCCGCGTCCGACGGCAAGACCCCTGCCGAAAACGCCGGCGCGCCGTTCCGTTCCGTGACCACCGGGGCCCCGATCACCGAGCGGTACCGCGGCGTGGTCATGCAACTCCAGCGGGTCGACTGGATCGAGGAGTACAAGAAGTCCGTCGACGAGATTGCCGCCCTCGGGGCCGACACGGTCCTGTTCGTCGTCGACGCCCGGCAGGAGAACGGGTCGTCGAACAAGATCTACCTCGACATGCGGATGACGCCGACGCCCGCGCAGCTGTTCGAGCTGTTCAAGCACGCCAAGACCAAGAACCTCCGCGTCATCCTCATGCCGATCGTCCTGCTGGATGCCCCCGAGGGGGACGAGTGGCGCGGCACGATCAAGCCCAAGGACTGGAACGAGTGGTTCTCCTCTTACCGCGACGTGATCACCCACTTCGCGTGGGTCGCGCAGGGCGACACGACCGGGGGCGTCCCGCTCGCCGACATGCTCGTCATCGGCTCCGAGCTCGTCAGCACTCAGGACAAGCTCACCGAGTGGACGCGCACGATCGACGCCGTCCGCGCCAAGTACAAGGGCTACCTCACCTACTCGTCCAACTGGGACAACTACCGCCAGGTCCCGTTCTGGAACCAGCTCGATTTGATTGCGATGAACAGCTACTGGAAGCTGGGCGAGAACAAGGACGTCTCGGTCGACCAGATCGTCGCCAACTGGCAGGGCATCCAGAAGGACGTGCTCGCGTTCACCCAGCAGCAGCGCAAGCCGCTGTTGTTCACCGAGGTCGGCTGGTGCAACCTCGAGAACGCCGCCAGCGAACCCTGGAATTACACGCGGACAGACCTGCGCGCCAACCCCGACCTCCAGAAACGCCTCTGGGAAGGCTTCTTCCGCGCCTGGCACGCCAACCCCGGCCTCGGCGGGTTCATGATCTGGAACTGGGAGCCCGGCGAAGGCGGCCCGAACGACAAGGGGTACACGCCCGAGGGCAAGCCCGCCGAAAAGGTCATCCGCGAGTGGCTAGCCACGCCGTGGGACGGGAAATAGCGAGGCTCCCGGCGCGGCTTTCAAGAATCCCGCGTTCCCCGTATCATCCGCCCCCTTCGCCGGCGCGCCCGTCAGGGGTGCGCCCGGCCTGCCGTCTCTACTCGTAACTCGCACCCGTCCCTTCGCAACCGCCCCGCAATGGAATACATCGAAACGCGCTACCGTACCCACACCTGCGGGCAACTCCGCAAGTCCGACGACAAGGCCGTCGTCCGCCTCGCCGGGTGGGTCCACTCCTACCGCGACCACGGCGGGCTCGTCTTCATCGACCTCCGCGACCGCGACGGCCTGACCCAGCTCGTCTTCGACCCCGATTCCTGCGGCAAGGACGTCCACGACCTCTCCCGCCACCTCCGCTCGGAGTGGGTCATCTCGATCTCCGGCGAGGTCGAGCCGCGCGGGCAGGGCCTCGAAAACCCCAAGCTCGCGACCGGCGAGATCGAGGTGCGCGTCCGCTCGATGGAGGTCCTGAGCCAGTCGCCTACGCCGCCGTTCACGCCCGACGAGCGCGAGAACGTGAACGAGGAGCGGCGGCTCCAATACCGCTACCTCGACCTCCGCCGGCCGCACATGCAGGAGACGCTCCGCACCCGGTACCGCGTGACCAAGATTATGCGCGACTACCTCGGTGACCTCGGCTTCTGGGAGATCGAGACGCCGTTCCTGACGCGCTCGACGCCCGAGGGCGCCCGCGACTTCATCGTCCCCGCGCGCCTCGCGCCCGGCATGTTCTACGCGCTCCCGCAGTCGCCGCAGCTGTTCAAGCAGCTCCTGATGGTCGGCGGGTGCGACAAGTACATGCAGATCGTCCGCTGCTTCCGCGACGAGGACCCCCGGGCCGACCGCCAGGCCGAGTTTACGCAGCTCGACCTGGAGATGTCGTTCATCGACCGCGCGGACGTGATCAAGGTCGTCGAGGGGTGCGTCCGCGAGATCTGGAAGCAGGTGCTTGGTAAGGCCGTGCCGGAACCGATTACGCACATGGACTACGACGAGGCGATAAACTCGTACGGGTCGGACCGGCCCGATTTGCGCTTCGAGATGAAGCTCTCGGACATCACGGAGATCGCGCACACGCTGGAGTTCGGCGTGTTCAAGAACGCGCCGATGGTCAAGGCCATCTGCGTGCCCGGCGGCGCCAAGATGCCGCGCAAGGAGACGGACGCGCTGGCCGAGTGGTCTAAGGGTTTTGGCGCCAAGGGCCTGGCGGTCACGAAGGTCATCAACCTCGAGCAGGCCGTTGCGGAGAAGTTGATCCCGTCCGTTGCCGAGGCGCAGTCCACCGCGATCCCGGCGGGGAACGGGCTGTTCCTGTACACGGGCGTCGCCAAGTTCCTGGCGCAGGCGGCTGAGAAGCTCGTGCAGCAGACCGGCGCCAAGCACGGCGATCTGATCTGCTTTGCCGCCGACGCGCCCAAGGTCGTCCACAAGGTGCTCGGCGAGCTGCGCCTGAAGATGGCCCGCGACCTGAAGATGACCCCCAGCACCGAGTTCGCCTGGCTCTGGGTCGTCAACTTCCCGGCGTTCGAGTACGACGAGGACGAGAAGCGCTTCGTCTCGACCCACCACCCGTTCACCGTCCCGTTGGACGAGGACATCGCCAAGCTCGACTCGGCCGACCGCGCCACCATCGAGGGCATCAAGTCCAAGGCGTACGACCTGGTCTGCAACGGCTCGGAGGTCGGCGGCGGGTCGATCCGTATCCACCGCATGGACGTCCAGCAGAAGGTCTTCAAGCTCCTGGCGATTGGCGAAGAGGCCCAGAAGGGCAAGTTCGGCTTTCTGCTCGACGCCCTTCAGTACGGCGCCCCGCCCCACGGCGGCCTGGCGATCGGCGTCGACCGCCTGGTCATGATCCTCCGCAACATCACCAACATCCGCGACGTCATCGCCTTCCCCAAGACGCAGACGGGCCAGGACGCGATGTGCCAGGCGCCGAACGTGATCGACGAGCGGCAGCTCAAGGAGACGCACATCCGGGTCATCGCGCCGCCGCCGAAGGCCGAACCTGCGAAGGCGTAAGGCGTTTCAATTAGATACTTAACCCGACTGTTTCTCTGTCACTGCTCGATCCACTTCCCGGCAGAGTACTCTGATCTTTTCTTCGCCGATCACATCGTCGATTCGATACTGACGCCCCTCGCCCGATTCCACGTATTCGAGAATCTCCTCCAGTGCCGCATCTGCCCGCATCGGATCCAGCGAGCGCTTCAAAAAAGACTGTTTTACCAGAGGTAGTCTGGTCAGCAGGATCGACCATTCCTTTGGCGTTTTTCCCTGATTGCCACCCTTCGTCAGCAGCAGCAGATCCTTCATGCGGCTTAGAAGGCGCTCCGCTTCCTGTCTCACGTCAGAGCGATCGGGGATATCGACCGGCGAGTCGTTGAGCAAATGTATCTCTTGAGT
>DASPKW010000388.1:0-10859 GCA_035627895.1 Tepidisphaeraceae bacterium | reverse complement strand
GTGGGGCCTTGTGATCGGGCTCGTCGCACCGACCGCGGGGGGTGAGCCGTCGCCGCTGGGGCCGACGACCAGGCCGTCGGCGGCGGACGTGGCGGGCGCGGAACTGGTGCTGGCGAAGCCGGGGCGCGCGTACCTGCAGGGGGAGCGGGTCGTGCTGGGGGTCGGGCTGACGAATACGGGTTCGGGGGAACTCGCGTTCCCGATGCGCCGCGGGGATGCGGAGGTGGGCTGGATCGTCCGGGTGACGCGGGACGGGAAGGCGGCGAAGTTAACGGAATTGGGTCGGAGGCTGTACGGCCGGCCGCCGGGGATTGAGCGCCTGAGTGTCGAGATTAGGCGGATTCCGTCGGGTGGGACGGCGGCGGCGGAGGTGGACGTGACCAAGGTCTTCGACCTGCGCGAGGAGGGGGCGTACGAGGTGACGGTGATTGTGTACGTTGCGGCGCGGGCGGGGGGTGAGGCGCTGGTCGAGCTGGGGTCGAACGTGGTGACCGTGAAAGTCCGGTCGCGCGTGGTGGACTGATTCGGACGGCGCGTGTGGGCGCTGCGGTCACGTGCGCCTTGGGTGCGACCGCTACGGCGCTTTCGTGGCGGGTTTGCGGGTTTGCCGCGACGCCGCGAAGCGACCGCTGGGGGCCGATTGTTGGCGATGCTGCAGAGTCGAATGTCAGGCGCGGGGGAGGGTGAAGGAGAAGAGGGCGCCGGGGTGGCCGTCGGGGCGGTTTTCGCCGGTGAGGCGGCCGGCGTGGTTTTCGATGATGGTTCGGGAGATGGCGAGGCCGAGGCCGAGGCCGTGGGGGCGGGTGGTGAGGAAGGGTTCGAAGAGGTGTGCGGCGACGTCGGGGGGGATGCCGGGGCCGGCGTCGGCGACGGTGACGCGGACGGTGTCGGGGGCGTCGGGGGTGGGGGCGGTGGCGCGGACGGTGATGAGGCGCTGGTCGTCGGGTGTGTCGGCCATGGCGTCGACGGCGTTCTGGAGGAGGTTGATCAGGACCTGTTGGATCTCGACGGGGTCGCCGGCGACCTGGGGGAGGTTTGGGTCGCAGTGGAGGTCGACGCGGGTGCGGGCGCGGCGGAGCTCGGGGTCGGCGAGGCGGAGGGCGTCGGTGACGGCGGCGGCGAGGTCGAGCGGGCCGTGGGCGACGGGCTCGCCGCGGCGGACGAAGCGGCGCATGCGGCGGACGATGTCGGCGGCGCGGTGGGCCTGTTCGGCGGCGCTGGCGATGGCGTCGCGGAGGAGGTCGGTCTGGGCGGGCGGCGGGGCGGGGGGAGCAGGGGGGCAAGGGGGGGCCGGGGGGCAGGGGGGCGGGAGCAGGGCGGTGGCGGCGCCGAGGTAGTTGGTGATGGCGGCGAGGGGTTGGTTGATCTCGTGGGCGAGGCTGGAGGCCATCTCGCCGACGGAGGCGACGCGGGAGAGGTGGGCGAGCTCGGCCTGGTGGCGGCGGGCGGCCTCGTCGGCCTGGCGGCGGGCGGACATGTCCATGACCAGGGCGAGGACGCGCTCGCCGGGCCCGGGGAGGGCGACGATGTAGACGAGGACGGGGACGCGGGAGCCGTCGGGGCGGAGGTATTCTTTCTCGAACGGGGTGGAGAACCCGGTGGCGCGGAGCTCGTCGGCCGCGCGGCGGTCGGCGTCGACGTACTCGGGGGCGGTGACGGTGTCCCACCGGGCGGCGCCGCCGACGAGGTCGGCGCGGGTCAGGCCGTGCAGGGCGAGGTAGTAGTCGTTGGCCTCGCAGATGGTGCGGGTGGCGAGGTCGTTGATGGCCATGCCGACGACGTTGGACTCGAAGAGGCGCTGGGCGCGTTCGGCGGCGCGGGCGCCGTCGGCGAGGGCGCGCTCGGCCTGGGCGAGGCGGTCGGTCACGTCGCGGACGATGCCCTCGACGGCGACGACGCGGCCGGTGGCGTCGTGGACGCTGGCGGCGACGACCTCGACGCGGATCGGGCGGCCGTCCTTGCGGGTCCAGCGGAGGCGGAGGCGGTGGTTGCGGTCGGGGGCGCGCATGGCGGCGAGGAGGGCGGGGCGGTCGTCGGGGTGGGTGATCTTGATGCCGAGGTCGGGGTCGGCGTAGTGCTCGTCGGGGGTGTAGCCGAGGATGGCGGTGGTGGCGGGGTTGAGGTACTCGAAGCCGCGGCGGGGGCCGGTGCGGTAGCGGAAGATGATGTCGCCGGCGTTGTCGGCGAGGAGGCGGAAGGAGGCGGCGGGGAGCGCGCCGGGGGCGCGGCGGCGGGCGCGGCGGAGGAGGACGAGCGCGCCGACGACGGCGGCGAGGAGCGCGCCGGCGATCAGCGCGAGCGCGGGGGTGGGCAGGCCGTGCGCGAGTGGCGCGGCGGCGAGCGCGGGGAGTAGGGCGGGCGCGCAAGCGGCGCGGCGGGGGCGGCGGGATGGCGCGACCGGCGCGGGGGCCGGTGGGGCGGAGCCAGGATTCATGAGTGCCTCGTTCCCCTGCGATCGGTGCGGGCGCGGCGCAACGGCACCGCGCACCGATATCATCGGCAGAGTTTACACGGCGCTCGGGTGTCGGGCGGGCGCGCGGGCGGAGTATTTACACTTACGACAGGGGGGCGTGCGGGGATCACGGAGGGGCGGGGGCGCGCGGTTGCGACACGCGAGAGGGGAGCCGGGGCGCGTCGGGGTTCGGGCGCGTCAGCAACGCGTTGCGTCGCAGCTGACTGAGCCACCGGTGGCTTCGCACGGTTGATGGCGTATCGAGAGAACGGCTCGGACGGAGCCTCGCCCCCCAGAGACGGACATTACACCTTGAGCTCGACTGCCTGATTGAGGTCTTTCTTGTAGCGGTCGCGGATCGGCGCCACGACCGTCTTCACGAAAGCGTCGACCTGTTCGGGGGCGCGGCCGACGAAGCGCCTGGGGTTCATGACGTCGCCGAAGTCGACCTTCGCGAAGGTCTTTTCGGCGCGGAGGCGGTCGAGGAGGTCGTTGGGCTGGCCTTGTTCTTTGACGACCCGCGCGGCGTCCTGGGAGTGGCGGCGGATCAATTCGTGGAGGTCCTGGCGGTCGCCGCCGGCCTGGACGGCGGCCATGAGGATTTCCTCGGTGGCCATGAAGGGGAGCTCGGCCATCACGAAGGATTCGATGACCTTGGGGTAGACGACCAGGCCGCGGGCGACGTTGACGACGATCTGGAGGCAGCCGTCGATCGCGAGGAAGGGCTCGGGGACGGTGAGGCGCTTGTTGGAGCTGTCGTCGAGCGTGCGCTCGAACCACTGCTCGGCGGCGGTCTGCAGGGGGGAGCTGGCGAGGCTGATGACGAAGCGGGCGAGGCCGGTGGCGCGCTCGCAGCGCATCGGGTTGCGCTTGTAGGCCATGGCGGACGAGCCGACCTGCTCGGCCTCGAAGGGCTCTTCGATCTGCTTCATGCCGGCGAGCAGGCGGACGTCGTTGGCGAAGCGGTGGACGGAGGCGGCGACGCCGGCGAGGTCGGAGACGATCTGGGCGTCGATCTTGCGCGGGTAGGTTTGGCCGGTGACGGCGAAGGAGGACTCGAAGCCGAAGCGCTCGGTGACCATGCGGTCGAGCGCGTCGCACTTGGCGTGGTCGCCGTTGAACAGGGTGAGGAAGGAGGCCTGGGTGCCGGTGGTGCCCTTGACGCCGCGGAATTTCAAAGTGGCGATGCGGTGTTCGATTTCGTCGAGGTCGATGGCGAGGTCCTGGGCCCAGAGGGTGGCGCGCTTGCCGACGGTGGTGAGCTGGGCGGGCTGGAAGTGGGTGTAGCCGAGGGTGGGGAGGTCGCGCCACTTTTGGGCGAAGGTGGCGAGGGCGTCGATCGCGTTGGCGAGGCGGCGGGCGACGAGCTTGAGCGCGTCCCGCATGATGATGAGGTCGGCGTTGTCGACGACGTACTGGCTGGTGGCGCCGAGGTGGATGATGCCCTTGGCGGCGGGGGCGACCTCTTCGTACGTGTGGACGTGGGCCATGACGTCGTGGCGGAGGCGCTTCTCCCAGTCGGCGGCGCGGGCGAAGTCGATGTCGTCGAGGTGGCCGGCCATCTCGGTCAGGGCGGCGTCGGTGATGCGGGTGATGCCGAGCTCTTTCTCGCAGCGGGCGAGCTCGAGCCAGAGGCGGCGCCAGAGGCCGAACTTGTGCTGCGGGGAGAAGAGGCGGAGCATCTCCGGGGAGGCGTTGCGGGAGGCGAGGGGGGATTCGTAGGTGTCGTGGGGCATGGAGGGGGGAGGTATAGCAAATGGGGAGGGGGGATGCACGGAGGGGTCAGTTGTCAATTGTCCATTGTCAATTGTCCATTGCCCGTTGAACTCGCGCGCCGGCGTTTCCACTGTCATCCCGAGTGTACTCACGAGGGATCTGGCCGGCGCGTCAGGGCCCGTTCGACGTTGGCGAACGGGGTTCGAGTACGGATCGCCAGAGTCGACGGGGCCGCGACGTGCCGGCCAGATTCCTCGGAGTACCTCGGAATGACAGGGGGGACGCGGCGCCGCGGATCGGCGTTTTTGGTTGTCGGCCCCCCTTACACGCTGAAGCGTGAACTCCGAGCGCCGGGGATCGGCGCGTTAGTCGAGTCGCAGGCGGATCAGGTCGCCGGCGGCGCGGTCGTAGGCGACGAGGGCGCCGCGGTCGATGAAGAGGCGCGGGGGGGCCCAGCCGGTGACCTTCAGGCCCGGGGCGACGTCCCACTTGTCGTGGCCGACGAGGGTGCGGTGGCCGGTGGTGTCGATGAGGATCAGCGCGGGGTATTGGGTGGTGGTGGCGGGGTTGTTGCGGGCGAGGGTGGCGGAGATCTCGTCGGGGACGGCGGGGTCGCCGAAGGTTCGGCCGGCGGGGGCGATGGTGAGGAGGCGGCCGCGCGCGTCGATGACGGGGGCCGGCATGTCGGCGGGGAGGCCGGTGAGGTCGGCGGCGAGGGTGGCGGCGCCTTTTGGGTTGATGCGCCAGACGCGGGCGGCGGGGCGGTCGAGGTAGAGGATGGAGCCGTCGGCGGCGCTGGTGAGGTCGTCGCGGGGGGAGGTGAGGCGGAGGTCGGCCGCGCCGTCGCCGGTAGGTTGGTCGAACGGGCGGTAAAGTTTCGCGCCGGGGGCGCGCGGGTCGAGGGCCAACAGGACGGCGGCGTCCTGGTGGCGGATCCAGAGCCAGACGCGGTCGCCGGAGCGGACGACGGTGCCGCGGGCGAGGCCCAGGCCGTCGCCCATCCCGGTGAGGGATTTGAGAAGGGCGGTGTCGGCGATCAGGCGGACCTCGCGCGAGCCGGGGGCGAACGCGCCGACGCCGGCGCGGACCTCGCGGCGGGTGCCGCCGGCGAAGTAGAAGTAGAGGTGGCCGTCGGGGCCGGAGGTGAGGGACTGGATCTGGCCGGGGACGGATTCGCCGGTCTTGCCGGGGGCTTGGGCGACGACGGCGGCGGCGGTCTCGTTGTCGATGGCGGTGGGGGCGGGGATGCCGCCGTCGGGGAGGGCGAAGATGAGCTGGCGCGGGGGGGTGGCATCCGGGCGGTCGGTCTCCTGGACCCAAAACAGGTGGGAGACGCCGTCGGCGGCGACGTGGGTGAGGCGGCCGGCGGGCAGGGGGGTGATGCGGTCGGCGCGGACGCGCGGGAGGACGGTCGTGCCGGGGAGCGTGGCGGGGGTGACGTGGGTGGCGGGGGGGTCGGAGTCGCAGCCGATCAGGGTTAGCGCGAGGAGGAGGAGGGGGGCGCGGGGCATGGAGATATCATAGGGAATCTCGGCTTGCGGATCTCGGCGGCGCGCGGCGTGCGAGAGACACGCTGGCGGATGGATCGCAGAAGGCGCAGAGGCGCAAAGGCGCAGAGAAGACCAGGAGAGTGCGTTCCTTCTGCTAATTCTGTACCCTCTTCACCGGTTCAACCAATTCACTCATTCCTTCCCGTCTTCTCTGCGCCTCTGCGCCTTTGCGCCCTTTGCGACCCATCGAACGGCGCCCCTTTCCCAAAAGCGTCACGCGCCGATCGTGTGGGTCATGCCCATGGCTTTGAAGATGCGGTCGCGGGTCTCGAGGTAGGCGGGGGAGTCGAGGTCGCGGGGGCGGGGCAGGTCGCAGTCGACGATCTCGGCGACGGTGGCGGGGCGGCGGGACATGACGACGACGCGGTCGGCGAGCTGGACGGCCTCCTCGATGTCGTGGGTGACGAAGAGGATCGTCTTCTTCTCGCGCTGCCAGATGCGCACGAGGTCGGAGCGCATCTTGAGGCGGGTGATGAAGTCGAGGGCGCCGAACGGTTCGTCCATGTAGATGATGCGCGGGTCGGCGGCGAGGGCGCGGGCGATCTCGACGCGCTGGCGCATGCCGCCGGACAGCTCGCGGGGGTAGGACTTCTCGAAACCGGTGAGGCCGACCATGTCGGTGTAGTGGCGGACGGTTTTCGCGCGCTCGTCGTCGGGGCGGTTGAGCAGGCCGAAGCCGATGTTTTCCTCGACGGTGAGCCAGGGGAAGACGCCATTCTCCTGGAAGACGAAGATGCGGCGGGGGTCGGGGCCGGCGACGGGCTCGCCCTCGACGGTGACCGTGCCGGAGGTTTGTTTCAGGAAGCCGGCGATGATGTTGAGGAGGGTGGACTTGCCGCAGCCGGAGGGGCCGACGATGCAGACGAACTCGCCCTCGCGGACGGTGAGGTCGATCGACTCGAGGACGTGGACTTCGGCGCCGGGGCGCTTGCCGGGGAAGGACTGCCAGACGTTTTCGACTCGGACGATCATGTGCGGTCTCGGGAGGAGGGGTTCACCACGGAGGGCACGGAGGGCACGGAGGAGGAGGGAGGGGTTTCACGAATGGACACGAATGGGCACGAATGGAGAGGGCAGCCATTCGTGTTGATTCGTGGTCATTCGTGAAATGTCTATCCTGCACGGGGCGAGGCGCGGGGACCTGCGGGAGCGGCGCTGGGCCCTGCGGCGGGCGTGGCCGATCCTGCGGGAACGGCGCCCGGCCCTGCGGGGATCGTCGCCGGCCCTGCGGGCGTCGCGCACGATCCTTCGGGACCGGTCGCCGATCCTGCCGGAGCCGCGCCCGGCCCTGCGGGGACCGTCGCCGAGCCTGCGGGAGCCGCGCCGGCATGCGTTATTCGGACCTGAACCGCGCAATTCATGCCTTCTCCGTGCTCTCCGTGTCCTCCGTGGTTCAATCGAATCACTTATTCGCGTAGCCCCAGCGGACTTCGTCGAACTTTTCGACCTGGCGGACGAGGGCGTCGAGGGCGAGGCCGATGAGGCCGATCATGACCATGCCGGCGACGACCAGGTCGTAGCGCTTGCCGGCGTTGCGGGCGTCGATGATCAGGTAGCCCAGGCCGCCCGAGCGGGGGTCGACGGCGACCATCTCGGCGGCGACGACGACGAGCCAGGCGATGCCCAGGGCGATGCGGATGCCGGTGAGGATCTGCGGCATCGTGGCGGGCAGGATGACCCGGCGGAAGAGTTGGGAGCGGGACAGGCCGAAGTTGCGGGCGGCGCGGACGTACACGGGCTGGATGTTCTGGACGGCGGCCATCGCGGTGACGGCGATCGGGAAGACGCTGGCGAGGAAGATCAAAAAGACGGGGGCGCGGTCGTCGACGCCGAACCAGAGGATCGCGACGGGGATCCAGGCGATCGGGCTGATCGGGCGGAGGACCTGGATGAGCGGGTTGAACATGCGGGAGAGCGTGCCGAACCAGCCGAGGAGGAGGCCGAAGGGGACGCCGACGATGACGGCGAGCGCGAAGCCGGCCGTGACGCGGAAGAGGGACGAGACGATGTAGTTGATCAGCACGCCCTTCTCGGCGAGCTCGATTATCGCGCGCACGACCTTCCACGGGGTGGGGAAGAGGTCGCGGTCCTTGCTCAGGAGGATGACGGCGTAGTGCCAGGCGAAGAGGAAGGCCACGGTCGTCGCCAGCGGGAGCCAGAGGCGCGACCACTCGAAGCGGGTCGAGAGGGCGGGCGGGGCGGCGTCGTCGGCCGAGGGGCGCGGCGCGGGCGGCGTGACCGCGGAGGGCGTGACCTGTTGGGGTGACTGGGTCATTGCTTCTTGGGCTCGTAATCCCAGGGCTTGACGTCGTTGTTGTCGCGGACGAAGGAGGGGTCGGCGTAGTCGTCGAACTTGGCCTTCCCGGTCAGGACGCCGGACTCGATGCCGAGGCGCTCGATCTCCTCGAAGTCGGGGCGGTGGACGACGAGGTTGGAGTAGCGGACGCGGTCGACGGGCTTGGACAGGACGTGGCGGAGGAGCTTGGGGTCCTGGTTGTAGTACTGCGTGGCCGACACGTCGGCGGCGTGCATGCGGTTGTCCATCGACTGGTCGATCCACTTGCCGGAGCGGGCGATGCCGTCGACCAGGGCCTGGACGTCGGCCCGGCGGGTCTGAATGACGTCTTCGCGGACGGCGAGCACGCAGGAGATGAAGCCGGGCCACTCGTCCTTGGCCTGGTAGAGCACGCGGCCGTAGCCGTCGAGCTCCGTCTGGGCCATGAAGGGCTCGCCCGAGGTGATGGCGTCGACGGCGCCGGTCTGGAGCGAGATCGGCATGTCGGGCGGGCTCATCTCGAGCAGGATTACGTCGTCGAGCGTCATGCCGCGCTTCTTGAGGGCGCGGTGGAGCATGATGCGCTGGTTGGAGTAGCGGTTGGGGATCGCCACCTTTTTGCCGCGGAGGTCCTCGACGCGGCGGACGGTCGAGTCCTTGTTGACGACGAGGGCGGTGCCGTCGCGGTGGCCGAGGTAGACGATCTTGATCGGCACGCCCTGTTCGCGGAGCGACATCGCGAGCGGCGCGAGGATGAAGGTGGCCTCGAGGCGGTTGGAGAGGAACATCTCCTTGATCTCGGGGAAGCCGTTGAAGCGCATCGGCTTGAACATCTCGTCGGAGTCGGTGGCCTTGTTGATGAAGTTGGTGACCGGGCAGGTCAGGTGGCAGGTGACGGGGATGTAGCCGACGGAGAACTTGGGGCCGGAGAAGGCGGCGCCGGCGCGGGCGCCGTCGGCGGAGGCGCCGGCGGATTTCGGGGCGGGTTTGAACCACTGTTGGTTGAGGGCGCCGTGGAGGGCGGTGATGCCGCCGACCCAGACGATGCCCCAGACGATGGCGGTGCGTTTGAGGGACATGGGGGAGGGGGAGAAGTCAGAAGTCAGAAGTCAGAAGTCAGAAGCCAGAAGTCAGAAGCCAGAAGTCAGAAGCCAGAAGTCAGAAGCCAGAAGTCAGAAGCCAGAAGTCAGAAGCCAGAAGTCAGAAGTCAGGCGAAAACAAAAAGACGAAAAACGTAAAGTAGGCGATCGCTATCGTTGCAATGGGCAATGGGCAATGGGCAATGGGCAATGGGCGATCATTTCCATCCGGTGCCGTCGGGTTCGTGGGGGGCGCGGGCTTTTTTCAGGAGGGCGACGAGGTCGGCGATCTCGTCGGGGGTGAGGTGGCCGAGCTGGCGGTGGTGGGTGTCGCGGACTTCGGCGTCGAGGCGGGCCAGTAACTCGACGCCGGCGGGAGTAATGCCGACCTCGACGACGCGGCGGTTCTTGGCGGGGCGCTCGCGGTCGATCAGGGTGCGCTCGGCGAGCTTGTCGAGCAGGCGCGTGATGTCCGGCGCGCGCGAGACGAGCCGCCCGGCCAAGTCGAGCGTGGCGACCTTTCCCGGGTGGGCCCCGCGCAGCAGGCGGAGCGCGTTATATTGTTGTGCCGTCAGGTCGTGCCGCCCGAACAGCTCGTCCTCGAGCATGCGCAGCCGGTCGTACGTCCGCCAGAGGTTGAGGTAGGCCTCCTGTTGGGGCGAGTCGAAGCGGCGCTTTCGGGCGGCGGGGCCGGGCGCACGGAGGGTCTCCTGCTCCTTGGGGGGCATAGGAGACAGAATACGCGTTCAAACAAGTGTTGTCCAGACGAATTTGGGGGGGGCGCGGGCGGGCGTTTTGAGGTCGACGGTGGGAGAGCCGTAGCAGGCTCCGTCGAGCGAAAGCGCTAGATCGAATGACGCAACCCACGGAACAAGTTCCGTGGGCTTTCCAATGCGGCGTGATTTGAAGCGGGGGCGGGGCGTCAGCCGAGCGTATCGACGAATTCGGCGAAGCGGAGGGCGGTGGCGAGTTGGCGGTCGGCCTGGGGGCCGGGGACGCGGGCGGCGGTGGCGCGGGCGTCGGCGATGATGGAGTCGGCGGCGTGGCGGGCGGCGGGGCGGTCGCCGCGGAGGGCGAGGGCGACGGCGAGCGCGTGGGGGTCGCGGTGGGGCGGGGTGGACCAGTAAGCGATGGCGCGGGCGGGGTCGGCGTGGTCGTCGAGGAAGGGGAGGGCGTGGGCGGTGACGTCGGCGCGGAGGAGGGCGGCGACGGCGGGGGGGTCGGACGACGAGGCGTCGAGGGTGTCCCAGGTGGGGGAGCGGCCGGTGCGGTGGGCGACGAGGGTGGAGAGGTTGGTGACGATGCCGCCGCCGCTGCGGAGGTTGGAGGGCTCGTCGCCGGCGAAGCGGCGGAGGGCGGACTGGACGGAGCGGAACGAGAGACCGACGGCGATTTGGGCGATGCCGAAGGCGCCGCCGCGGGAGAGGAAGGATGCGCCGGCGTGAAAGTCGACGTCGCCGGCGGACCGGACGAACGTCTCGCCGCGCTCGCGCGATTTGAAGCCGCGGGCGAGGAGCGGGGGCGCGAGACCGTCGGCGAGGATCGCGCGGTAGATCGATTTGACCGGGGATTCGGGGCGGGGCATGGGCGAGTGGTCCGGGGCGCGGGCGCGGAGGTGTGGGCGGGTGCGATGATTCCCGCGCGCCGCCGCGCCGCAAGCGGCCGGCAGGTGCTGAGTTCGGACGTTTGGCGGGCGGGGACGGGTTGATACGCTACTGGTCATGCGGTCGAGCGTCCACCGGCTGGGGTATTGGGTTCCGCCCGCGCTGCTGGTGGTCGCGGCGGTC
>DASPKW010000387.1:0-11677 GCA_035627895.1 Tepidisphaeraceae bacterium | reverse complement strand
GCCGGTTCGCAGCCCCTCAACCCAGCCGACCGCCGCCCCGTCCAGCAGCGCCACGAGGTCTACGCGACCCTCCTCATTTTTGTGAAGCACGTACGTGATCCGCCCGGCGATCGCACGATCTGCTTGCATGATCGACATAGTATCCCGCCGCCCCGGACCGGCGTTTCGCACCAACGGAATCACTGATCCGCAATGACCGACCGGGGCTCCCCCCACCCGTTGATTGCACCCGTTGAATGGCTCTTGGGACATCCCCGACCTGTTGATCACACCTGTTGATCCCGCGGGATTGTCATTGAACGTGACATTGAATAGGCGCGCGCACGCGGAGATACGCGGGGTGTCCGTGTCTCCCATGGGAGGCGCAAAGGCACGTCCCCCCGGTGTTCCGCCGCTGTTCTTCACCGGCGCGCCGCCCCTGCTCCGCTTCTTGCACCGTAGGGGGCGCAGGAATACGTTAGGCGACTCCCTTCCCGACATGAGGCAACATGCACAAGCCCGCCCTGTTTCCTGACCTCGACAAGGTAACGAAGGATTCGCCGACGACGGTGGCCGAAGGAACGTACACGGGGACATACAGCATTCGGCTCCCCGACGAGACCATCGCCACAATACGCGTGGCAATGCGTACGGCTTGGGCCCCTGACGGCCAGACCGTGGAACTGGTCGTCTCGTCCGACCGGGAACTGCACGACTTGCGGGTTGCCGTCGCGTTCGCCGACGAGCCCCAAGACATCCGACGCAGCGGCTGCCGAAACTGTGTGGAGGCGAGGATCGACCATCGTCGCAACCCGATTCACGGACGGTTACCCAAGCGGTGCGTCTTGGGCGGATGGCGGTTCCAACTGCGCGGTCACGAAGAGGACGTCTACGGCGACGAGGTCCGAATCTGTCCGGTCTAAGACTGCCGCATGATTCGGCCAGATCCTTCCCTGATCCTCAGGCTCGCCCCCCGCTCCCGCCTGGGCCGCCGCCGCTCGGCGTACCGTCGCCCGGGGGAGCATCGGGATCCCCGTACCGCCGAGCGGGCGGGCCGCGCTCACGTACGTCAGGGCGGCGCGGCCCGACCTGATGATCGTGCACGTGATGATGCCCGACATGACCGGGCTGGACGTGCTCCGGGCCGTGCGGGCCGAACCGGAGGCGCGGGCGGTGCCGGTCTTCATGGACTCGGCCATGACCGACCCCGAGACCGCGCGGGCCGCGTTCGCGTCCGGGGCGCAGGACTTCGTGGTCTAGGGCCGGATGGCGCTAGCGGAGCTGCGCGGCGTGGTCGAGCGGCACGTCCGGTGCGCGTGAGGGTCGCGGCCCGTCCGCCGACTAAAGCTGCCTCCTCGACACATGCCGCCTCTGAGCTGACGGCTTGAAAACCGTGCCACTGGCCCCCGCGCGACTCCTGCGGGACGGCGGGCTGGGCCATCCCCGCCCTCCCGAAGCGGGTGGCCGCGATCGGAAGCGGAGCGACCCCCCCTCGGGCCGCGCGGCGCGGGGCGAAAGACGGCCCCCGACCCGCTGATCCGAGAGAGGCCAGTATCGTCCGCCAGCACGAGGATGATATTGGGCCGAGCGCCCGGTTTGGCCGCGTCGGCAGCGGTCAACATCGCGGGTGACGCCAGGACGATTAATGCGAGGGAACTCAGGACGTGTTTCATGACAGATCGCCCGTCGAGAAGTTACTGCTTCTTCATCATGTGCCGCCAGCGCCATTGATTCGTCGGGTTGATTTCGCCCTACCGCGAGTAGTCGGCCGCCATCCCCTCCATCTTGACCACGATCGCGCCCCCGCCCTCGCCGCTGACCTCCCGCCGCTCCTTGGGCTTCCCGAGCACCCGGTCAAGCAGCGCCGTGAAAGCCGCAAGGCGGGTCCGGTCGTCAGTCTTCTGGTCGGTGGCGATCGCGTAGACGCCGGCCAAGTACTCGTTGACCTTCTCCGGCGTGCCCCACTCGGCATCGATCGCCCCGAGCAGCGTCTTGACGAGCCCGGGCTTGCGACCGGCACCGGGTCGGGCACCGCCGCGGGCAAGCTTGTTAGCGGGGCGAGCGGCGGGGCATTGGTGGGCATCGGGTCTCCGGATAGGGCTCGAATCGCGATCGCGCGCCCACGGGGCTGCAATCGCCGGGAACGGGCATCGTGGCGGGCTTGTTCAGGCGTCGTTCAGGTCGTCCACGATCATCACGCGGGTCTCGACTTCGAGCTTGTCCGGGATTTTCCCGTCTACGCGCTCGATGATCTCCTTGATGATCGCGGCATTCCCCCGCTTGGCGTGCTTGACCACCATCCGCACCAGCCGCTCCCCCATCGTGGCATCGGGGTGCTTCGGGTCCACCTCTTCGAGCACCCGGCGCAGGGTCGCGGTGAGGGATTCGCCCTTGGGCCGCCCGCCCGGGTTGCCAGACTTTCCCTTCGGGAACGGCGGGCGTAGGTTGGCGAGCGACTTGTCGGTGATCTTTCGGTGATTTTGACCGGGGCCGGGCATGTCGCCAGCGTACCGACCCGGCGCGCGCGAGTGCAAGCGCGAGTCTGTCCGTCGTTCCCCCTGATGCGGCTTGCGACTGCCCGGTCAAGGGACGACGCAGCCGACCGCTGTCCGCCCCGGTCTCCGCCATGTATGATTCGCGCGACATGTCTACTACTAAGGGCCCTACGGAGTTCGTGACCAGGTGGGAGAACTCGGCGGCGAGCGAACGGGCGAATTACCAGTTGTTTCTCGCCGAGCTGTGCGACTTGCTCGGGGTCGATCGGCCGGACCCGTCGGGCGCGGACGAGGGGAAAAACGTCTACGTGTTCGAGAAGGCCGTCACCTTCAAGCACGGCGACGGGTCCACGTCGAGCGGCCGCATCGACCTGTACAAGCGCGGGTGTTTCGTCTGCGAGACGAAGCAGGGCGTGCTGGCCAAGCGCGAGGCGGCCGCCACGGTCGCGGCGCCTTCCATCCCTGTGAAGAAGGGGCACGGTGTTCGCGGTACCAAAGGGTGGGACGACGCAATGATCGCGGCCCGCGGGCAGGCCGAGGGGTACGTCCGCGCCCTCCCGGACGACAACCCGCCCTTTCTGCTAGTGATCGATGTCGGCTATTCCGTCGAGCTGTACGCCGACTTCTCGCGGCTCGGCAAGGTGTACACGCCGTTCCCGGACGCGCTCAGCCACCGGCTCTACCTCAAAGACCTGCCCGAGCCATCCGTCCGCGACAGGCTACGCGGGGTTTGGACGGACCCGCTCGCGCTGGACCCGTCGCGCCGCGCGGCGAAGGTGACGCGGGATATCGCCAGCCTGCTGGCAGCGCTCGCCAAGAGCCTGGAGGCGGTCGGGCACGCGCCGGAGGCCGTGGCCGGGTTCCTGATGCGCTGCCTGTTTACGCTCTTCGCGGAGGACGTGAAGCTCATCAAGGACGACGCCTTCACGAACCTGCTCAAGAGCCTCAAGGGCCAGGCGCGGAACCTCAGGCACACGCTCCCCCAGGTTTGGCGAGAGATGGACACGGGGACCGAGTTTTCGCCCGTGCTCCGGCAGAAGCTGATGCGGTTCAACGGCGGTCTCTTCGCCGAGACGGACGCGCTGGACCTGAATGACGAGCAGCTCACGATCCTGACGCTCGCCGCGGAAGCCGACTGGAAAGATGTCGAGCCGGCGATCTTCGGCACCCTCCTGGAACGCGCCCTGTCACCGGCCGAGCGGCACAAACTCGGTGCACACTACACGCCGCGGGCGTACGTCGAGCGACTCGTGCTGCCGACCTTAATCGAGCCCTTGCGGGACGACTGGGACGCGGCCCGGATCGCGTCGCTCGCCAAGGCGAACGCCGGCGACCGGAAAGGCGCCGTCGCCGAGGCGATGACCTTCCTCGACGCCCTCACGAACGTGCGCGTGCTGGACCCGGCGTGCGGGACAGGAAACTTCCTCTACGTCGCCATGGCCCGGATGAAGGACCTGGAGGGCGAGGTACGCGATTGGCTCGCGCAGCTCGGCGAGGCCCAGATGGACTTCGAGGGCTTGGGCAAAACGGTGGACCCGCACCAGTTTTTGGGCATCGAAATCAACCCCCGGGCCGCGGCGATCGCGGACTTGGTTCTGTGGATCGGCTACCTGCAGTGGTACTTCCGCACTCACCGGGACACGCTCCCGCGCGAACCGGTGCTCAAGGCGTTCGACAACATCGACAACCGCGACGCCGTTCTCACCTACGACGGCAAGGAGCCGGTGACCGACGACGCCGGCCACCCGGTTAGCCGGTGGGACGGCCGGACGTTCAAGAAGCACCCCGTGACCGGCGAGGACGTGCCTGATGAGGCGGCCCGAGTCCCGGTCTACAAGTACATCAACCCGCGGAAGGCCGAGTGGCCGAAGGCGGATTTCGTGGTGGGGAATCCGCCGTATATCGGTACACGCCGGATTAAGAGCGCACTTGGTGACGAGTACGTTGACGCCCTCCGGGCCGCATTTCACGCGCTCCCCGAGACGGTTGACCTCGTCATGTACTGGTGGGATCACGCTGCCGAGGCGGTCTCCAAAAATGAGCTTCGGTCATTCGGATTCATTACGACGGACAGCATCGTTCAAGACTATTCGCGCCCCGGAATTGAGCGACACATCGAGACAAAGGGGAACGTCGCGCTGGCCTTTGCAATCGCTGACCATCCTTGGGTCGAGGCCGCAGACGGTGCAGCAGTACAGGTTGCGATGACGGTCGGCGTAGCCCGAACATCGCTCCATTCGCCGGCGCACATCGGTACAGTTCATGGCGACTGGAACGAACCCGACAAGACTGTGGTGCAGAGTGTCCCTGTCGCAAGTATTGGCTCGCGGCTCACTGCCGACGCTTTTCAACTCGAGGATCTGCAGGCGAACCGCGGCTTGTGCTTCCAAGGCGTCGTGCCCGCAGGCGACGGTTTCAAGTTGTCGGCTGACGAACTGCCCTCCATCGGTGTTGTGGACGGCGCTCTCCCCCACTTCGTTCGGCCTTACGTGATCGGTAGGGACCTTGTGCAGGTGGCCGAACGCCGTTTCATCATCGATTTTTTCGGCAAGTCGGAGCGTGAGGCGAATGAGGCAAACGGTTCCGCCTTCCAGCGTTTGATGGATCGCGTCCTTCCCGAGCGCAGGCAGAACAAGCGAGCTTCTTACCGCGATAAGTGGTGGATCTTCGCGGAGCCCCGGCCAGCGATGCGCCGCGCCCTCGATCGCCTCCAACGATTCATTGTCACTCCATATACAGCGAAACACCGCCCGTTCGTTTTTGTTCCGGCGGGGACGCTGCCAGACGCGATGGCCTACGCTATTGCCGACAGCGATGCGTTCGTCCTTGGAACGCTGTCGTCGCGCCCACACCTTCTCTGGTGCCTACGGTTCGGCGGCACCCTCGAAGACCGTCCCAGGTACAACAGTAAGCTGACGTTTTTCCCGTTTCCTTTCCCTGAGCCCTCCAACGTCCAGCGCAAACGCATCCGCGAAATCGCCGAGCAACTGGACGCACATCGCAAGCGGCAGCAGGCGGCCTACCCGGGGTTGACCCTCACCGACATGTACAACGTCCTCGACCGCCTCCGCGGCCTCGACCGCGGCACGGGAGAGCCGCTGACGCCCAAGGAGAAGGCGATCCACAATCAGGGCCTGGTTTCCGTGCTGGGGCAGCTCCACGACGACCTCGACGCCGCCGTGTTCGACGCCTACGGCTGGCCGGCCGACCTGACCGACGAGCAGATCCTCACCAAGCTGGTGGAGCTCAATCGGACTCGGGCCGATGAAGAACAGCGCGGACTGATCCGCTGGCTCCGCCCCGCGTTTCAAAACCCGGCCGGCGGCAGTTCCGTGCAGCAGGGCCTCGACATCCCGGACACCGCCGCCGACGGGGACACATTCGCCACGGGGCGCGGCAAGAAGAGCAAGGGCAAGGCAGCCAAGATCCCGTGGCCCGCCGCGATGCCCGAGCGCGCCAAGGCTGTTCGCACGGTGCTCCAGACCGCGGCCGGCCCGCTCAGCGCCCGAGACGTTGCGGGGCGCTTCGCCCGCGCCAAGCCGGCCGACGTGACGGATCTGCTTGAGACGCTCGTCTCGCTCGGCCAGGGGCGGAAGGTTGGCGCTGACTGCTACGCCGTGTGACGAGCCTCCACGCCCACCAATGGTAAACTGCGATGATGCCTGACGAACCGGAACGCCCCAAAACACAACCCGACCGCATCCGTGCCGTCTACCGCTACCTCGTGCGCCGGGTGTTGCCGGCGGGGCGGGTCACCACGTACGGCGAGATCGCGGCCGCGACCGGAATCCGCATCGGACCGGGCGGTCGGCCGCTGCCGCTCGTGCTCCATCAGATCTTGCATTGGTGCGACAAAGAAGGTCTTCCGCCCCTCACGGCGGTCGTCGTGCAGAAGAAGTCAGAGCGGGACGCGGGCCGGCACGGTACGGTCGGGAAGGGGTACTTGCGTGCGGAGGCCAAGAGCCCGAACAAGGCCGGTCGATTTCGCTCGGACGAGTTCATTCGGGACACGGCCGCGAACGCGTGGGAGGCCGACGCGGACTGGCCGACGGCGGACTATCGGTCGATGGTCGATCGCCACCAGGACGCCGTATGGGCCCATCCCGAGTGGCCGGCGGAGATCGATGTGTGAATTGGACGCGGTACGTTATCGGGAACGCCGCCAGGGAAGCAGCGGTTCGTGATCGCGCGTGATTCCGGGAGGTAACAGTGGCGCGCTCCGCGTTCAACGAACTCTGCAGGATTGCCGAGCGGCAACTTGTTTCCCTCCCCGAATGGAAGGGCTTCGAGAACCAGCTCCGCGACCTGAAGCTGTTCACGATGCCGGGCAATCCGTCGGAGTTTCTCCCGAAGGAGTACACGGCCGACCAGGTCGAACTCCATTCAGAGCTGTTCTTTCTGCCCTTCCGCGAGATCGCCGTCGAGGACGATTTCGGGGTCGTGCTGTTGAGCGACCGCGATCAGGACGCGAGCGGACTGTGGACCGAGCGCTCGTTCTTCGTCTTGGTCGCTGCCGCGCCCGACACCGACGTGCGGACCGGCATGGCGAAGGGAAAGGTATGGGCTCGCTTCACGACCGGCGGAACGGTGTTCGAGACCAAGGTGGACGTTCAGTGGGCGGCCGAGGCGTCGCCAGACGGGAGTGAGATTACCGTCTTCCGCGACCCCGACATCCCCCAGCCCGCGATGGACATGGCGCGGGAGCACGTCGCGGCCGCCCTCCAAGAGGTCATGTTGCTTAACACGCCGTCCCGGTTCGTCGTGGAGCAGACGCCGGCCAAGCAGCGCAAGCAGGCGGTGAGAATCCCAAGGCGCGAGGATCGCCCCGCCTTCACCTTGATGACGCCGGGCGAAGTGCGGAAGCTGTTCGACAGGTCCGAGGATCCCGACGACGCGGTGGACGAAGGCGCGAAGCCACGCGCCGCCCCCGCGGCCCACATGCGCCGCCGCCACTTTCGCACCCTGCGCGACGACCGCTTCGTCAACGCGAAGGGCAAGGTCATCGAAGTGAAGGCCGCTTGGGTGGGCCCCGAGGAGCACGTGGCGAACGGTAAACGATACCGGGTACGGCTCGACCTATGAGAGTGGCAGACTCTTCATTCCGCGTCGCGCCGCGATTCTGGTCAACGCTGAACTAACTTCCAATGTCCGACACGGACGCCGTTGTGCCGGCACGGTAGGGTGACAGTCGCAATGGACTCCACCGCCCTCACGTCCGCCCAACTCCACGCCCTGGCGACCCGCCTCGCGCATCACCGGGCGTACCTGGCCCGCCTGCGCGCCCGAATGAGTGCCCTGGGCTTCCCGGACGGGGATCCGCTCGCCGCTGCCATCCGTCGCGCGACCGACGGCGCCGACGCCGCATACCACACCGCCGCGAGGCTCGAGGAGTTGGCCCTGCTCGCCGACGCCCCGAGCAAGCGGGCGGCCGACGTAATGAAGCGTCACCCCCCGCCGGATCAATGACGCCGACGTGATCGCGAGAGATTGACGCAAGCCGCTGCCACGAGCAGACCCACCACCGCCGGCTCGGGCACTTCGATGGTCAGATTGTCGAGGAGCACGGGCAGGCCATCGCTTGCAGTGTCCGTGATGCGGATGCGCGCAATCGCGTTGCCGCCCGTTTCGTACCCTACGAAGAGTGACGGACCAGGAAACAGGGTGGCGAGAAGCGCGTCCGATGAATCGAAGAACTCCACCTTCGGAAGGCCCGGCGTAGAGTCACTACCCGCGAAGACGCCCACTCGAAACGCGGGCGAGGCGAGTGCAACGTCGATGTAAGCGAGATCCGTGATTGTGCTGAGTGCGTTCCCCGTGGCCCCGACCTTTGGCCCGCCGTTAATGTGCGACGAGACCTGTGCGCCATCACTCGTGTAAGTATGCCCGTTCAGCACCATCGGCACCGAGACGTTCCCGCCTGGATGCATGCTCTCGTATCCCTCGACCACCGCGCCCGCGCCGAATCCCGACGCACTGATCGGACCGGCCATCAATTCCAAGGGCATGAGGCCACACAGTACCGCCGCCCCCGTCACCCAGAATTTCATCATGGTCTTCTCCCGCAACTCAGTACATGAGTGCCCGCGGGCCGTTTATAACCCCTGCAAGATGCTCCGCCGCGTGCTCACCCTCGCCCCGCTCGCGCTGCACGTGGCGGTGTGGTTTGGAGCTACTGGTTCCGCGCGTACGCCATCGCAGACGAGGCGGGGGTCATCATCGACCGCGGGGCCGTCTAATACCACCCGACCGGGTACGACCCCGGCTCGTTCGGCGCGGACGTGGACCTGGTCGGCGGTTGCGGGGCGTGGTTTCGATGCGGATTTGCGGAGGCACCACCTGCTGCCTAGCGATCAAGCTCGACGCTCTCACCGCCGAAGCTCCCGCGCCATCGAACAATTGCAAGAGCGCCGGACTGCCTTGATCTCCGCGGCGGTGACCGAGAAGATCGGCGTGCGGACGACTGTCAAGCGCATCCTACCGGAGCTCTCTGAGCTCGTGCCCGCTCAGTGGAAATGGGTTAGCCATGGAAATTCAGCCCGACAAGCAGAACCTGGACCAGACGTTTTCGACCACCGTCTACTTCATCGACTTTTATCAGCGCGATTACAAGTGGACGGCGGAGCCCGTCAAGCGCCTGCTCGACGATGTCTTCTACCAGTTTGACGAAGCGTACGCGAAACACGCCGATCTGGAGCCGAACAAAGAGAACGTCAACGCCCGCTACCCTTGGTACTACCTGAACACCTACGTGACAAACCACGTCGGCGGGCGCGTATTCGTGGTGGACGGACAGCAGCGACTGACTACCCTCACCCTCATCCTGCTCAAGCTGCTTTCGAGGGCGCGCACGCTTGGGTCGAAGACCGCACCGTGGCTGGAACGCAAAATCGCAGGCTACGCGGGGACCGAGCACGAGTTCTGGATGAATCACGTCCGGCACATCCAAGTGCTGAAAGGGTTGATGGACGGCGCGGCGCCGGACGAGATCGACGTGACGAGCGGGATCACCGCCGTCAACATGATCGGCAATTACAAGCTGATCAGCGAGGAACTCGACGCACGGCTGAACACGCCGCACGCGCTGGACACGTTCGTCCACTACTTCCTGTTCCGCCTCGTGCTGATCAATCTCGCGGTGGACACCCACCACGTCCCGATGGTCTTCGAAGTGATCAACGACCGCGGCGTAAAGCTGAAGCCCTACGAAATCCTGAAGGGCAAGTTGCTCGGGCAGATCGATAAACTGGAGTTGGAGAGCGGCAAGTTCAACGCTCTCTGGGAGGAGCGCCTCCAGGCGGTCAACCAGTACCGGGACGACGAGATCGACAACTTCTTCCGGTACTGGCTGAAGGCGAAGTTCGCCGACAGCCGGAAAGCAGGGCAGCGGTTCGACGGGGACTACCACCGGGAAATGTTCAAGGCCGACCTGAACGCCACGCTCAGAATTGAGCATAACGCGATCGGTGTGAAGTCATTTCTGAAGGGCGCCTTTCGCTACTACACGGACCTCTATGCCCGGCTCTGGGCGGCGACGCAGGATGAGTCGCACGGTGCACGCGCCGTATACTGCAACAACCTGAACGAGCAGAACAACCAGTTCATGCTCGTGCTGTCCGCATGTAGGGTGGACGATCCGGAGGAGTCGGCGAAGATCGACGCCGTCGCGAGCGGCCTCGATCGGGTCTTTTCTCTCCTGCAACTCCAGGGCGTCTACGACTCGAACGAGTACACCGGGCGTCTGTTCTCGATCAGCGCAGAGATACGCGAAAAGTCCGCGGCCGATATTCCGGGCATTTTCCAAAAGCACCTTATCGAAGACGTGAGACAGCGCCGTGCAAATCCGGACTTGGAGGCGTTCAATTACGCGCTCTTCCGCCCCATGTCGATTGACCGGTTGAACATCCGATTCACGCGGTACTTTTTCGCCCGCGTGGAAATGTTGCTGGCCGAGGGGATGAAGCAGGAGATGAAGCATCCGCTCAAGAACCTCGTGACGAAGGGGGGGCACGTCAACGGCTTCCACATCGAGCACATCTTCGCGCGGAACGACGCGAACCGCGCGATGTTCGAGATGGATGAGGAACGCTTCGAGCAGGAGCGAAATCGGCTCGGGGCGGTACTCCTGATGAAGGGGAGGGACAACCAATCGAGCGGGAATGAGCTCTTTGCGGACAAGCTCAAGTCCTACGCGAACACGCTCCTTTGGAACGAGACACTCCGAGCGGACAGCTACAAAAGCAAACTGGACTTCAAGTCGTTCGCCAAATCGGGGGGTCTCGCCTTCAAACCGCTCGAGCAGTTCGGGCCGGACGAACTTGAGGAAAGGCACCGGCTGTTGTTCGAGCTGTGCAAGCTGATCTGGCCCGCCCCCCCTCCGGGATCAAAAGCGTGAGCGTTCACAAAGAGATCAGTTTCGAGTCGGACACCGTCCTTAGCCGCGTCGTCGGATTGCGCTTGTTCGGTCGCGCGCCCTTCCTTCCGCCTTCCGGACGGCACGGTAGGATCGCGGCGCGGATGACCGACCCCACGCCCCCTTGCCCTTCATCGCCGGCCGCACCGCCCGCCCTGGACTACGCCCCCCCTTCCCGGAGGCGCGGGCTCCGGCGGGCGCTGCGCCTCTGGCCGGTCTGGCCGTGCGTGCCCGTCGCCGGCCTCGGCGTCGCGTACGGGCGCGTGGCGTCATTACCAGTTGATGCGCCTGCAGGCGGCGTGCATGACGGCGCAGATGCCGCAGGGCCGAGCGGTGTACGAGGGCGACCCGGCGGCCGCCGCGGCTCTGATGGCGGCGTGGCCGGGAGAGTACCGACTCGGCCCGGAGGGCGCGGCGCGGACCGACGCACGGTGGACGGCCTTCTGGGCCACGGCCGGCGGGACGGCGGCGCCGTGGGGTGGGTCTCCCGGGAGCGCGACCACGTTCTGCCACGAGCGGTACACGCCGGCCGGGCGACGGCGGCTGGTCGTGGTCGAGGGGTTGTTGTCGGCCGCGGTCGTCGAGCCCGCCGGGTGGGCCGGGGGCCGGCCCCGCGTGGTTTGGGAGGGCGTGGCCGATCGGGACTGGGCGGATCGCCCGGCGCTTGCCGTGATCGCCAACCTCCCCGGCCCCTACACGATCCGCGGCGGCATCCCCGACCCGGCGGGCTCGACGACCGCGGCCGACAACAACCCCTCGACCACGACCAGCCGCCGTCGCCCGGCCGGCGTGT